>JAEMGR010000005.1:638384-957576 GCA_016458225.1 Myxococcaceae bacterium JPH2 | reverse complement strand
AGGCGGGCGCCATCTGGTACAAGGCCAACACGGACCTGTACTCGGCGGGCACGACGTACCTCCAGGCGAAGACCTGGACCATCCAGGCCGCCGTGGACCTGGGTTATGACCAGGCCACGCAGGATGCCGTGAAGGCCGCGTGGGAAGCGGTGGGCGTGGGCGGTGTCGTGGTTCCGCCCGTCACCACCCCGCTGACCAACGGCGTGGGCGTGTCCGCCGCGGACAGCTCGGGCAACAACAAGTTCTTCAGCCTGGTGGTCCCCGCGGGCCAGACGAGCCTGAAGTTCGTCATCACCGGCGGCACGGGTGACGCGGACCTGTACGTGCGCTTCGGCTCCGCGCCGGACGCGTCCACGTACGACTGCCGTCCGTACGCCTCCGGCAACGAGGAGACGTGCACCATCACCAACATCCAGGCGGGCACGTACTACGTGATGCTCAACGCGTACTCGACCTACTCGGGTGTGACGCTGACCGGTACCTACGGCCAAATCGTGGGGAACGTGCTCGTGAACGGCGTGCCGGTGCTCCTGGCGAACGGCGCCTCGGGCTCCACGGTGAACTACACGATGGCGGTTCCGGCGAACCTCCAGTCGGTGTTCACCATTTCGGGCGGCACGGGCGACGCGGACCTGTACGTTCGCTACGGCGCGGCCCCCACCACCACCACGTATGACTGCCGTCCGTACGCCAGCGGCAACAACGAGACGTGCACCATCCCGGCGAAGGCCTCGGCCGGCACGGTGTACGTGATGGTTCGCGGCTACTCGGCGTACTCGGGTGTGTCGCTGAAGGGCGCGTACTAGCGGCGCCTGCTCCGTCCCTCGGATGGAGCCCAGACACCCGGGTGGCCCTCGTGGCTGCCCGGGTGTCGTCGTTTCAGGAGGCGCTCAGCGCTTCACTTCAGGAGACCTCAGCGCTGGACCTGGACGTCACGCGCGATGGCGCGGTCGCCCACGAGCACGAAGCGCGCGTGCACGGACATGCCTCGCGCGAGGCGCTGGCGGTGCACCGGGCGGCCTTGGTCGAGGACGCGGCTGTGCGCATCCCACGCCAGCTCGTAGGTGATGCCCTCCCGGTCGTGCACCCGCAGCGCGTGACGTCCGCTGCGCGCCACGCGCCCGCGCACCTCGCTGGAGGCGATGACCACCTCGGCGGTGGACCGCGGCGTGGGCTGGGCCGCCATGGCCGCTCGGGCCGCGCCCTCGAACCAGGGCTCGTCGTCGCGGGCTTGCACCGCGGCCGTGCCAATCATCACCCGTCCCCCGGGCTCCACCGCGTGCGCGGGCGGAGGCGCTCGCGGCGCCACGAGCGGCGGCTGCTCGGGAGCGCTGGCGCCCGGTGAGACCGTCTTGGCGTCCTCCGCGCTTGCGCGAGGCGTGGCCGGCGTGGGCGAGGCGGTGCTCGCGGACTCCGGGGCACGCAGCTCGGCGCGCGGTGGCTCCGCGTGTCGCGAGGACCGTCCCTGGCACCCCGGCGCCAGGATGATGAAACCCGCCATGCCCCACCGCACCCAGCCCATGCCCATCACGTCCCCCTCGCGTTCCCACGCGCGCGTGTTGCCCAGGGGAGTTGCAAGCGGCGTGCGCCCGTCAGGACTCCAGCGCGCGGGCCACGGCGCGCACGTGGGTGCGCACCTGCTCTCGCGCGGCGAGCAGCGCCTCGGCGGTGGTGGGGGCATGGCCCAGGCACATGACGACATCGTCCTCGGGGGCGGCGCGCGCGCCCAGGGCCGCGTAGTCGAGCGTGCGCGGCACGGGCTCGCCCTCGGTGTCACGGGTGAAGCGGCCAAACACCGCGGCGCGGGAGTCCTCGCGCGCGGCGGTCTCCTTCAGGCCGAGCAATCGTCGCATTGGCTCCAACACTTCCGGCCGCGCCACCATCACCTCGGGGCGCGCGGGGCCGCCCAGCTCCCACTCGACGAGGCGCAGGCAGCCGCGCACGAACTCCACGTCGGTGATGACCAGGCCATACAAATACCAATCCGCGCACGCGGCCTGGACCAGCCGCGCCTGGGCATCTGTCAGCCAGCCGAAGGACGGACACGTGAAGGTCTCGCAGAGGGTGGCGCGGTACACGCCGCAGTCGCGCAGGTCCACGCCGCCCGTCACCTTGGGATGGCCCAGGCAGCCCACCTGGCGGCGCTCGTCGTCGAGGAAGCCGAGCAGGGGACACACCCTCACGGTGGGGAACAGCGGCTCCTGGGGCCGGCGCGCGAGCAGCTCCTGGGCCGCGTCACGGTAGGCGGCCGGCTCGCGGGGCGTGTGGCGCAGCCGCTCCGTCTGGATGGAGAGGTGCTCCGCCAGCATGAAGCGGGAGTGGTCCTGGAAGTTGTAGAGGCCGCAGCAGGCACCGCACGAGGCGCCCCCTCCGGGCTGACACAGATGGAAGGAGACTGGCACGGGCGGCATTGTGGCGGACCGGCGCGGCGCGCGTGGGAGAATCGCGCGCCGGGGTGAGCCGATGTCGGCTCAGAACCACTCGGGCCGCATGCGGGCGTACGAGTCCTCGGCCGTCCGGCACAGCGTCGCGAGCAGCGCCACGCGAGGCACCTCCACCGCGAACCAGTACTGCGCCGCCGCGAGCTTGCCCTCGTAGAACGCCTGCCCGTCCGTTCCGCGCGCCAATCCCTCGCGCGCCGCCGCGGCCTGGTCCAACCAGCGCCACGCCACCGCGAGCACGCTGAACATCTCCAGGAAGTCCGCGCTGTGGCGGAGCATGGCCTCCACCTCGCCCGCGAGTCCCCGCGCCGCCAGCTCCATCGTCAGCGTGGCGGCCTCGGACATCGCGCCCAGGAGCGCGTCGCACCACGCGGCCTCCACGCCCGCGGCCCGCGCGCGCTCCACCGTGGCGTCCACTTCTTCCTGGAAGGCGCGCAGCGCGGCGCCCTCGCCCGCGATGACCTTGCGCCCCAGCAGGTCGAGGCCCTGGATGCCCGTGGTGCCCTCATGGATGCTGTTGAGCTTCTGGTCGCGCAGCCACGACTCCGGCGAGTACTCGCTGGAGTAGCCGTAGCCGCCGTGAATCTGGAGGGCGAGCGCGTTGGCCTCGAAGCCCTTCTCCGCCGGGAACGTCTTGGCGATGGGCGTGAGCAAATCCAACAGCCGACTGGCGCGCTCGCGCGTCGCCGCGTCCGGTGAGTGGCCCGCGAGGTCCGCCTGATACGACGCGGACAGCAGCAGCGAGAGGCCGCCCTCCACGATGGCCTTCTGCCGCAGCAGCATGCGACGGACGTCCGCGTGCTCGATGATGGGCGACTGCGGCCGGCTGGCGTCCTTGGCCCAGGCGGGGCGACCTTGAGGACGCTCGCGCGCGTAGGCCAGCGCCTCGTGGTACGCGACCGACGCGGTGGCCACGCCGTTGAGGCCCACCATGATGCGCGCCTCGTTCATCATCTGGAACATGCACGCCAGCCCGCGACCGGGCTGCCCCACCAGCCAGCCGTGGCAGTCCCCCGCCTCGCCGTAGTTGAGGACCAGGCTGGGCAAGCCGCGCCAGCCAATCTTGTGGATGACGCCCGCCACGTTCACGTCGTTGGGCACCAGCGCGTCGCCCTCGGGACGGCGCGACGGCACCGCGAAGAGCGAGATGCCTCGCGTGCCTCCTTCCGCGCCCTCGATGCGCGCCAGCGTGAGGTGGACGACGTTCTCGGCGAAGTCGTGGTCCCCGCCGCTGATGAAAATCTTCGAGCCCTGGATGCGCCACGAGCCATCCGGCATGGGCGTGGCGCGGGTCTTCACGTCCGCCAGGCTGCTGCCCGCCTGCGGCTCGGTGAGGGCCATGGTGCCGGTCCACTCGCCCCGATACAGGCGCGTCATGAAGGTGTCTCGTACCCACGGCGAGCCGAACACCTCGAGCAGGTGCGCGGCGCCCAACGTGAGGCCCAGGTAGCCGTACGCGCTCAGGTTGCCGGCCATGAGGTACGCGCTGGCCACCGCGTGCACGGTGAGCGGCAGGTGCTGACCGCCCACCTCGGGCGGGCGCGTGGCGGTGAGCAGGCCCAGGTCCACCATGCCGGCGTACAGCGCGCGCAGGGCGGGGTGCACGCGCACGCGACCGTGCTCGAAGACGGGCGGTGCCTCGTCCATGGCGCGGTACGTGGGATAGAGCTCGGCGCGGGCGAAGCGGCGCGTGCTCTCCAGCAGCAGCGACACCGTGTCGCGCGAGTGGTCGGCGAAGTCGGGCAGGGAGAACAGCCGTGACACCGCCAGCACCTCGTGGAGCTGGAAGTCCACGTCGCGGTCCGACAGCAGCGGGTTGGGGCGGGGAGCGCTCATGCGCCCCGAACTACCAGGACGCGATGGCTTCGTCGAAGTCGAGCGCGGCGTCCGCATCCTGCGGCTCGTCGTGCCGCGCCGGCGGAGTGGGCGGCTCCAGGCCACGTCGGGGACGCGTGCGCCCTCGCACGGCCTTGCCCCGCGCGGCGCGCGCAGGGACCACGCGAACCCACTGCTGCGAGGGTCCGGACCGCGGACCCCCCGACTGGCGGCTGCCTGCGTACCGCATCGACGCTCGCTCCCCGGGTGTCCGCGGCCCCCCCGACGAGACCCCCGCTCGACTCAAGGTGTGTCGTGTTCTCTTCCCCGTCCATGTGGGAGGCCGGTGCCAGTGAACACGCTTTCATCCCTGGGGCCGGTGGGCTGTTGGGTTGCGGACACCGCCGCGCGACGCATCCTTGGTGTCGCGGGGCGATTCGCGGCCCGCGTCCAGGAGATCAGCGCATGGCCATCATCGGTGCCGCCCTGGTGGGTGTCTTCATCTTCTTCGTGCTCATCGCCGCGGTCATCGTCGGCGGCGTGGCGGGCCACATGCTGGGGAAGCAGGCGCGACAGGCGCGTGACGCGCGCGAGGCCGAGCGGGACGCAGCGCTGCTGTCGTAGCCCACGCGGTCGCTAGCGCGGTCGAGGGCCGTAGTAGCGGCGCAGCCAGCGGCTCAGTCCGTCCAGGCCCGGGAACAGCACGCGCTCGGTGACATTGGCCTGGTCCAACTTGTCCCGCACCTCCCACTTGAGTGCGGCGGGGACGACGAGCCGGCGCACGCCCTTCTCCTGGTGTTGGAGGAACTCGTCCAGGCTGGGCCCGGGCGCGTTCATCACGGAGAAGAGGGCGAACTGATTGACGATGCGCGCGTCCAGCGACGGCGGCTCGAAGAAGAGGACGAAGGGGTGCCGGGCCAGCCGGTCGAACGAGGTGAGGTCCTCGGCCTCTGCGGCGAGCATCTCCGCGGTGAAGACCTCCGCGCCTTCCTGATGGAGCTGCCGTCGCAGGGGCCGGGGGAGCAGGCGGTTCGTCACCCGGTAGTCCACGCACCACACCACGCCGTCCACCTCGTAGAAGTCGGGGTCCTCGGTGATGAAGTGCAGCGCGACGTAGGGGCTGAAGGTCCAGTCGAGCAGCCGGGTGGGCAGCCCGTGGTGCTGCGCCAGCGCGAGCCAGTCCCACAGCGACGACAGCGGCGCGGTGCCGGGCACGCCGCGCGCGTACTTGCGGAAGGCGCGCAGCAGGTCCCGCTCCTGCCGGATGAAGGCGCCGCTGCGGTAGAGCGAGGCGGACAGGTCGTGCCGCGCGTCCTTCACGCCCCGGAAGACGAAGCTGGAGCGGAAGCGGCCCAGCGGCTCGTTCCAGGAGTTGGAGAAGAGGGCTTCCTGAAGCTCCAGCCAGGACGTGATGCGCTGCTCTTTCACCCGGGCACTCCCCAGCGCCGACGGGCGCCGGGGAGGAGGTTCTTCATGGTCGGGGCCGGGCGCATCGTCCCTCGGCTCCTCTTCGCGAGGGCGAGCGAGGCGCCGGGCGCCCGCCTACGGCCGGCCGGAGTCCGCGGGCTGGTTGAAGGCGTAGGTGTCCGCGCCCGGTGCCTTGTCCTGGCTGAACAAGGGGCACTTGGCGCAGGTGAAGCTCTCCCAGTCCTCACGCACGGCGGAGTCCACGCAGCCCCCGTAGAAGCGGCAATGGACGTTGCGGTGCTCCTCGATGGCGAAGGACTCGGCCCTCATCGGGAGATGGAACTCGGTGGGACGCGGCTGTGGACACGACATGGTGATTCTCGCTAGCCCCCCTCGTGGGTGCTGGCCTCTTCTACCGGCCGGTGCGCCGCGTCATTCCCACGGCGGGGCGGCGGTGGGGCGGCGAGCTTGGGTGCCCGCCCGGGGAGGGTCATCCGGCCCCCAGGAGCGGCCGGGCGGGCGGATGAAACCTTCTCGCCGCGCGGGCTTTCCCAGAAGATGCGGCGCGTGACCTTGTCCGTCCCGACCCCCTCCGTCCCGTCGCCGCGCTGGCTGCGAGCGTTCGCCCTGGCCACCCTGCTCGCGCTGAGCGGCTGCACGGCCTTCTCCCGCGCGGTGAAGGAGGGAGACAGCTTCGGCCAGCAGCGCAAGTGGGCGGACGCGGAGGCGGCCTACCTTCGGGCGCTGGCCGCGGACCCCGCCGCGTCCGAGGTCACCGTGAAGCTGCGCGCCGTGCGCGCGGAGTGGGCCGAGGACATCCTCAAGGAGGCGGAGGCGGCGAACCGCGCGGGAGACCTGGCCGCGGCGACGAAGCTGCTGGTGCGCGCGCTGGAGCTGAATCCAGACCAGGAGGCGGGCCGCGCGCTGCTCAATCAGACGCTGGATGCGCGGGTGACGGCGGCGCTGGCGATGCTGAAGACGGAGAAGCTCCAGGACGCGCGCGCGGAGCTGGACGCGGTGCTGGCCGTGTCACCCGACCACGCGGGCGCGCGCAAGGCGGTGGACGCGGTGCAGAGCGCCTGGGCCAAGCGCTGGTTCACCACGGCCGAGGGCCTGGAGAAGACGGGCAAGCTGGGCAACGCGCTGCTGGCGTACGTGCGCGCGGACCAGGAGCGGGTGGGCGTGACGGCGGCCCGCGAGCGCGCCGAGGCGGTGCGCCAGAAGCTGCGCGACGAGGTGGCCTTCCTGGTGGTGGCCGCGCCCGTGGAGGACAAGGCGCAGGCGGCGGACGTGGCGCAGCGGCTGGCCGCGGGGCGACTGGCCGCGATGCTGCCCACGCAGCTGCCGCTGCGCGTGGTGACGGAGGCGCCGGCGGGGCGCGAGGGCGTGAAGCTGGACCTGACGCTGGAGCGCGTGCTGCCGCTCAAGGCGATGGAGGAGTCGCAGCGCAGCCAGCGCTACCTGGCCGGCAATCGCTCGGTGCCCAACCCTCGCCGCGCGCAGTTCGAGAACAAGCTGCTCCAGTCGGAGCGCGGGCTGGAAGAGGTGGAGCGCAAGCAGGCCGCGGCGCTGCGCGACTACCTGCGCTTCCAGGGCGAGCTGGCCACGCTGCGCGACGCGGCCGAGCGCTGCCGGGAGCGTGAGAAGCGCGAGTGCCGCAAGGCCCTCCAGGAGTGCGGCGAGGCCGCGCGCGAGGCGGAGAAGCCGGGCAGCCTGCCCAGCGCGTGCGAGGCGGCGCGCTGCGCGGGAAGCCAGTGCTCGCAGGACGAGGGGCTGATGGCGGCGAAGGCGCTGGCCGCGGTCGCGCAGGAGAAGGCGCTCCAGGCCGCGCTGGACAAGTCGGAGCAGCAGCGCTCCGAGGTGCAGCGCCACCGCGACACGGTGTTCCGCGAGCCCGTCACGGTGGAGGAGCCCATGTACTCAGACTTCGTCTACGACGTGCAGCTGCACCGGCTCACCGTCACCGCCACCGTGACGGCGGTGATGCGCGATTTGCTCACGCCCCAGGCGCCCGCGCCCAACACGCAGGACTACGCGGTGGTGAACGAGGACACGGCGCACAAGGGCTATGACCGCTATGGCGTGCTGGCGGACCCCGTGCAGCTGCGCAGCGAGCTGGAGCTGCGCGTGGAGGTGGGCGACAAGGCCATTGCGGACCTGGCCAAGCGCGTGAAGGAGCGCTTCGACGTGTACCGCGGCCGGCGCGTGGAGGCCGCGCGCCTGGGCATGGTGCGCCCGGGCGCCGAGGACGTGGTGGAGACCGCCGTGCGCGCGCTGCTGCTCACCGCCGACGCGCCGCCCCCGGACATCCTCCAGCCGGTGGGGCGGGCCCGGGGACTCACTCGCCCCGAGGCCATCATCGGACGCTGACGCAGTTCCGCGCTCAGTCCAGTTGCAGGCGCGGTTCGGCGTGCTCGCCTCGCAGGCGCCGCCCCCGGGCCCCCGCGATGGCCAGGTGCCAGCCCGCCGCGCCCAGGCCGAGCGTCAGGCACATGAGCCACAGCGTGCCCGAGCCGTAGCGGCCCAGCGTCCACCCGCCCAGCGCGGGCGCCACGCACGAGGCCAGCCCCCACATCATGTGGTAGGCGCCCTGGTAGCTGCCGCGAATCTCGGGCGGCGCCAGGTCCGCGACGACGGTGGCGGCCACGGGGGACTGGGCCATCTCGCCCAGCGTCCACACGGCCACGGCCATCATCGCCAGCGGCACGTTGGTGGACAGCGCATGCAGGCCGAAGCCCAGGCCCGTCAGCGCGCACGCGATGGCCAGGAGCACGGAGCGGCGGTGGCCGCGCTGGACGCGTCCCACGAAGGGCTGGAGCGTGACGATGAGCACGCCGTTGACGGCGAGCACCGTCCCGTACTGCGCGGGCGTGAGCCCCTTGGCGGCGAGGTCCAGCGGCAGCGCCATCTGGTTCTGATGGAAGAGCAGCGCGGTGACGAAGATGGGCAGACAGAAGGCCGCGTACACCGGGTCTCGGAAGGGGCGCAGCATGGCGGCCAGCGGCGAGCCGTGGGCGTGGCGGGCCTGCTCGCGCGCCTGCTGGGGCCGCGTCTCCGGCACCATGACCCAGATGATGACGCCGTAGAGCGACGTGGTGATGGCGTCGATGACGAAGAGGCGCTGGTAGCTCTGGCCCGCCATGAGGCCGGCCATGGGGATGGCGAGCGCGTAGCCCACGTTCACCACCCAGTAGAGCAGGCCATATGCGCGCGGCCGGTCCGCGGGCGGCACCACGTCCGCGACGGTGGCGGACACGGCGGGGCGATACAGCTCGCCCAAGAGCCCCAGCAGGAAGGCCGCCGCGGCGATCTGCGCGGGGTGACGGGAGAAGCCCAGCAGCAGCATGGCGCAGGCGCCCGCCCACAAGCCGCCCGCGAGGGTGATGCGGCGACCCAGCCGGTCCGCGAGCGTGCCGCCCAGGGGCGCCGCGAACATGGCGCCGAGCCCGTTGAGCGAGACGATGAGCCCCGCCTGCTCGGGCGTGAAGCCGCGCTCGCGCGTGAGGTACAGCGCGAGGAAGGGGATGACGAAGGAACCCAGCCGGTTGACGAGGGTGCCTGTCCACAGCACCCAGTAGGTGCGGGGCAGGCCCTCCGCGCTCATCGCGCGAAGCGCTGCGGTGTGGAGTTTCATGAGTGCCAGGGAGAGCGGATGCGGCGTGCAGCATGCGACAGCGGACGCGCGCCTCCAAGTGGGTGCGGGGTAGGGCGGACTGGACTTTGTCCGAGCGCTCCACCAGCGTGGGCAACCGTGGTGCGCGGCAACCGAGGAGGCACGTCGCCAGGGCATGGGCCAGGTCATCGGGTTGTTGGGGGTGTGTCTGGTGTTGGGGGTGCTGGCGCGCCGCAGTGGCCGCTTCCCCGCACAGACGGCGGGAGCGTTCAATTCCTTCCTGCTCAACGTGTCTTTGCCCGCGTTGGTGCTGCGCGCGGTGCATCGGCTGGAGTTTGACCCGGGCCTTATGGCGGCGGCCCTGGCGCCGTGGGGGGTGTTCCTGGGCGCGGGGCCGTTCTTCCGAGCACTCGGTGGGCGGCTGGGGCTGTCGCGCGCGTCGGTGGCGGCGCTGGTGCTGACGGCGGGGCTGGGCAACACGGCGTTCGTGGGTCTCCCCATGGCCGAGGCCCTGCTGGGGCCTCCCGGTCTGGCGGTGGCGGTGGTGGCGGATCAGCTCGGCACGTTCCTGGTGCTGGCCACGCTGGCCACGGCCACGGCGGCGCGGGCCAGCGCGCGCTCGGAGCTGACGTGGCGCGCGCTGCTCGTTCGCGTGGTGACGTTCCCGCCCTTCGCGTCGCTGGTGGTGGCGCTGCTCTTGCGGCCCCTGGCATATCCGGGCTGGTTGGACGCGGTGCTCCAGCGGCTGGGGGATTTGCTGACGCCGCTCGCGCTCTTCGCGGTGGGTTTCCAGCTGCAGCTCCGAGGCGTGCGCCAGCGTCTGCCCGCGCTGGCGCTGGGGCTCTCGTACAAGCTCGTCCTCGCCCCGGGGGTCATCCTGGTGGCGCTGGCGCTGGTGCCCGGCGTGGCGCTCCTGGTGCGGCAGGCCACGGTGCTGCAAGCGGCCATGGCGCCCATGGTGACGGGGGCCATCCTCGCGGCGGACCATGACCTGGACCCCGAGCTGGCGGTGCTGATGGTGGGAGTGGGGATACCGCTGTCGTTCCTCACCGCGCCCGCGCTGCTGCAACTGGTGCACTGAGGCCGGGGGGAGTAAGTCCGCGCTCCGTGCCCGCCGACCGTCCGCCCAGCCGCGCTGCCTTCGCATTCATCTTCACCACCGTCCTGCTCGACCTGCTCGCGCTGGGCATCATGATTCCCGTGCTGCCCAAGCTGGTGGTGCGCTTCGAGGCGGGAGACGTCGGAAAGGCCGCGGAGGTGGCCGGTGTCTTCGGCTTCGCGTGGGCGGCGATGCAGTTCGTGTTCTCTCCCGTGCTCGGCGCGGTGTCGGACCGGTTCGGTCGGCGTCCCGTCATCCTGCTGTCCAACCTGGGGCTGGGGCTGGACTACGTGGTGATGGCGCTGGCGCCGTCGCTGGGGTGGCTGTTCGTGGGCCGGCTCATCTCCGGCATCACCGCCGCGAGCTACCCCACCGCGAGCGCCTACGTCGCGGACGTCACGCCGCCCGAGCAGCGCGCCGCGCGCTTCGGCATGTTGGGCGCGGCGTTCGGCCTGGGCTTCGTGGTGGGCCCGGCGGTGGGCGGCTTCCTGGGCGGAATCGACCTGCGCCTGCCGTTCTGGGTGGCCGCGCTGCTGAGCCTCGCCAACGCCGCGTACGGCTTCTTCATCCTCCCGGAGTCGCTGCCCCCCGAGCGCCGCTCGGCGTTCTCGTGGCGCGGCGCCAACCCGCTGGGCTCGCTGCGCCTGCTGCGCTCGTTCCCCGCGCTGTCCGGCATGGCCATGGCGACGTTCGTCTTCTTCATCGCGCAGGAGGCCCTGGCCAGCACCTTCGTGCTCTACACGGACTACCGCTACGGCTGGAGCGAGCAGCAGGTGGGGCTGGTGCTCTGCATCGTCGGAGTCTGCGCCACGGTCGTCTCCGCGCTGATGGTGGGCCGGTGCGTTCGGTGGTTGGGTGAGCGGCGCGCGTTGCTGGTGGGCCTCTTGTCGGCCGTGGCGGGTTACGTCGTCTACGGGTTGGCGCCCACGGGCATGCTGTTCCTCGTGGGCATTCCGCTGGTCGCCATCTGGGGCATCGCGGGCGCGGCGGCGCAGGCCCTGATGTCTCGGCAGGTGGGCCCCAACGCGCAGGGCCAGCTCCAGGGCGCGCTCAGCAGCCTCCGAGGTGTCTCGGGCATGGTGGGGCCGCTCATCTTCACCCAGGTGTTCTCCTGGGCCATTGGTCCGGCCGCGTCGCCGCGGCTGCCGGGCGCGCCGTTCCTCCTGGGCGCGGTGCTGCTCGCGGCCAGCCTCCTGGTGTCCTGGTACGTCACGCGGGCCGAGGTGCCGCCGCTCGCGCCCGAGTCCGCCGCGCCGTGATGGGCCGCCGCGCGCGGCTCACCGTCTCGCTCGGCTCAGGAGACTGCGCGCTGGACCACCAGCGCCATCACCACCAGCTGGGCGAGCAGGCCCACGCCGTAGCTCACCGAGCGCCAGGGCTGGATGCCCTTCACGTACGTCACCGAGTGCCCCACGCGCGCCAGCGTGAAGACGACGAGCGACGCGGCCGTGACGCCCTCCGCCGCGCCCATCAGCACCGCGAGCAGGCTGAGCATCAGGAAGGGCGGGATGTTCTCCAGGTCGTTGCGGTGCGCGCGCTGCACGCGCTCCACATCGGGGTGCTCGCTCGTGGCCACCTGGATGGCGCCGGGCTTGCGCTGCGCGTCCTCCGCGTTCGTCACCACGCCCCGCCGCATGCGCACGACGCCGGTGGCGACGCCCACCGCCTGCATCTTGAGCAAGAGCGCCACGGTACACAGCGCGTAGAGCTTCAGGTTCGGGGTGGCGAGGAGCATCTCGGGGAGGAGCTGTCGGGCGAGCAGGTCGTTCATGGGGCGCTCGGACTTAGCAGAACCTGGCGGTCGCCAGGCGGGCGGGCGCGACGTGTCTGGGGGGACCCGGCTTCCTACGTTGCGAGGGGAAAGGCAGGTGCACCGTGTCGCAGCCCAGGTCCACTCGGCGGGGCCGTGCCTCGCTCGCCGCGCTGCTCGTGCTGGGGCTGGCTCCGGCCGCGCGCGCGCAGGTGTCTGTGTCGCCGGGCCTGGTGTTGCGGCTGGAGGTGGGGGACCAGAGCACGGAGCTGCGGCTCACGCGCGATGCCATTCAGGGCCGCGACCTCTCGCTGCGCCGCACGGAGGCGGGGCTCGTGGGGAGCCTGCACGGCAAGCGCGTCAACGTGGGGTGGGGCGACGGCCCGGTGGAGGGCCACGTGGGCGAGGCGCCCGTGCGGCTCACGGTGCAGCCGCGCTCGGCGCATCCGGGCGTGACGCTGGAGGGCGCCTTCGCGGGTTGGCAGACATCCATTGGTGTGTCGCCGGTGGGCATCTCCGGCGGGGTGGGCGGCTGCAACTACTCGCTGCCGCACGCGGCCAATCGCTACGAGGGCTGGCGCACGTGCGAGGCGTCCAGCCTGGGACGCGGGCCCGTGCCGGTGCGGCTGCAGCTGCCGTCAGGACAGCTCGCGCTCGGGGAGACGGAGACGGCGGTCCTGCTCGCCCTGCTGCTCTCCGACGTCACGCTGCCGCCCCAGCCTTGAGTATCAGGCGAGGATGGTCGTGGAGAACGACAGCTCGACGCCGTTGGGGCGCACGCGCATCTGAGGCCGCGACAGCCAGTGGCACTTCGCGCAGTAGCCGTGAGCGCCAGACGGCGTGGCCCGGATGGACACCGAGCCACCACACATCATGCAACCGTCAGGGAGGACGAAGTCGGCGAAGCGCTCGCCGTTGGGGGTCTCGAATTGAGTCATGCACTTGAGGTAACGCAGGAACCCGCGCGCACAAGCAGGAGTGTCCTGCCCTCACGTGCCAGGGCCCTGGTGGCGAGCGGGCAGGCAGGCGCGCGGGACGGGAATCCTTACGGACCCAGGGCGCGCTGATGGACGGCGAACAGCGCAACCCTCGGGCGGGACGGGGTTTCGCTGGCACGGAGATTTCAAGAAAGCGCGGCCCATGGAACGGGTGGCGAGCGGCGGGGTGGAGCGGGTGGCGCTCCGGCGGGACTCACGTGGGTGGTGCGTGGAGGTGGTGGTGGGAGGCGCGGCGCGGCGGTACCGCTACACGAGCGAGCCGCAGGCGCGGTACTTCGCGGCGGTGTTCGCGATGGGGCCTCGCGTGCTCCCCGAGCAGGCGCGACGCGGGCGGCCACGCGGGGGGCGGGTGGGGTGCTCGCAGCGCGGGTGAGGGGGCCGTGCTTCTCTCTACCCATGCGGGCGGGATTCGGAGAGGCTTGTGCCCCATGAGCAATACCCTCAAGCCCTTCCTCCACCGCCCCAACCGGCAGAACGTCACCAAGGAGCCGGACCCCGCGGGCCGCTGGTCCACGCAGTTCCCGGACATGATTGGCTACAGCAGCCAGGGGGGCGGCAAGGTCCCGGCCGACTTCGGTTGGCACACCAACCCGAAGCAGTGGCAGGAGGAGATGACCCCGGAGACGCTGGTGCAGCGCTTCTCCGAGCTGCGCGTGCTGCCGGAGAAGCCCGCGGCCCCGGCGCTGCCCGAGTCCACGACCGCCAAGCCGTGAGCTAGCTGAAGGGCAGTCCGGCGAGCTTCTCGCCGAACGACTCCAGCAGGGCCCGCGCGGAGGTCTCGTCGAGCCCCTCGGCGACATCCAGGCGGGCCTTGCGCAGGAAGAGGTCGAAGGGCTGCGCGCGACCGTACAGGGCGCCCGCGGCCTCCACCGCCTCGGCGAGCACCCGCGCGGCGCCATGCGAGCCGAGCGCCAGATGCATCCGCGCCAGCTCCAATCGCCCACCGCACGCGGCCCACACGGCGCGGTCGTGCCCGGTGAGCCAGGTGCGCGTCACCTCCTCCACGGCCTCGTCGAGCATGGCGAGGAACGGCTCCACCACGTCGGGCAGCGCGCGGGGCTCCAGCTCCGCCTGCCCACCGGCCGCGCGCAACGCACCGCGCACCTCCACGAGGCGGCGCTTGTACGGCGTGCGCAGCGACACCGACGCGGGCAGGGTGACGAAGGCGGCGAGGCTCTCCTCCACGTTGCGCGCGAGGGCCGGACGCGCGGGGGGCTCCGCCTTGGCCGCGCGCTCCAGTCGCGCCAGCAGGGAGCGGCGCAGGTCCGCCGCCGCGCCGCGCAGGGCCGCGCGCGAGGCCACCTGGTTGAGGTAGCTGGGCACCACGTCCTCGCGGCGCACGTCCTCGAAGGCCGCCGCGGTGACGTAGACGAGGTCGCCGATGCGGGCGCGGAAGTCGGCGCGGAACTCGGCCAGCTCCGTCATGAGCGTCCAGCCGTCGCTGACGACCTCCGGGCGGCGCATCTGGATGCCCAGCTCGGACACGCGCCGGGCGAGGCCCTCCGCGCTCGTGTGCAGCACGGCCTCCACCTCTTGCGCCAGCCGCTCGTCGGAGCTGGCGGGCGGTGGAGCCCAGCCCGTGGGGGACTCCGTGGCGCGGGCGGGCGGTGGGAAGTCCTTCCGGATGGCGCTCACCAGGTGGTTCACGTCCACCACGGTGTCGCGGATGGCGGGGGCCATGGTCTCCCAGAGGGACAGGTCCGCGCCGTCGGGCTCGACGGAGGTGGGCTCGTACTTGACGATGTTGAGGTGGCCGAGCCGGTCGATGGCGACGGCCGCGGCGCGGTGCACGCGCTCCAGGCGGGCCGCGAAGTCGCGGTCCATCAAGCCTTCGAGCACGGAGACCAATTGAGGTGGCAGCGCGTCCGGGGGCGGGCGGTTCTTCGACGCGGACATGGCGCGCCACCCTAGCCCACCGTCTGGCCCCGCGCGAAAACGGGAACGGCGCGTCCGACTCGGGCGCGCCGCGTCACCCTCTCCCGGATGGGGGAGCGTGGGCTCAGAGCTTGATGAGCGTCAGGCCCGCGGGACCACTCGTGTGGGGCACGCCGACGGTCAGGCACTGCTGCAGCGGCGGCAGCGGGTTGGTGACCAGCGACTTCAGCGCGAGCGCTCCCTGATAGCGGCCCGCGACGACGTTGCCGACGAGGATGACCAGGGGCTGCGCGATGGGCTGCGTGACGATGCTCGCGCCGAACGAGATGGTGCTGGTGGTGCCGTCGTTCCAGGTGACGGTGGTGGTGGACGCCATGCTGGCGGACAGGCAGCTCGCGGTGCCGCCGCCATCCACGGTGAAGTCGCCGTAGTTGAGGTTGGCGTCATCGGACGCGGTGCAGGACGAGAACTGGCCCGAGCCGGAGAGCACCACCGGCAGCGGGAGCAGGCCGACGGGCGGCGTGAAGTCCTGGTTCTGGTTGCCCGTGGGGCACGTCACGAGCACGGGGCCCGTGGCCTGCATCGGGGCCGTGGCCAGGGAGTCGAGCGTGGTGAGCCCCGACGTGTGCATCGCGTCCCCGGCGGCATCACCCGCACTGGCGATGCCAGGAATCAGGGTGGCCATCGCCAGCCCCATGGACACGAACCGCCCCAGGCGGCGCCGCGACGTGCTCCGCTCGGCGTGGGCGGATGATCTGCTCTCTCTGACGGACATGCGCTTCTCCTCGACTGCTGTGGTGCCCAGAGAGTGCGGCCGCGGTTTTGTCGAGGGCAGACGGACCGAAGTGCGGCCGAGTGGTGTCGAGAGGATGTTGGCGCGGCTGAGCACACGCCGACCTGACATAGAGTCGGTGTGAGGAGGAGAGCACATGGGGGTCCGTCTCGGACGTCGATGGCTGGTGGGAGGGCTCGGCGCGCTGTTCGTGGGCGGAGTGTTGGCCCTCGCCGGGTCTCAGCTGTGTCTGTCCACGTGGCTGTGGTGGGGCGTGGGGCTGCGGCAATGCCCCGAGGGTCGCCTCCGGCAGACGGTGGGCCTCAATGCGCTCGGCGTGTCTCGCGGTGGCGAGGGGCAGGTCGTGGTCTGGGCGGATGCCCACGGCGTGAACGCTCGGGGCCACGCGCTGAACGCGCGCGTGCGGCGGGGCTCCGCGGAGCTGTTCCTGGTGGACGCCGCGGGCAAGGAGACGCCGCTGCCTCCCGTGCCGCGGTCCTCCTGGACGCGGGGCGCCCGGTTCGACCTCATGGCCAGGGTGAAGCTGCCCGAGGTCCCGGACGGGGACTATCGGCTGCGCGCCCGGCTCACCACGCCGCTGGGCCAGGACACGGTGGAGGCGCCGCTCGCGCTCTATGCCCCGGCGCGCGTGCAGGTGCTGACGGACCGGCCCTTGTACGAGCCAGGAAACCCGGTGCGCTTCCGCGCGGTGGCGCTGCGGGCCCGGGATTTGGTTCCGCTGGAGAACCGGCCCGGGACGTGGACGTTGAAGGACCCGACGGGCGAGGTGGTGCTGGAGGAGCGCGTCCCTTCGGGCGCGTGGGGCGTGGTGGCGGGCGAGTTCCCGCTGGACCGGGGCGCTTCGGCGGGGACGTGGACCGTCGCGTGGGCGAGCGGCGACGCGTCGGGCGAGGCGCACTTCCAGGTGGAGCCGTTCACCCTGCCGCGCTTCCACGTGGAGGCGCTCAGCCCTCGGTCCTTCTGGCGCGCGGGGGAGCCGCCCGAGGTGGAGGGCAAGGTGGCGTATGCCTCGGGCGCGCCGGTGGCGGGCGCCGAGGTGGCGCTGACGTGGCGCTTCGGAGGGGAATGGCCGCCGCCCACGGAGTGGCACGACGACGGGCTGCCGAAGAAGGCGCGCACGGATGCCGCGGGCCACTTCCAGGTGACGCTGCCGCGCGTGCCCATGGACCTGCGGGGCAAGGCGACGCTCACGGCCAGCGTGGTGGCGACGGATGCCGCGGGGGACACGGCGCGGGGCGAGGTGTCGCTGCTGTTGTCCGAGGATGCGCTCGCCGTGTCGGCGATGACCGAGCTGGAGTCCGGGCTGGTGGAGGGCTTCAGCAATCGCGTCTACCTGCGCGCCACGACGGCGGATGGACAGGTGTTGCCCGGCGCGGAGTTGACGGTGAAGCGCGCGTGGGACCCGCGCGACGAGGGCGTGCACGCGGTGGCGGACGCGGACGGCGTGGCGGCCTTCCAGTTCGACCCGGGGCCCGCCGTCAACGTGGTGGTGCCGCCCATGCCGGTGCGGCACACGCCTCGGCCACCGGCGGTCCATCTCTCCGCGTCGCGGGACCTGCTGTCCGAGGATGAGTCCGTGTCGCTCGAGGACCAGCTCGCGCTGGAGAAGAGCCTGCCCGCGCTGATTCCCTGCGCGCGCTTCGTGTCCGAGGAGGACGGCAGCGCCGAGGTGTCCTTGGGGCTGCGGGTGAACCCGGGCGGCGCGGTGGTGGACCTGGTGGAGGCGGATGGCGCCGGGGCTCCGCTCGCGGCCTGTTTGGGCGCCGCGCTGCGCACGCGGTCATTGGCCGCGACCTCGCGCGAGCGGCTGTTGTCCCTGACGTTCTCGGTCAGCGACCCGGGCCTGCCCTCGCTGACGACGGAGACGCGGGGGACGCAGGATGACACGGAGGGAATGGATGCCGCGCTGCGGACGGCCGCGCTGGACGCGCGCGCGTGCTTGCCGCCCGGACTGGACCACGAGGCACCCGTGCCCGTCGCGCTGACGTGGCGTACGCGAAAGGTGCGCCCCGAAGTGGCGGTGAGCTGGGCGCCGCGCTCGGGCCTGGAGGACGCGCTGTCCGCCGCGGCGGTGCCGTGCCTTCAGGCGCGCTTCGCACGGTTGCAGTTGGCGCCTCCGACCGAAGGCGAGGGGGACTCGCGCGAGGACGCGCTGGGCGTGACGTGGCTCACCGCGCATCCCGCGAACGGACCGGGAGGCGAGGGCGCGCCCCAGGCCACCACGCTGCTGGGCTACCAGCTGAAGGTGGAGGCGCGGGTCGCGGGCAAGAGCGTGGGAGACACGAAGCTCGTGCTGCATCCGGCGCAGTTGCCGGACGCGCGCCTGCGCGCCTCGCCGGTGCTGGCGAGCGCGGGCGGCGAGGTGACGGTGGAGCTGCTTCGCGGTCCGGGCTTCCGCGGCACACTGCCGGAGGCGCTGGTGCTCGAGGCGGGCGCGGCGCGGCTGGAGTCGAAGGTGGATCGGACGACGCGCTCGGCGCGGTTCCGGCTGCCGACGGACTTCGAGGGTTGGGCCTGGACGCAGTGGGCGGGCGCGACGGCTCGGGTCTACGTGGCGCCTCGCGCGCGGATGTCGGTGGAGGTGTCGCCGGACCGGACCGCCTATGCCCCCGGAGCGCTGGCGCATCTCCAGGTTCGCACGCGCGTGGAGGGGCGTGACGGCCCGGCGGCGGTGGGGTTGTTCGGCGTGGACAGCTCGCTGGCGCAGCTCGCGCCGCTGCCCGGGCCGGATGCCTTGGACTCGCTGCGTCCCGCGCCCACGCTGTCCACGCCGGCGTTCGGCGTGCTCGACGGCCAGGCCCTGGCCATGGGGCGCATCCGCGGTGAGAACGCCGCGGCGGCGGTGCTGATGCGCGTGCAACAGGTCCCCGCGCGAGAGGATTTGGAGCGGTCGGTGAGCGCTCGCGCGATGGCCTCCTTCGACCCGGACGTCGAGCTGACGGAGCCTTTCTTCGCGGTGCTCGCGGAGCTGCGCTCCCGCGCGCGGGCGTGGGAGGCGGCGGCGCCCGAGGGGACGATTCTGGCGCCCTCGGATGTGGCGAAGCTGTGGGAGCAGGCCCTGGGCGCATGTGAGCAGCGGGGCGAGCGGGTCACGGATGCCTTTGGGCGGAAGCTGCGGCTGTCGCGATTGCCCGCGGAGCTGCTGAGCCTCACGGATCCGCGAGTGATGGTGAGTGGGACGCGGCTGTCCGAGGACGTCGAGAACTGGGGCGAGTGGGTCGCCCGGGAGGCGCCATGAAGCGGGCCATGAGAGTGGTGGTGTTCCTGGGGTTGGGCGCGGTCGGGTTCCTGCTCGTGCGGGGCACGGTCTACGGGCTGTTCGGCGCCTCGGCGGATGCGCTCGCGGGAGAAGGAGAGTCACTGGCCACGATGTTCGCCAGTGCCGAAGGGGGGCTGAACGCTCCCGCCGCGCCGCGAGAGGCCGCGCTCGAAGAGTCCGAGTCGGATGATGTGAAGACGGATCACTTCTTCACGGCCCCTCCGGCTCAGGCGCAGAAGGAGATGAAGAAGGGCTCCCGGGGCGGCGGCTCATTCGGTCTGGGAGGCGCGGCGGCGGAGCCCAAGCCCGCGTCCGCGCCCGCGCCCATGGTCGAGGCGGACGTGGGCGGCGTGGCGCCGGAGCCCGCGGAGTCCGCCGCGCCCACGCGGGCCTGGTTCCCGGAGACGTTCCTCTTCGAGCCGTTGGTGGTGACGGACGCATCCGGCAGCGCGACGGTGCCGGTGCGCGTTCCGGATCGCCTGACGCAGTGGCGCGTGCTGGCGCTGGCGCACTCGCGCTCGGGGGCCCAGGCGGGCGCGGTGACGTCCTTCGCGGGCACGCTGCCCACGTACGTGGACCCCGTGTTGCCGCCGTTCCTGCGCGTGGGTGACGCGATCCGAATGCCGGTGCAGGTGGTGAACACCACGGACGCGGCGGTGGAGCGCTCGCTGAAGGTGGAGGCGACGAACGCGGGCGTGGAGGGCGGCGCGAAGACGGTGCGCGTGCCCGCGCATGGCAGCGTGGTGGAGTACGTGGCGCTGCGGGCCTCGAGCGTGGGGCCCGTGACGGTGCGGGCGGTGCTGGGCGGTGAGGACGCCGTGGTGCGCGACTTCTCCTCGTGGCCCACCGGGCGCCCCGTGGTGGAGACGCGCGGTGGCTCGCTGGCGGCGCCGCGCACGCTCACGTTGTCGGGCCCCGCGGACGCGCAGGCGGGCAGCGAGCGCGTGCGGTTGCTCGTGTATCCCGGCGCGCTGGGCGTGGTGCGCTCGGAGCTGGCGGCGGTGGACGCGCGAGGCGGTGGCGTGGAGCAGGACGCCTACGCGTTGCTCCTCTCCGCGCAGGCGCCCGCGCTCCTCAAGGCGCTGGGCGAGACGCCGGACGCCAATGCCCTCAAGGCGCTCACGGCGGTGGCGGGGCAGCGCGTGCTGCGCGCCGCGCGCGCTCCGGACGTGGCGACGGCGGTCCTGCTCGCGGAGGGCGCGCTGTCGCATCCGGAGAGCGCCGTGCTGGCTCGGCTGGGAGAGCGGCTGGTGGGGCAGGTGGCCGCGGCCCAGCGGCCGGACGGCACGTGCCAGGGCGGAGAAGGCTGGACGCTGCAGCGGCTGTTGGTGGCCACCTCCGAGTGCGCTCGGATGGTGCGGCTGGCGCCGGACACGGCCGACTGGCGGCGGCGCGGGCCCACGTTCGCGCTGCGCGCGGTGGGCGCCTTCGAGCGCAACCTGTCCCTGGTGCGGGATGGCTACACGGCGGCGGCGCTGCTCACGAGCGGCGTGGTCTCGGGCTCACTCGCGGATGCCCTGCGCCAGCGGGTGCGCGAGGCGGTGCGCACGCGCGCGGACGGCACCGCGTACCTTCCGGTGGAGCCGGGCGTGGTGCGCGCGGACAACGTCGCTCCGTCCGAGGTGGAGTCCACGGCGCTGGCCGTGCTCGCGTTGATGGGAGACGCGAAGGCGCCGCTGGCGGACCTGGGCGCGACGCTGCTCGCGGGCTATGCGCCGGGGCGCGGCTGGGGAGACGGTCGCGCCAACCTCGTGGGGCTGCGCGCGGCGCTCGCGCTGTTCCGCGAGCCCGTGCCCTCGCAGGTGCGCGTGGTGCTGGAGCGCGATGGCCAGGTCGTCTCCGAGGGCACCCATGACGCCAAGGCCCTGCGCGACGTGCTCGCGGTGGAGGCGGCGGCGCCGGGCTCGGCGGGGGCTCACACGTGGACGGTGCGCGCGGAGCCGGCGGTGTCGGGCCTGGGCTTCTCGTTGTCGCTCGCGGCGACGGTGCCGTGGAAGGCCGAGGCGCAGGGCGGGCTCCAACTCGCCGTGAAGGCGCCGACCGAGGCCAAGGTGGGGCAGCCGGTGGAGCTGTCACTCCAGGCGGCGGCGCCCTCCGGTGTGGCGCTGGAGCTGCGGCAGGGGCTGCCCGCGGGTGTGCAGGTGGACCCCGTGGGCCTGGACACCCTGGTGCGAGAGGGACACGTGACGTCGTGGCATGCCGAGGATGGCGCGGTGACGCTGGTGCTGCCGCCTCGGGGCGTGGGCGAGCCCTTCCAGGCGCGGCTGCGCGTGGTGCCCACCCTCGCGGGCACGTTGCAGGGCGGCGCGGCGACGCTGTCGGTGCTGGGCCGGCCGGACCTCGTCTCGCGCGTGCCCCCCACCACGTGGGCGGTGCGCTGAGGTCGCGGGGCCCCAGGACGCCTGGCGGACACACGCTCAGCCCTCCAGGGACCGCGTCAAGATGGACTGCGGTGTAACGCGCCGCGGTCGCCGTGCATTCGCGCGGGCCGTGCATACACTGCAAGGACGCTGAGACACGGGCGCGGACTTCGCGAGTGGCATGGCGGTGAGGACACGATGGAGCTCGATGGCTCCGAACGGGACGAGCTGGCGGCCGCGCTCCCGGGGGCATTCCCCTCGGAAGAGGCCCTGCGGCGCATGGTGCTCCAGCACTGCGGCCGAGCGCTCGACTTGGAGCGCGAGGGGGATGTCCATGAGTGGACGCGCGACCTCCTTCTGCGCGCCGAGGCCGAGGGCTGGACGGATGCGCTGGTGAGAGGCGCGCACGCGGCCGCTCCACATCACGCGCGGCTGCATCGCTTCTTCCTGTCGTATCTCGCGTCCGTGCAGCGCAGCGTGCCGGCGGAGGTGCTGGCGCGCATGGCGGGCGTGGCGCCGGGCACGTCCTCCCTGGTGTCGTGGCGTGAGCGGCTCGCCGTCCTCTCGCGCCGGGTGTGTCGGGTGGAGCTGGATGGCGGACGAGCGCTCGGCACCGGCTTCCTGGTGGCTCCGGACGTGGTGCTCACCAACTCGCATGTGGTGGAGAACCGGCTGCTGGAGGCGCTGCGAGTCCGCTTCGACCTCAAGGTGCTGCCGGACCGGAGTGTGCTGCACGCGGGCGCGCTGTACCCCGTGCGGGCGTGTCTGGCGCAGAGTCCACACAGCCCCGCGGACCTCATGCGGCCCAAGCCGCGCGAGGCCACGCGGGACGAACTGGACTACGCCTTCCTCGTGGTGTCTGGCGAGCCGGGCGGGGACACGGGCCCGGGCCGGCCCCGAGGGTGGATTCCGCTGTCGCGTGCGCGGGCGGCGTTCTCGCCGGGCTCGACGGCGCTCGTCCTCCAGCACCCGGATGGCCGGCCCATGCAGGTGGCGCTGGAGACGTTCCAGAGCGTCAACCCGGGGCGCACACGGGTGACGTACCGGACGACGACACACCCTGGCTCCTCGGGCTCGCCGTGCTTCACGCAGGACCTGGAGCTGGTGGCGCTGCACCACAGCGGGGATCCGCGCTCCGAGCACGGCGCCGAGGACGACGAGGGCATCCCGCTGGACACCATCCACGCCAGCCTCTCGCCCGATGCGAGGCGTCGGCTGGGTTGGGAGTGAGCGCGGACTGGAGGCCGTGGAGGCCCCTGCTATCGTCCGCGCATGGGCCTCCCTGTTCGTCCCGCCGCGCACCGTGGTGCACGCCTCGCGCGCGCATGGCTGGCCGCGCTCTTGTTGCTGCCGACCTCGCTGGCCCTCGCCGGTGACGCCCGGTTGCGCGTGGCGGGCGCCAACGCCTCGGGCGAGGTGCGGCTGCGCATCCCCACGGAGGACTTCACGCGCGAGCTGCGCGTGGAGCTGTTGCCGGGGCGCGCGTCGGATGGAGGCGTGGAGGAGTCGCTCCCATCGGGCGTGACGGTGCTGGTGGATCCGCTGACGGCCACCGCGGACGGCGTGCAGGTGGCGCTCGACGCGCGCGTGCGCGAGTCCCTGGACGGCGGCTCGACCGCGAGCCTCACCACCCGCCAGCCCGTGCATGTGTCGCTCTCCGGACGGCTGCCGGCGGCGGGTGACTACACCGGCGCGCTGGTGCTGGTGCACGACGGTGTGCGCGAGGTGACGGCGCTCACCTTCACCCGCGTCCTGTCCGCGCCGGTGGTGCAGCTGCCCGCGCCCGCGCCGGCCATGGCGTCCAGCCAGTTCCTGGGCACCGCGGCCGAGGTGCGCCTGCCCTTCAAGGAGACGGCGGGCGTGGCGGGCGTGGTGGCCTCGCCCACGCTGCTGGAGCTGCGCCGCAAGGGACCGGACACGGGCACGGGCAGCGTGCAGTCCCACCTGGAGCGGGCTCGGTTCCTCGTGGAGGGCGGACAGCCGGATGGGGGAGACCTGCCCTTGGTGGGGGACGCGACGGAGCTGCCCGTGGCGGCCTACGGCAGCGGCGCGCTGCTGCTTCGCTTGGATGGGCTGGATGGGCCGGGGGAGTACTCCGGCACGGTGCGGCTCGCGGTGCGTCAGGGCGCGCCGGTGGAGCAGACCTTCACGTTGTGGGTGCACATGCCGTGGGGCTGGGGCGCGCTCATCATCGCCCTCGGCTCGCTGTGCTCCTACGGACTGCGCCTGTACGCGCAGCGCATCCGCCCTCGGGCCCTGCGCCTGCAACGCGCGCAGGAGCTGCGCCGGCGCATCCAGGCCCAGGTGACGGCGCACGCCATCCAGCCCGAGCAGGGCGTGGGCGAGGCGCTGCTCGTGCAGGTGGACGCGCTCATCTCGGACATCGAGCGGCCCGTGCGAGGCGTGGCCGTGAGCGACGCGGAGCTGACGGCGCTGGAGCCTCGGCTGCGTCTCTACGAGTCGTGGTGTGACACGTGGCGGCGCGCGCGCCCCTTGCAGTCGCTCTTGTCCGAGGCGACCGAGCGACTGTTGGCGGGAGTCGGGCAGCGCATCTCCGAGCCCGACTCGACGCCCGATGAGCTCACCGCGGCCGCGGCGCAGCTGCGCGAGCTGGACGTTCAAGCGCTGGCGCGCGCCGAGCTGGAGGCGCGGTGGAAGAGCCTGGACACCCAGGCGCAGGCGTTGGCGCGGCAGCTGGGCAGTGACAGCGCGCTGGGCTTCCGGCTCACCTACGAGCTGCTGCCGCTCTTGGAGGACGTGCACGCGCTGCTGACGCAGGACCTGGACGCCACGCGCCAGCGGCTGGAGCAGGCGCGGCGCTCGTACTTCGGCATCCTCTGCGCGGAGCTGACCGCGAGCCTCGCGTCGGATGTCCCGCCACGGGGCTTCTCCCCCCAGGAGTGGGGCGCGCTGCGCACCGACGTGCTGGGCAAGCTGGCCCAGGCTCGGCAGCTCGCGGACACCGACCTGGACGCCGCCTTCCGGCAGTACCAGGAGGCCCATGCCACGTCCGTGCGTCGGCTCATCCTGGCGCTGCGGGGCGCGGTGGACGAGGCGCGCGCGGTGGCCGCCACGGACGAGCAGCGCGCGGCCCTGGACGACATGGGCGGCAAGCTGCGTGACGCCATGGGCTTCCTGTCGCGCGAGTCACCCCACGAGGCCGCGGCGCTGTACGAGAAGGTCCGCGACGCCTTCACCCAGTACGAGAATCCGCCGCGCGCGGCTGCCTCGGCGACGAGGGGGCGGATCCTGCCCTTCTCGGACGAAGAGACCGCGCCCGCTCCGGCTCCCGCTCCCGGAGCCGCGCCGCCCGCCAGCGCGCCCATGGGCGGAAGCCTGCCGTCGATGCCGGCCGCGCCCTCGGAGCCGGCGCTGGGGGAGCTGGGCGGACTGCCGCTGCCCGGCCCGCGCAAGCTGATGGCCATCGAGATGCTCAGCCTGCTCTTGCTCACCGGCGTGGCGGTGGCGCTGGGCCTGCAACTGCTCAACGTGTTCTCGCCCACGTGGGGCGGCTTCGGCGCGGCGATGACGGCGTTCCTCTGGGGCTTCGGCCTGCACCAGGTGGGCAACGCCACCTTCGAAGGCGTGGCCGGGCTCTGGACGAAGCTGGAGCGCTAGGCCTTCTCGCGGACGGCGCGCGCGGCCAGCCGGTCCACCAGGCCCGGTGCCACGAGCTTGAGGACCTGGGCCACCTTGGCCGAGGCCGTCATGACGACCTCTCGCTCACGGCGCTCCATGGCGCGCAGGATGATGGCCACGCAGGTGCCCACGTCCATGGTGCGCTGGGATTCATCGCGGCGGCTCTCGCGCACCGGCGTGCCATCCGGCCCGAGCGCGGCGTCGCGGATGTGCGTGGCCACGAAGCCGGGCGACACCACCAACACATCCGTGCCGGTGCCGAGCAGCTCGATGCGCAGCGAATCGAAGAAGCCCTGCATGGCGTGCTTGCTGGCCGCGTAGCCCGTGCGCGTGGGCACGCCCGTCTTCCCCGTCAGCGACGACACCGCGACGATGAGGCCCTTGCGAGCCTTCAGGTGCGGCAGCGCGTGGTACGTGCAGTACACCGCGCCCAGGTAGTTGATGCGCATGATGCGCTCGAAGAGGCCCAGGTCCTTCACGTCCTCCAAGCGCGAGTGCATGGTGACGCCCGCGTTGTTGACGAGCACGTCCACGCCGCCGAACGCCTCCACCGCGCGCTCCACCAACACCCGACAGGCCTCTGGATCCGCGACGTCCGTGGGCACGGCCAGGGCGGTGCCACCGGCTTGGGTGCAGCGCGCCTTCACGCGCTCCAGCGCCTCGGCGTTGCGGGCCGCGAGCACCACGTTCGCCCCGCGCGCCGCCAGGACTACCGCCAGCTCCTCGCCAATGCCCGAGGAGGCTCCCGTCACGACGACTGTCTTTCCACGCATGGCGAGCATCCTCGCAGGCGCGCTCACCGCGCGTCGAGCGACAGCGCCACCGTGACGGGCAGCCCCGTCCGCTTCGGGTACGCGAGCCGGGACAATTCCTCCTCGACACAGCGACCCGCCACGGTGCCCGCCAGCGCTCCTTCCACCGTGGCCCGCGCGCGGCCGTTCCCATCCAGCACCAGCCGCGCCGTCACGCGCGAACCTGGATCCACCGAGCCGCAGTGCCCGAGCCGCTCACGCCCGGAGATGACCACGGCTTGGACGTCCTCGACGTAGGACTCCCGCCGCGTGGCCACGCGCCCCATCACGCTGGCGAGCGCGAACAGCAGCGCGCCCAGCCACAGCTTCCGACCACTGCCCTGGGTCAGCCCGCGCGAGCGCTCTGGTGGCGCCTCGTCCCCCGTGTCTTGCGGCCCCGAGGGAGGCACGTCCGATGGTGCCTGGGATGAGGAGGGCGGGGATGCTGGGTTCGGGTCGGACACGCGGGGCCTCTCGCGGGGGCGGTGCTTCAGGGGCGGGGGTGCATGATGCCGCAGATCGCCTGGCTTCCGCCGTCATGGAAGGGGCCGCCTGCCTCCCCGCGGGGCAGGACGGGCCTCCGCTCGGCACGCGCCTGTGACCTCGGCAGGGAACGCCCGTCTCCCTGTCCGGCGGGACAGGCTTTCCGGGGCTGCGTGGATCCACCTGCCCTGGGGGCTCGCGAGGCAGGGTGGGGTGACACTTCCCCTCGGGGATGGTGTTCCTCTCGCACAACGCTGTTCGCGAGGGGATTCCACCATGTCGTCCATGTTCGTGCCCGCCCAGGTTCCTTCTGAGCACCTGGGGTGGCTCAGCGGAAAGCTGCTCGGAGTGACGCTCACCAGCGCCGAGTGGGTGCTGTGGGTGCTGGTAAGCCTGTCTGTCTTCTCCATCGCCATCATGCTGGAGCGGGCGGTCTACTTCTCGCGGCACCGGCTGTCGGACTCGGAGGCCTTGGCGGTGCGGCTGACCCGCGGCGAGTTCGACGCCGTGCGCGTGGCGGTGCAGGGCAAGCGCGGCATGGAGGCCGCCGTCATCCGCGAGGCCCTCGCCTCCGCTTCGCAAGGCGCTGACGCGGTCGAGCAGATCATCGCGTCCACCGTGGCGCGCGAGCGGCCCCAGTACGAGCGCTTCCTCTCCTTCCTGGGCACGCTGGGCAACAACGCGCCGTTCATCGGCCTCTTCGGCACGGTGCTCGGCATCATCAAGGCCTTCCACGACCTGGGCTCCCTGAGCGTGAAGGGCGCGGCCATCCAGCAGACGGTCATGGCCGGTATCTCCGAGGCGCTCGTCGCCACGGCCGTGGGCCTCGCGGTGGCCATCCCCGCGGTGGTGGCCTTCAACGTCTTCAACCGTCAGCTCAAGACGCTCACCAGCCGCACCAACGCCCTGGGCCACGCGCTCGTGGGCAGCCTGCGCGCGGAGGTGAACTAGTCATGGCCGGCGGCGCGTCTGACAACGACGAGGAAATCACAGGCATCAACGTCACTCCGCTGGTCGACGTGGTGCTGGTGCTGCTCATCATCTTCATGGTGACCGCCAACTTCATCGTCCGCGAGACGGTGGAAGTGGACCTGCCCCGCGCGGCCAATGGCGGCGAGACGGTTCAAGGTCTGGTCAACGTGGTGCTCGACAAGGAAGGGAAGTTCTTCTTCGACGGCGCCGAGGTCAGCGAGGCGGACCTGTCTCGCAAGGTGGCCGAGGCCGTGGCCAAGGACAAGGACACGCGCGCCATCATCAGCGCGGACCAGACCATCCCGTACGGCCGGGTGATGCGGCTCATCGACGTGGTGAAGGGCCAGGGCATCGCCAAGTTCGCCCTCAACATCGAGAAGGACGTGGCCCCCGTGCCTTCGGCGGGCTGACGGTGCTCCCATGACGCAGATGGTTCTCGACAACGTCGCGCTGAGGCTCCCGCGGCGCGGCGGCAATGGGGTGCTGGTGGGCTTCGTGGTGGGCTCGCTCGCGCTGCACGGTGTGGCGCTCGTGGTGCTCAACACCCGCGCTCCCACCCTGGGCCAGCCCCAGCGTCCCGTGGAGATGGTGATGGTGGAGGTGGTCAAGCCTCCGGCCCCGCCGCCTCCCGTGGAGGAGAAGAAGGAGGAGCCCAAGCCGCCGCCCCCCAAGGCCCGGCCCGCGCGCCCTCCTCCCGTGAAGGTGGCCGAGGCCCCCAAGCCGCTGCCCCCGCCTCCGCCCGACGCGCCGCCTCCGCCCAATGACACGCCCGCGCCCACCAAGGCGCCCCTCGTGGTGGGCATCTCCATGTCCTCCACCACCGCGTCCGGTGGCTTCGCGGCGGCGGTGGGCAACACGCTGTACGGCCGCACCGCGGAGAAGGCCACCGCGCCCAAGGAAGTGAAGGCGTACTCGGCCCCGAAGTACACGCCCATCTACCAGGTGGACAGCGAGCCCTCGCTGGCCAGCGAGGTGAAGATTCCCTATCCGGACGAAGCGCGCCGGGCGGGCATCGAGGGGACGGTGACGCTGGCCATCACCATCGACCTCGAGGGCAAGGTCGTGGCCGCTCGCATCGTGTCAGGCCCGGGCTACGGGCTGAACGAGGCGGCGCGCGACGCGGTCATGCGCTTCCGCTTCAAGCCCGCCATCAAGCACGGCGAGCCTGTCTCCACCGAGATGAAGTACGCGTATACGTTCCTGCTCGACTGAGCACCCGCGAGCCCTCCACACCCATCCCCTGTCGGTCCTCCTGACTCCATGTCCTCGACCCTGCATGCCCGAGGCGCGCTGCTTGCCGCCTCGCTGTTGCTGAGCACGGCCGCTCCCGCCCAGCAGAAGACCTCACCCCCGCCCGAGGCGCAGAAGCCCGCGCCCCAGCTCACCAAGGCCCCGTCCCTCCTGCAGTCCGTGGAGGCGCAGTATCCGGCCGAGGCCCGCGCACAGGGCCTCACCGCCGACGTGAAGCTGATCGTCACCATCGCCGAGGACGGCACCGTCGCGGAGGTGAAGCCCGCCGAGAGCGTGGGCCACGGCTTCGACGAGGCCGCGGTCGCCGCGGTGCGCCAGTTCGTGTTCTCGCCCGCCGAGGTGGACGGCGTGCCCTCCGCCGTGCAGGTGGAGTACGTCTACCACTTCACCCTCACCGCGCCGGCCACGCCCGAGGGACAGCCCGCCGCCGAGGCGCCCAAGCCGCGCGCCATCCTCACCGGGCAGCTCATCTCCCGCGGCAGCCGCTCGCGCGTGGCGGCCGCCACGGTGCGCTGCGGGGATGATCCCGAGGCGCCGGAGGCCACGTCGGACGCGGACGGTCGCTTCTCGTTGGAGGTGGACCCGGGCGAGTGCGCGGTGCGCGTGGTCGCCTCCAACTTCCAGCTCTACCAGACGACCGAGACGCTCAAGCCCAACGAGACCACCGAGGTGTTGTTCTACCTGGTCCCCAAGGGCAGCGCCTTCGAGACGGTGATTCGCTCCGAGCGGCCCAAGAAGGAAGTCGTACGCCGCACGATGACCCGCGAGGAGATCCAGAAGACGCCGGGCACCTTCGGTGACCCCATCCGCGTCCTCCAGAACCTGCCGGGCGTGGCCCGCGCGCCGTTCATGTCCGGCGAGCTGCTGGTGCGCGGCTCCAACCCCGGGCAGACGGCCACGCTGATGGACGGCGTGCGCATCCCGCTCCTGTTCCACCTCCTGGGCGGCCCCTCGGTGGTGAACGGCGAGTTCGTCGACTCCATCGACTTCTACCCCGGTGGCTACGGCAGCCAGTACGGCCGCGCGGTGGGCGGCGTGGTGGACGTGGCCACGCGCAAGGGCGCCGCGGACACGCTGCACGGCTCCTTGAAGGCAGACGCGCTGGACGCGGGCTTCTTCGTGGAGGCGCCCATCACCAACGGCGTCAGCGTGTCGGCCGCGGCCCGGCGCTCGTACATCGACGTGCTCCTGCCCGCCTTCCTCCCCAAGGACGACGGCAAGTCGCTGACGGTGGTGCCCAAGTATTGGGACTACCAGCTGCGCGTGGACTTCGGCGCGCGCACCAAGGAAGCCCCGATGCCGGGCGTGGGGCGCAGCACCGGCTACGTCATGGCGTTCGGCGCGGATGATCAGCTGCGCATCGTGTCCTCGGGCGAGAAGACCGACCGCGACCTGAAGATCGACACGCACACCAACTTCCACCGCGTGAAGGGCGACTGGACGTACCGGCTGGGCAACATCACGTCCGTGTTCACGCCGTACGTGGGCTTGGACAAGGCCATCACGAACGTGGGCACCTACCACGAGGTGGACACCATCTCCTCGATGGGCGCGCGCGAGGTCCTGTCGCTGGAGCTGTCCAGCGCGCTCACCATGCGCACGGGCGTGGACGTCTACTTCGATCACCTGACCGCGAAGGTGGACATCCCCACTCCGGCCCGCACCGAGTACGTGCCCTTCCCCGGCGCGTCGCCCGAGGCGGAGATGCTCCATGAGCAGCTGTCCGTCAACGGCTTCGACGGCGGCCTGTTCTGGGAGTCGGACCTCAAGCTGGGCGCCTTCACGCTCACCCCGGGCGTGCGCGGCAACCTCCAGCGCGTCCACGACCGCTACAACCTCGCGCTCGATCCGCGCCTGTGGCTGCGCTACGCGGCCACCGAGCGGACGTCGCTCAAGGGCTCGGCGGGCCTCTACAGCCAGAACCCGGACACGTTCCAGTTCATCACGCTCCCGTACGGCAACCCGAAGCTGGGCTACCAGCGCGCGTTCCAGGCGAGCCTGGGCCTGGAGCACCGCCTCACGGACGTGCTCAACGTGGACGTGACGGGCTTCTACAACCGCCGCTTCAAGAACGTGGTGGAGCCCGGCCAGGTGTTGCCGCAGGAAGGCGGCGGCGTGGTGCAGGAGCGCTTCAGCAACGACGGCGTGGGCAAGGCCTACGGCGTGGAGGTGATGGTGAAGAAGGAGCGCGCCTCGGCCTCGGACAAGGTGCACGGCTGGCTGTCGTACACCTTCAGCCACGCCGAGGACGGCCGCGCGGGCCCCATGCCCTCCATCAAGGATCCGCTCTTCGGCGGTGAGGGCAGCGACAACGCCTACGGCCTGAGCCCGTGGGACCAGTCTCACATCCTCACGCTGGTGGCCGGCTACGTGCTGGGCAACGGCTGGGAGCTGGGTGGCCGCTTCCGGCTCACCACGGGCCGCCCCACCACGCCGCTCGCGCACCGCTACGACATCTATCGCGGCGACGGCAACGAGTTCGAAGCGACGCGAGGCGCGTTCTTCTCCGCTCGCACGGACACGTTCCATCAGCTCGACGTGCGCGTGGACAAGAGCTGGCAGTTCCAGAGCTGGACGCTGACCGCGTACCTGGACGTGCAGAACCTCTACAACAAGAAGAACACCGAGTTCGTGTTCGACGACTACCGGTACCGCGAGCAGTACAAGGTCCCGGGCATCCCCATCCTCCCCGTCATGGGCATGAAAGGTAGTTTCTGAGATGAAGGCCTTCATGAAGTGCTGGGGCCTGGTGCTCGCGTTGGGTGCCGTGGCCTGTGTCGACCCCAAGGACAAGCCGGACCTGGTGCACGACTTCCGCGTGCTCGGTCTCTCCACCGAGCGCCCGGAGCTGTATGCCCCCATCTGCGAGCTGACGGACGAGGCCATCGACTCGCTGCGCTCCGAGGTGACGTTCCGCGCGCTGCTCGTGGACCCCAACGGCCAGGGCCGCCCCATCCAGTACACGCTGTGGGCGTGCGCGGATGCGGATGACACCACCTGCTCGGACACCGCCAACCGGGTGAAGCTGGCGGAGGGCTCCACCAACGAGGGGGAGCTGTCCCTCGCCATCCACCCCGGCGACACGACCTCCGAGGACGGCACGCCGCTGCTCGTTCGCGTGAAGGAGAAGGACCCGTACCAGGGGCTGGGCGGGGTGCGCATGCCGCTGGTGCTCCACGCGAAGGCGGGGAACGAGGAGGTCTACGCCCAGAAGCTCATGGTCTTCTGGTGCCCGCTGGTGGAGGGCATGAAGCCCAACGTGAACCCCACGCTGCCCGGCCTGCGTCTGGAGGGTGAGTCGTGGAGCGCGTCGGGGGTGCCCGAGATCCACGGCAAGGGCCCCTTCGTGCTCCAGGCCGAGGACGTGTCCGCGCTCCAGGAGGAGTACATCGTGCCGGGCCTGCGCGAGTACCAGCAGGCGGTGCACCTCAAGGAGTCGTGGATCATCACGTGGTTCGCCACCTTCGGCGAGTTCTCCCCCCAGGTGACGGGCGGCACGGACTTCGGCGGTCAGCCGGGGCGCCATCGCACCGAGTGGGAGCCGCCCGAGGAGTTGGGCGAGGCGCGCGACGTGGTGTTCTGGGCCGTGGTGCGCGACGGCCGAGGTGGGCAGTCCTGGGTCAGCAGGCGCCTGCACTGGTCGCCGTGAAGAGGACTCGCCCCGGGGTGGGGTGAGGCGCTATGCAGGAAGCCCGCGCGCGACCCGGCCGGAGCGACGCGCGGGCTTCGGACTAGAGATGCACGGCAGAGCTGAGGGGGAAATGGGGTGGAGACGCCGCGCCGCGGTGCTGGTCTTGGGGATGTGCCTGTTCGGCGCCTCCGGAGCACTCGCCGCGCCTCAGACGGAGGAGGCGGGCGTCACGCTGCGGCGCTTCGCGCTCGTGGTGGGCTCCAGCGAGGGCGGCGCGGGGCGTGACCGGCTGCGCTACGCCGGCTCGGACGCGCTGGCGGTGTCTCGCGTGCTGGGCGAGCTGGGCGGCGTGGCTCCGGTGGACCAGGTGCTGCTGTTGGAGGCGGACCGGGCCGCGCTCGTGGCGGCGCTGGGGCGCATGAAGGCCCTGGTGGACGCCGCGCCCGCGGACAGCGCGCGCCGCGAGCTGGTGCTGTACTACTCGGGGCACTCGGACGCGGACGGCCTCTTGCCCCGCGGCGAGCGCCTGCCCTACGAGGACCTGCGCCGGCTGTTGGGCGAGGTCTCCGTGGATGTGCGCATCGCCATCCTGGACTCATGTGGCTCCGGCGCGCTCACCCGCTCCAAGGGTGGGCTGAAGCGGCCCGCGTTCCTCACCGACGCGTCCTCGCAGGTGCGCGGCCACGCCTACCTCGCCTCCAGCTCCGCGGACGAGGTGGCGCAGGAGTCGGACACGCTGGGCGCGTCCTTCTTCACGCACTTCCTGGTGAGCGGCCTGCGCGGCGCGGCGGACGGCAACGCGGACGGCCGCGTCACGCTGCATGAGGCCTACCAGTTCGCCTTCCACGAGACGCTCGCGCGCACCGAGCGCTCGCAGGGCGGGCCGCAGCATGCGGCGTATGACATCCAGCTCGCGGGCAGCGGGGACGTGGTGCTGACGGACCTGCGCGGCTCGGGCTCGCGGCTGTCCGTGGCGGAGGACGTGGACGGGCGCCTGTTCGTGCGCAACTGGGGCAACCAGCTCGTGGCGGAGCTCCAGAAGCTCGCGGGCCGCCGCGTGGCGCTGGGGCTGGAGCCGGGGCGCTACCACGTCACGCTGGAGCGGCCGCTGCAGCGCTTCGAGGCGGAGCTGGGCGTGTCGGGCCGCGACGGGGGCGTGCTGCGCGCGGCGGACTTCGTCCCGGTGACGCTCACGCGCACCGCCTCGCGCGGGGGCAAGGGCACCGTGGCGCCGGCCGTCGCGACGACGGAGGAAGAGGACGTGCCGCGCGTGGCGCTCAACGTGTCGCTGGTGCCACCGCTGTCCACGTCCTCGCTGTGGGGTGGGCGCGGCCTCAACCACGTGGCGCTGGGCGCGCTGGCGGTGCGCTCGTCGCAGCTTCGCGGCGTGGGGCTGGCGGGAGGCGTGGGGTGGGTGGACGGTACGTTCGAGGGGCTCCAGGTGTCCGGGCTGGCCAACGTGGCGGGGGGCGAGTCGCGCGGCCTCCAGCTCGCGTTCGGCGCCAACCTGGCGTTCGCGGACAGCAAGGGCATGCAGGCCGCGGGGCTCGTCAACGTGGCGCACGGGAGCTTCACGGGGCTCCAGATGGGCGTCACCGCGAACCGCACGGATGGGCTCATGTCTGGCATGCAGGCCGCCATTGGCGTCAACGTGGCGCAGCGCTTGAGCGGCGTGCAGCTCGGCCTGTTCAACATGTCGGATGACGCCACGGGCGTGCAGGTGGGGCTGGTGAACGTGGGCGGTGTGGTGCGCGGGCTCCAGCTGGGCGTGCTGAACATCGCGGACGACGTGACGGTGCCCATCGGCATCCTCAGCATCGTCAAGCGCGGTCGGCTGGTGGTGGAGCTGGCGGCGGACGACATCTCCCCGGTGAGCATGGGCCTCAAGTACGGCAACCAGCGCGTGTACGTGCTGGTGTCGGCGGGCATCAGCCCCTGGGCGCACAGCTACCGGATGGTGACCATGGTGGGCATGGGCATGCACCTGCCCCTGGGCGCGGAGGAGCGCTACTCGCTCGACGCGGACATCGCCTACGGCGGCTGGTCGCCGCACCTGATGGGCTCGGGCCCTGCCAACTCGCTGTACCGGCTGCGCGCGGTGATGGCGTGGGAACTCAAGCGCCGCTTCGCCCTCTTCGCGGGCCCGGTGGTGAACTACTACCGCACGCCCCAGGACGACGAGGATCGGGGCATCTCCTGGATGCCTCAGTTCGAGGTGGGGAGTGCCCGCACGCGCAACCGGATGTGGCCGGGGCTGGTGGTGGGCGTGCGCATTTGAGGCTCAGTCGTGCAGGCCCAGCGCGCCCTCCACGAGCTGCAGCGCGACGATGAGCGCCAGGCCGGCGACGAAGCCCACGATGCGCTGACGCGATTGGCCGCCGTGGCGCAGCTCGGGCAGCAGGTCCACCGCGCCGATGTACAGGAAGCTGCCGCCCGCGATGGCCAGCACCGTGCCGTTCAGCGACGGCAGCCAGTGCGAGCCCACCAGCACGCCCGCGGCGCCCACCGCGGCGGTGAGCTGCACGCCCGCGAGCGCCAGCAGCGCGCGGCCCCGTTTCCACCCCGAGGCGCGCAAGAGGGCATAGTCCCCCACCTCTTGCGGCAGCTCGTGGACGATGACGGCCAGCGCCGTGGCCACGCCCGCGCGCGTCGACACCAGGAACGCGGCCGCCACCGCCGCGCCGTCTCCCACGTTGTGGAGCGCGTCCGAGGCGAGCAGCGTGACGGGCAGGGTGGGAGGCCGGTGCGCGGGCGCCTCGGACTCGCCGAGCGCGGGCGGGTGGGTGTGATGGTGGTGGCCCAGGCTCCACTCCAGGAAGGCCAGGGCCACGAAGCTGGCGAAGGCCCAGGTGAAGGCCCGAGGGCCCTCGGCCTGGGTCGCCGCGGGCAAGAGGTCCAGGAACACCGCGCACAGCAAGGTGCCCGCGGCGAAGCCCACCAGCGCCGGCAGGTAGCGCTGCAACCAGCGCTCGGACAACACCCCGCCCGCGAGCCCCGCCAGCCCATCCAGTCCCACGGCGAGGAAGATGAGCAGGGCGGGCGAGTCCATCAGCTTTCCAACAGCCAGGTCAGCAGCGCTTGCGGCGCGTCCACGTGGACGAAGTGCCCGGACTGGGGAAGCGTGGCCACGGGGCAGTCCGCGGCCTCCATGCGCGCGGCGTCCGCGTCCGTCACGTAGCGGGCGCGTCCGCCTCGGATGCAGCGCGCGGGCGGATGGACGGGGCGCTCCAGCGCGGGCCACAGGTCCTCGCCGTTGACGCGCCGGTGGAGCACGCCCAGCGCCTCGCGGTCGAAGCGCCAGCGCACGCCGTCTCCGTCCGGCATGAGGTTCATGAGGAGCCAGTCCGCCAGCGGCTCGGAGAGGCCCCGCCCGGTGAGGTCCGCGCGCATCTCGCGGCGGTTCTCCGCGCGCGCGCGGGCGCGCAGGAGCACGTCCAGCACCTTGCCGCTCTCCGACAAGTCGAGCGGCACCGGGCCCGGCCCGATGTCCAGGAGCGTGATGCTCGCCACCGCGTCCGAGGCGTGCAGGCTGGCCGCGAGCGTCACCCGGCCGCCCAGCGAGTGCCCCACCCAGTCCACCGTGCCCGAGACGCCGCGCGCGCGCAGCGTGTCCACCACGTCGCGCGCCATCGTGCCCAGGTCCGCGCCGGGCGTCAGGGCGGGGGAGCTGCCGTGGCCGGTGAGGTCCGGCAGGAAGAAGCGACGCTGGGGCTGGGCCTGATTCCACGCCACCGCGAGCGAGCGCAGGTTCCTCCCCGTGCCCAGGAAGCCATGCAGCAACACCGTGGGCTGCTCGCCCGAACCCACCTCGAAGCACTCGAGGACCATGATGCCCGTCCACCTTTCCCTCGCGCCTTGACCCGGGGGCGCGCGGTGCCGCTTCATACCTCGAACGTCTTCCCCGTCGAGGCCCGAGCCATGCCCACCGTCTCCTTGTTGCTCCTCCTCCTGTCCGCCGCGCCCACGCCGGCCCCCGCGGACCCGAAGGCCGCCGTCGCCGCGGTGCTGGATGATTGGCATCGCGCCGCCGCCGTCGCGGACGAGGCGCGCTATTTCGGCCACTTCACGCCGGACGCCGTCTACCTGGGAACGGATGGGACGGAGCGCTGGACGAGGGACCAGTTCCGCGCCTGGGCCAAGCCCTACTTCGCCAAGGGCAAGGCGTGGAACTTCACGGCCCGCTCGCGCAACATCTTCCTCTCCCAGGACGGCGCGGTGGCCTGGTTCGACGAGGCCCTCGACACGACGAACATGGGGCCGTGCCGAGGCTCGGGCGTGCTGGTGAAGGAGGGCGGCGTCTGGCGCATCGCCCAGTACAACCTCTCGCTCCCCATCCCCAACGAGCACCTGGATGCGGTGCGCGCGCTCATCTCCAAGCCCGCGCACTGATGCGAGGGGACGGCCGGCGGCACATGAAGTCCGCCGGCCCTCACGTCAGCGGTTGCTCAGGCGCTGGTTGAACAGCCACGTGTACAGCGAGGGCATGGCGTAGGCCGTGTCCCACGTCGCGCCGCTGTGGCCCGCGTTGGGAATCGCGGTGGTCTGCATGGCGCTCGCGGCCACGCCGCACTGGGTGTCCAGCTTCGTCTTGGCGGCGGTGGAGGTGTCGGGCCCCGCGGAGCCGTCCAGCGCGCCGTTGAAGGCCCAGATGGGCATCTTCGCCAGGTTGCAGAGGTTGGTCATGTTCGCCGGCGTGTTCGTGGCGGCGATGGGCACCAGCCCGCTGAACAGGCCCGGGTTGGCCGCGCCGAACTCCCAGGTGAAGTTGCCGCCGCCGCTGAGGCCCGTCAGGTAGACGCGGTCCAGGTCCACCAGGTAGTCCTCCTTCGCGCTCTGCAGCAGGCCCGCGATGCTGGCGGCCTGGAACCACGCCTGCCCGGTGCCACCGGGCTTGTGGTAGTTCGGCGAGACGACGATGCCCTGGAAGGTGTCGCGGAAGCTGCTGTTGAGGAACTGCTTGGCCAGGCCCTCCGGCGACGTGGACACCTGGGTGTGGTCCGTCGTGTTGAGCGTGTACCCACCCACGCCGTGCAGGGCGATGATGAGCGGCCAGCGCTGCGTGCGGTCCAGGTTGTAGTCCTTGGGCAGGAACAGCGCGTAGGCGTGGGCCGGGTGGCGCACCGCCGTCTGGAGTCCCGCGGGGCAGCTCAGCGCCGGAGCGGGCGCGGTGGCCGGCACCGCCATGGCGCGCAGCTCACGCAGCCAGCAGTTGCCACCGGTGTCCAAGCAGACGAAGCGCAGCTTCTCCGCGCGCACCGTCGACGCGAGCGTGAACGTCACGTTGACCGAGGTGTTGTTGGTGACCGCCGTGCCCGGCACCGTCTGCCAGCAGCCGCCGTTCCAGGCCTGGACCTCAAACGCCTTGGCCGGCGTGGACGAGTCTCCCCAGCTCAACACCAATTGGATGCTGCTGACGTCGAACGCGCCCTGGAGGTCCACGCTCAACGACTGACCCGCATAGCTCGCGTAGCCGCTCGCCCAGCCCGTGGACGTGCTGCCGTCCACCGCGCGCGAGGCGGGGTGGTTCGCGTCCGACTGCGAATACGACGTCGCCGGCTTGTTCAGCGCCACGTTGGTGGGCGTGTCCAGCCCCTGCCGCTGCTCGCCCAGCGCCACCTCTGGCTCCACGCCACAGCCTGCCAAACCCAACAGCGCCAGCGCTCCCCATACCTGTCGTCGGACCATGTCTGTAATTCCTTCCATGTTGTCGGTTATGTCGCGACTTGCTGCGAATCAAGGAAAACACGGTCCGTGCGGGTTGTGAAGCGGGAGACGGGGCGCGGCAGAACGTAGGAGGTGGGCGCGAGAAGGGTGTGAACCAGCGCGCCTGGCGCCGCGACCTTGGGGCAGGTGTTGGGAGCGGGGCCCGTCAATCACTTTGCCCTGCCGCCCCTCCTGGCGCGGCGTGTGAGGGGTTCGTGACCTGGAGCCTCGCGGGCGTGAGGTCGCGGAGCCTCCTCACAGCGACCTGTCATCTGCGTGTTGGAGTTCCATGAGAAGACAATGGGTGTTCTTCGCGGTCGTGTCCGGTCTCTGCTTCGTCGTCGCGGCTGGACTCATCGCCCCCACGGGCCCCGGTTCTGAATCGGAAGTGGGGGCGGAGGGCTTCGGACCGGAGCAGGCCGACCTGGCGAGCGTGCCCCTGGTCATCTATGCCGACTCGCTGGCGCCAGGGTGGACGGATCGCTCCTGGGCGACGCATGACCTGGGCGCGCTGTCTCCGGTGCAGTCCGGGAGCCGCTCCATCTCGGTGACGTTCGGTCCGCGCGCGGGGCTCTACTTCCGCAGCGCGGGCATCTCCACCGTGGGGCGCAACGTCCTGCAGTTCCAGATTCACGGCGGCGGAACATTCAGTCCTCCGGTGACGCTGAGCGCGTACTCGTCCAAGACCGCGTCGCCCGTGCCGGTGGAGCTGGGCGCGTACTGTGACCAGGGCGTCGTGCCGGCGGACACCTGGACGCGCTGCCGCGTGCCCCTGGCGGTGCTGGGCGCGGACGACGCGCGGCTGGACGGTCTGCTGTGGATGGAGTCCGAGGGCCGCGCGCTGCCCTCCCTGTACGTGGACAGCATCGAGTTGAACTTCGTGGCGCCCGCGCCGCCCGCGCAGGTCGCGGCCGCCGTCTCGGGCACCTCCATCAACGTCACGTGGAGCGCCGTCTCGGGGGCCACGGCCTACGGCGTGTATCGCGCCTCGGGTCCGGCGGGCCCCTTCACGCGCATCGCCACCGTGTCCGCTCCGACGACGTCCTACCGAGACACGTCCGTCTACACCGGCCTCACGTACTGGTACGCCCTCTCCGCCTCGAATGCGTCAGGTGAGGGGACGCGCTCCAAGGTCGTCTCCGCGTCGGTGCCCGCGGGCAACACGACGATGACGTGGATCTACCGCGACAGCATGGTGAGCCCGTGGCGCGATGACACGACGGCGCCGCACTCCCTCACCAACCCGCAGCCCGTCTCCGCGGGCCGCTACTCCATCTCCGTCACGCTGGGGCCATCCCAGGCGCTCGTCTTCTCCCAGCCGGGCCTGGCCACGCTCAACCAGACGGCCCTCGTGTTGCGCGTGAATGGCGGCGCTGCTGGCGGCGGCGCGCTCGTGCGGGTGCGCGCGCGGGTGAACGGTGCCTGGACCGACGGCGTCCTGCTCGGCCCCACGTGCGGGGGAGGTTCCATTCCCGCCAACGCGTGGACGTCCTGCCGCGTTCCCCTGACTTCGCTCGCGCCCGCGAACGCGACCCTCACGGGCATCGAGTTCCAGGAGACGCGCGGCCAGACGCTGCCCACGCTCTACTTCGACGAGGTGGGCGTGGAGGGCAAGCAGGGGGTGTTCGTGGCCGTGTCGCCCGAGACCCTCTCGCTGCAGACGGGCCAGTCAGGCCAGTTCACCGCCACGGTGGCGGGCAGCACCAACACGGCGGTGACGTGGTCCGTGCAGGAGGGCGCGGCGGGCGGCACCGTCACCGCGGCGGGCTTGTACACCGCGCCCGCGACGGCGGGCACCTACCACGTGGTCGCCACCAGCCGAGCGGACTCCAGCAAGAGCGCGTCCGCCACCGTCACCGTCACGCCGTCCTCGCCGGGCGGCAACCTCTGGGTGTCGGGCTATTACACGGGCTGGAACGTGGACCTGTATCCGCCGGAGAAGGTGGACTTCAGCGCGCTCACCCACATCATCGTCGGGCGCGTCACCCCCAAGCCCGACGGCACGCTGAACACGAAGTTCGACAACGACAACGGCCAGCAGATTGCTCGCACGCTGTCCACGCGCGCCCACGCCGCGGGCCGCAAGGCCATCATCATGATTGGTGGCTCGGGCGAGCATGACGGCTGGGTGGGCGCGGCCAAGGCCGCCAACCGCGCCAAGTTCGTCCAGAACCTGCTCAACGCCATGGACACGTTTGGCTATGACGGCCTGGACATCGACTGGGAGCCCATCAACGAGGCGGACAAGCCGGACCTGCTCGCGCTCGTGCAGGCGCTGCGCGCGGCCCGCCCCAACATGTTGCTCACCATCCCCATTGGCTGGGTGAACGCCAACTTCCCGAGCGACGCGGACCCCTGGTTCGTGAACCTCGTTCCGCTCATGGACCAGCTCAATGTCATGTCCTACGAGATGATTGGTGTCTGGGATGGGTGGATCTCCTGGTACACGTCCGCGCTCCAGGGTGACGCCGGCAACCATCCGTCCTCCATCAAATCCAGCCTGGAGGCCTGGGTCGGCGCTGGCATCCCCAAGGCGAAGCTGGGCATGGGCATCCCCTTCTATGGATTGGCCTGGAGACACATCACCGGCCCCTATCAAAACTTCACCAACTGGTCCGACTATGTGGGCGGGGACAACTCCTTCACCTACGAGAAGATTTCCCGCTTTGCCCCCACCGGCACATACCACTGGGACGATGCGGCCAAGGCCAGCTACCTGACCTTCACCACGCCGGTGGAGGACGGCACGGTGCGATGGATTACCTATGACAGTCCCCAGGCCATCGCCGCCAAGGGCGCCTTCGCGCGCGCCCAGGGTTACGGAGGCACCATCATCTGGACGCTCAATCAGGGATGCATCAATCCCACCACCGGCGCCAATCCACTGCTGGACGCGGTGAAGGGGGCATTTCTTCCCTGACGCAGGGTTTCAGGCAATTCGTGTCAAACGAGTGCATCGGCGGAGGGTCATGACAATCCTATGAGTCCCAATTCACCGGCTCAGGAGGCCCTTTGCCCAACTTCATCCGAGACAACACTCCGCTGTCCACGGACCCCGATGCACTTCGCAGCGCGCTGTTGGATGTCCGCACGGTCATTCGCTCGGATATCGACGTCAAGAATTACGGCGCCGTCGGGGACGGCGTCGCGGATGACACGAATGCCATCCAGGCGGCACTGGATGCGGCGCAGAACGCGGGGCCCGCGGCGGAAGAGGCCCATGCGGCGGTGCGCCTCCCCGCGGGGCGCTACCGCATCACCCGCCCCCTGCGCATGCGCCGCAGCTACCTGCGGATGCACGGGGACGGCAAGAGCCTGACCACCCTCATCAACGACGGACTCGGGCCCGCCATCTACATCAGTGATGGCGTCGCGCCGACCATTCCGCTGGTGCCGCCCCTGGCGCTGGGGCCGGGAATGGCGCTGGATATGTTCAGCCGGCGGGAGACGTACTCGCTCAACCTGCGCGAGCTGCCCTCGCTGGACCTGGATGGCTTGTCTCAGTTCTCCGTCCAGTGCTTCTTCCGCCCCAAGAAAATCATCAACGCGCAGATGATCATCTCGTCCTGGGGGTGCCTGGGGCGGGCGCCGCCCACCCACCGCGCCTTCGTGCTGAGCTGTGGTGACTTCGACAACCTCCATCCCGGATGTGTGTCATTCAAGCTCACGGTGGGAGGCCAATACCTGACGGCGCGCACGGCGGACTACGCGCTCCAGGTGGACCGGACGTATCACCTGGAGGCCAGCTATGACGGCGTGATGATGCGCGTCTTCATCGACGGGAAGTTGATGGCGTGCACACCCGCGACGGGGAATATGAACCAGGAGCCGTGGGAGGACGTCATCCTCGGGGGGGCGAGCTACTACTTCCCGCAGGCGCCGCCGCAGACGGAGCAGGCGTATGGCTACCTCGACTCGGTGCACGTGAGCCGGGTGGCGCGCCACACGGCGGCCTTCCCCATCCCCACGCACAAGCACGTCGCGGACGCGGACACGCTGGCCCTGCTCAACTTCGACGGGCAGGCGGATGGGCTGATGCAGGTCCAGGTGGGCCCCTCCACCCGAGGCTACGTGCCGGTGATGAACAGCGCCTATGAGGGCGGGCTGGTGCGGGTGGAGGTGAGCGACCTGCGCATCGCCAAGGGCAATGGCATCTACGCCAGGATGTGTGTCTCCGTGCTGGTGGAGGACGTCATCTTCCTCAGCACGCGCTACGGCATCCGGCTGACCAACAATTGCTATCTGAGCCGCGTGCAGCGGGTGTCCATCTTCGGGGGCGTGGGGACGTTGTTCGGCATCTCCGTGGAGAACTCGGGCGTCACCCGGCTTCAAGACATCGACACCAAGGTCCCCAACTTCCCCATCATCGTGGCCGAGTGCTCGGTCATCCTCGACAACATCTACAACGGCAATGGCATCTACAACCTCTACCTGGTGGGGAGCCTGGGCGGGGCCATGAGCGTGGACATGCGCTTCGTGGTGCTCACCGACGAGGACTTCGGCTTCTCCAATCCTCGGCGGCGCGGGTTGGTGTATGCGCAGGACTTGGTGTCCCTCTCCGCCACCAACTGTACGTTCGAGGCCTTGTCGAGCCCCGACACACCCCTCATCGACATCCGGCCGGGCTCGGGGGCGTATGTCTTTACGGGCAGCACCTTCAATCCCAGCCGCGCGGGGCCGCGCGCGGAGGTGTTCCGCCTGCCCACGGATGGGCTGCCCAATCCCGTCATCCGTCCCATCAAGGTGCTGGCCCCGGGCAACTGGAAGCAGCTCCCGCTCACGTGGTCCCAGACGCCGGGCGCGGTGTCGGTGGAGGATGGCAGCTCGGCCACCAACGTCCGGGGGCTGTCGGCGGGGGACACGGCGTCCAGCAACTTCTCGGGCACCGCGCTGGTGCCGCCAGGGAGCGTGGACGTGGCGGTGGTGTTCCCTCGGCCGGAGCTGGACGCGGCCTATCGCATCATCGCCACGGCGAACGCGGCGGGCGCGCCCTTCGTCACCCAGAAGGCGACCACGGGCTTCACGGTCAACCTCTCGAATGAGGCGGACCAGCCCGTGAGCGTGGACTGGCTGCTCCTGCGCTGACGCCTCGCGCCACGCCGGGGGGGCTCCTCAGTCCTGGCTTCCGGGAGTAGACAGCGGACATGTCCGCTCTGCTCGACCTGGGAGTCCACCGAGGTCAAGACGTCCGCTGCCCGGGCTGCGTGCGCTTCATCGCTCCCGGCGTCTCCTGTCCGCACTGCTTCTGTGGCGCGGTGCCTCCCGAGGATCATGGGGCGGCCCGCGAGCTGCTTCGCGCGGGGGTGGACCGCTTCGCGCTCGCGGACCGTGTGGCGGCGTTGGCCGTGGAGCCTCGCGCGGAGCTGCGACGCCGGTACGCGGCGCAGTGGGCGCGGGTCCGGCGCGTGGTGGAGGTCGCGGAGCGGCTGGAGGCCAGGCTGCTCCAGCGCGGCTTCGCGGCGGCGCTGGAGGATGGTTGGGCGGCGATGTTGCCGCTGGACATGGGTGTGCTCGATGACGTCCTGGGCCCGCCGGGCCCCTGGCCGGACACGCCCGAGCTGCTCTGGCGCAACTTCCCGGACGCGGGCGTGCGCTCGCTGGCGGCGCTCGTGCTGGTGCACCAGGGGCAGCCCTCGCAGGACGTGCTCGCCACGGTGCGCGGCATGTTGGACCAGGATGGCCTCCCGGGCCTGGAGGCGATGCTGGCGCTGACGCGCTGGAAGGTCTGGCCTTGGGCGCGGATGTCCTCCACGGGGTACGAGCGCGTCCGCGTGCTGTCGCTCGCGCTGCTCGAACACGCGACGTTGGGCGCGCGCGCGGCGGTGGCCTGGGTGCGCGCCACCGAGGAGCAGCCCACGGGCGCGGTGCTCCATCGCCTCCGAGAGGGACTGCGAGCCGCGGCGGACGCGGACCTGCGCTTCGAGTGCGCCTTGTGCCTGGAGGACGCGGAGGGGCTGCGCGAGGGGTTGACCTCGAGCGACCCGGAGACGGTGTCCCAGGCGCGGCGGCGGCTGACCGCGCTGGGCTCGCGGTGGCTCTTCGCGGAGGTGGCGCTGACGGGTGACGCGCAGGCCGCCAAGGATGTGTTGGCCGAGCTGCCCAGGCCCACGCCACCGGAGGCGCTCGCGGCGGTGCTGGCGGTGTCGGCGCGCACGCCGGGCGGGCTGGTGGAGCGGCTGCTGCCATTCGCGCAGCGCGAGCCGTTGGTGTTGCTGCCGCCGGACGCCCAGGCGCGCTGGGCGGATTGGGCCCTGTCGGTGCTGCCTGGGCTACCGGGCGAAGCGGCCCTGCGCTTCGTGGACTGGGCGGGCACCGCGCCACAGGAGCATGGCCACGCGCTGCCGGACGTGGAGGCCGTGCGCGCCTTCGTGGAGGGCGCCGCCGAGGCCCTGTCGAACGATGCGCTGGAGGCTCGCGCCAAGGCGATGGATGGCATTGGCTTCCGGCGCTTCCTCCTGCTCGCGGAGCCCGCGCAGGCGCGGCTGCTCAATGTCTGGGCTCGCGATGAGGACTGCGCGGGCCCCTTGCTGATGGCGCTGATGTCCTTGCCCTCGTGGGCGGATCGCGTCGTGGACGGGTGGCAGGAGCGAGTCCCGCGGCTGTGGGTGGCCATCTGGGAGGGGCCGGGACAGGAGGACGTGGTGGCGCCGCTGTATGAGGCGGTGCGCGCATGGAGCGGGAGCACCGGGCGCGAGGCGTTCATCGACACCGTGTGGGCGCGCTTCCGCTCCCATCCGGAGGAGCGCGAGCGATTGCTCGCGGCCTTCTCTCCCTGGCGGGACTCGCTGTGGGAGCGGCAGGTGGCCGAGGAGCCCGATGCGGTGGCTCGCTTCCGGGCGTGGGGGCGGGTGGATCCGATGGGCTTGAATCGACAGGTGTCGTTGCTGGTGGAGGACACTCCGGCCGCGGACCTGCCGCGCCGGCTCGCGGAGGTGTGGCCCGCGGCGGAGGGGGCCATCGCTCGGCGTCCGCGCACGGCCGCGCTGGCGGTGTTCACCGCCGCGTGCGCGTTGGGCAATGCGCTGGGCGCGGAGGAACTGGATGGCGTGCTGTTGCCCGAGGCGCGGCGACTTCGCGCCTGGTTCCCCCGCTTCGCGGAGCGGGTGCTCGCGACGCCCGTGCCTCCGGAAGAGTCTGGCTTTGTCAGTGACTTCGCGGAGGAGACGCGGCCTCGGCTCCAGTGGATGGCCGAGTACGAGGAGCGTCGCCTCGCGGAGGCGTCCCGTCGCGAGGAAGAGGAGTTGATGCGGCGCGTGTCCGAGTCGCGGCTCCGCGACCACGAGCGGCAGGCGGAGGCCCGACGTCAGGAATTGGAGCAACAGTCGCGGGCCGCGCGTCAGCGATTGGTGGGAGAGATGGTGTCCGCGCGCCAGGAGTGGGAGCGGCGGATGGCGGCCATGCGAAGCGGAGAGGAGACCCCGGGCCTTCAGTTCGACCCCCCGACTCCAACACGCGGCCCGGACGCGGGTGACGACGCCGGAATCCTCGCGCGCCTGCGGCCCCAGATAGAGGGCAAGTCGCTGGACGCGGAGGCTCACTTCCCCGGCACGCCCATGCCCACGGTGTGGCACTACGTGCGCGTCCTCAAGGCGCTGGGGATGAACCCGGATGCGCTGCGGGTGCTCCAGGCCGCGGGGCTGGAGCCTCAGGCCTGGGCGCAGCACGCCCAGGCCTGGGGACAGCTCGTCACGCACCGCAAGGACCTGGCCGCGCGCATGGTCGAACTGCTGATGGCGCCCTGGGAGTGACCCCCGCTACTGCGCGGTGGCCCCGCCGTCGATGACCATCTCCGAGCCCGTCACCATCTTCGACTCGTCCGAGGCGAGGTAGACGATGGCGTAGGCCACGTCATCCGGTTCACCCAGCCGGCCCAGGGGAATGCCGCGCACCATGCGCGCGCGCGCCTCCACGGGCTTGCCCGAGGCCTGGGCCAGCGCCTCCACCATCGAGGTCTCCACGAAGCCGGGATGGATGGAATTGACGCGGATGCCGTAGCCCTTCTGCGCGCAGTGCAGCGCCACGGACTTGCTCAACAGCCGCACGCCGCCCTTGGCGGACGAGTACGCCGGCACGCCCGCCATGCCCACCAGTCCGCCCACGGAGGAGATGTTGATGATGGAGCCACCTTCGCCGTGACGCCGCATCGCGCGGATGCCGTGCTTGCACCCGAGGAAGGTGCCGTCCAGGTTGACCGCGTGCACCAGCCGCCACTCGGCCAGGGACAGCGTCTCCACGTCCTTGGGGATGCCCATGCCGGCGTTGTTCACCAGCACGTCCAGCCGGCCAAAGCGCGCCAGGGTCTGCTCAATCGCCTGCTCCCACTGCTCCTCGCGCGTGACGTCCAGGGACACGAAGAGGCCCGAGTCACCCAGTGACTCGGCCACCTGTCGCCCCTCGTCCTCGCGCCGGTCCGTCACCACCACGCGAGCGCCCTCGCGCGCCAGCAGCCGCGCCGCCGCCGCGCCCAGTCCGCCCGCCGCGCCAGTAATCAGGGCGACCTTGCCTTCGACTCGCTTCATGGTGTCTGTCCTTGGGGGCGTGCGCGCGCTCAGGTCGCGGGGTTCGGGGTGAGGATGACCTTGCCGTTGCGGCCTTCCTCCATCGCGCGCTGGAGTGCGTCGTGGATGCGCTCCAGCGGAAAGGTGCCGTCCACCGTCGTCTGCAGCGTGCCCACGGACATCAGCTCTGCGAGCCGGGCGAAGGTGGCGTTCTGCTCCTCGCGCGAGGCGTTCCGCATCCAGCGCACCAGCCAGAAGCCGCGCAGGGAGATGTCCTTGAAGATGGAGGCCGCCGCGGACAGCTTGGGGCCCTTGCCGCTCATGGCGCCGTAGTTCACCACCACGCCGCCCGTGGCCAGCGAGTCGCCCAGCCGTCGCGTGGAGTCTCCACCCACCGCGTCGATGCCCAGGCGCACCTTGGCGCCGCGCGTGGCGTCCTTCACCTGTTGGGGCAGCTCGTCCGTGTCGGTCAGCACCACGTCCGCGCCCTGGGCCTTGAGTTCGGCGGCCAGGGACTCGCGGCGCACCACGTTCACCGTCTTCACGCCCATCACCTGCGCCAGGGTGATGAGGTAGCGCCCCACCGCGGAGTTGGCCGCGTTCTGGATGACCCAGTCTCCGGGCTGGAGCGTCACGAACTGCCGCAGCATGAGGTAGGCGGTGGGCGGGTTGATGGCCATCATGGAGGCCTGGATGAGGTCCAGGCCCGGCGGCACGGGCAACAGCTCCGCCGCCTTCGCGGTGAGGTGCGTGCGCCACGTGCCCGCGCCGGTGGGCAGGAACACCAGGTCGCCGGGGGACACCGCGTCCGAGTCCTCGACTTCGACGACGCGGCCCACGCCCTCGTTGCCGGGCGTGGCGGGCAGCTTGGGCAGCATGCCGTACTCACCGGTGAGGGTGAGCAGGTCCGAGGGATTGATGGGCGTGGCGAGCACCGCGACTCGCGCCTCGCCGGGCTTGAGGGCCTCGCGCGCCTCGTCCACGAGCTGGGCCACGTCCTTGGGGGGCCCGAAGGCCGAGAACCGCACCGCTTTCATGTGTCGCTCCCGCGTTCGTCCTGCCGTCTCGGGCCGCACCCTAGCCACGTTCGTCGCGGCTGCCGAGCCGCGCGCGCCGCGTTCTCCGCGCGACGTTCCCATGCGGACGTGCGGGCCCGTGCGGGGTGCCTGGAGCCCCAGGGCCCTGGTGTTGTCCTCCAGGTGACGCACCCGGCGGACAGGGGTCGTGTGCTCGGGGTCCCCCCTCGCCAGGAGTGGCGGGGCTGCGCACCTTCACCACGACCCCGGGGGCCGGGGGCGCGATGGGCGAGGAGGGCGACGGTGAGAGACGCGCGCCAGGACGCGGCCGTGGTCGGGCCCGGGATAGGCGAGGCGGGGCCGGGGCGAGCGCTGGTCGGTGGCTCCTGGCGACTCCGGCTCGTCGTGGGAGTGAGGATCCTCTTCGCGCTGCTGGGCCTGGGCATGCTGGCCATGCTGGTGCACCGCGCGGGCCCGAGCGAGCTGGGGCTCGCGCTGAAGGAAGCCGCGCCGTGGCTGCCGTGGGTGGCGCTCATCGAGGTGGGACGGCAGGCGCTGGATGCCTCGGCCACCTGGTTGGCGCATGGACCGCGGGCGCGCCTCATCCCGGTGTCGGTGCTGGCGCGCGCGCAGCTCATTGGGACCGCCGTGTCCAGCATGGCGCCCGCGGGCCGAGCCGCGGCGGAGGCCACCAAGGCCGCGCTCGTCACGCCCTACACGGGGGGCGCGGCGGCTTCATCCGCGGCGGCCACCGCGCAGGCGGCGTCGCTGGGGGCGGGTGGGCTCATCTCCTTTCCGTGCGCGTATGCCTCCTTCCTCATGACGGGGGTGTCTGCCTTCACCATCGCCATGCTCATCCATGGCACGGTGTTGCTGCTCACCTCGTTGGGCGTGCGCGCCTGCATGCGTGCGAGGAGGCTGGGCGCGTGGCTGCTGCGGCGGCGTCAGCGTTGGGCCTCGCAGACGGAGGTGTTCCAGGACTCAGCGTGCTCGGGCCCGCTCTTGCCCTGGCGTCCCATGCTGGCCTTCATGTGCAGCCGCTCGCTCCAGGTGATGCAGTACGCGGTCCTGGCGCACGCGGTGGGCATCGACGCGAGCGCGGTGCAGGCCTTCTTCGCGCAGGGCCTCTACCTGGTGGCGTTGGCGCTGGGGTCGCTCGTGCCGGGGCAGGTGGGCGTCACGGATGGCGCGTTCTCGCTGGCGGCGGGCGCGCTGGGCACCACCACCGCGCGCGCCATGTCCATCGCGCTGCTGGCGCACACGGTGCAGGCCGGCTTCGTCCTGGCCGGTGCGCTCACGCCGCTGGTGTGGAGGCCCCGACGCCCGTCACCGCCGCGCTCGTCACCCGCACCGGCGTGCCGCTGAAGGCCGCGTTGCCGCTGACCGCGTCCAGGGCGAGGTCATCGGTGAGGTCGTTGATGCTGGCGCCCGCGTGCTGGGCGGCGACAGTGAGGCGGATGCCCGGTCGTTGATGCCCATAGCCGTGGGGCAGGCTCACCACGCCCGGCATCACGTCGTCCGTCACCTCCACCGGCACCGTGACGCGGCCCACGCGCGAGGTGACGAGGGCCTCCGCGCCCTCGACGAGCCCCAGCCGCGAGGCGTCCTCGGGGTGCACCATCAGCGTGCAGCGAGGCTTGCCCTTCACCAGGCCCGGCGTGTTGTGAAGCCAGGAGTTGTTGTCGCGCAGGTGACGCCGGCCAATGAGCAACAGCTCTCCGTTGTGCGGCGAGGACACGCGCGCCTCGGGGAAGGTCTCGCGCAGCCGCCGCAGGTCCGCGACCAGGGGCTCGGGCGCGAGCCGGATGCGACGGTCCTTGTGCTGCAGTCGCTGCGGGAGGCTGGGCTTGAGCGGGCCCAGGTCCACGCCGTGAGGCTGCTCACGAAGCTTGGCCAGCGTGAGACCTTGGCGGAACGGACGGAAGCGCGCGCCATACGGTCCCATGCGCAGGCCCACGTCGAGCAGGCGCTCGGGTCCCATGCGCTTGATGGCGTGGTACGCAATCATGTCCTTCAGCCGAGTCCCGTGGCGCAGCGTGTCCAGGCGGCGCTTCAGCTCCAGGTGGATGCGCCAGTCCTCGAGCGCATCCGGGCCGGGCGGGAAGAGGGGCGGCGCATAGCGCGCGGTGTTGCGCACGGCGAGCATGTGGAAGGCGAGGTCGTAATGGCCGCGCTCCAGCGGTGACACGGGCGGGAGGATGTAGTGCGCGTGGCGCGTCGTCTCGTTGAGGTACGGGTCGATGCTCACCATGAAGTCGAGCCGCTCCAGCGCGCGTTCGAGCTGTGCGCCATTGGGCGTGGACAGCGCGGGGTTGCCCGCCACGGTGACGAGCGCGCGGATGCGCCCGGGGCCCTCGGTGAGGATCTCCTCGGAGAGCACGGCCACGGGCAGCTCGCCGGCGAACTCAGGCAGGCCGCGCACCCGGCTCTTCCATCGCCCCAGGCTGCCGCGCCCCAGGCCGAGCGCGCGCGGACCGCCCACCAGGTCAAAGGCAGGCCGAGTGAAGAGCGCGCCGCCCTCGCGATCCAGGTTGCCCGTCACGATATTGAGGACGGTGATGAGCCATTGGCAGAGGGCGCCGAAGGGCTGGGTGGACAGGCCCATGCGGCCGTAGCAGACGGCCCCGTCCGCGGCGAGGAAGTCACGAGCCAGCGCGCGCAAGGTGTCCGCGTCCACGCCGGTATGCGGAGCGACGCGCTCGGGCGTGAAGTCGCGGACCTGTTCGCGCACCACGTCCAACCCGTCCACGAACTCCGCGAGCCGGCCCAGTCGCGGCGGGTTCTCCACGAGGGCCACATGAAGCAGGGCGAGGAGGGCGAGCGCATCGGTGCCTGGGCGGATGAAGACATGTTGGTCCGCGATGCGAGCGGTCTCCGTGCGGCGCGGATCCACGACGACGACGCGACCGCCACGCTGCTGGATGGCGCGCAGGCGAGCGCGGACATCGGGCGCGGTCATCATGCTGCCATTCGAGGCCAACGGATTGGCGCCAAGGATGAGCATGTACCGGGTGTGGTCGATGTCTGGGATGGGCACGAGGAGCTGGTGCCCGAACATGAGGTAGGCCGAGAGCTGGTGCGGGAGCTGATCGACGGACGTGGCGGAGAAGCGGTTGTGCGTATGGAGGGAGCGCACCATCTCGGGCGCGAACATCATGGCGCCGAGGTTGTGGACGTTGGGATTGCCCAGGTAGACGCCGACCGTGTCGTTGCCGTGCTCTTGTTGCAGGGCATGGAGCCGGTGGGCCACATCGTCGAGCGCCTCATCCCAGCCAACGGGCTCCCAGCCCGAGGCGGTGCGGCGCATGGGGTGGCGAAGGCGGTCGGGGTCCTCGTGCAGGTCCCGGAGCGCGAGGGCCTTGGGGCAGATGTGGCCTCGGCTGAAGGGGTCCTCGTCATCGCCACGGATGGAGTGGACGCGGCCGTCGCGAACCTCGATGCGAATGCCACACATGGCCTCGCAGAGGTTGCAGGCACGGAAGTGGACCTGAGGCTCGGAGGAAGAGGGCATGGCGCCACTCTATGCCGACCCCGCCGACATGCGCTGCCGAGAGAGGCCTCAGGGTCGACCCTTCGGGGCAGCGTCTACATTGTCTGCCATCTCCTTGACGCACACCCTGAGCGGAAGTGTTCCTTGCGCGGCATTCGTTACGTGGGGCCAGACTCGGCGAGGCGACGTCGCGGCGTGGGGGACGCGAGCGAGGCCCGCCTTGATGCTCACCGAAGAGGACAATGCGCCGAGCGCCCGCCAATCTCCCGGAAGCGCTCATAGCCTCGCAAGAGCACTTCCAGAGCGGTTGGACGGAAACCTATCGGCGGCCTTGTTGCCTGGGACGTCCGCGGCCGCGTGCCGCACAAGGATGGGGTCGCACGTCGGTCGGCACGGTCTGATTTTTGGCAGTGGGGAAGCAAAGACTCCCCCTCCCTTCGGCAAGCATTCCAGCGCCCGCTCTTTTCATGCTCACAAATGAGATTACCATGCTAAATGCTAAATACCGGTCAGTTCGACGGCTTCACATCTCGAATGGGGTTCACAGCATGAAGCCAATAGCCACCATCATTGCGGCTCTCTCCCTCTTCGCCACCGCCTGCGGCGGCCCCGCTGTCGAGAGCAACAATCAAGACAGCATCGACACCGCGAGTTCTGCCATTCTCTCTTCTGGGGATCCGCTTGTCGGAAACTGGTACATCGTTGCCGACCCGAGTTGGAAGATTGCAATGAACACCAGTGGCGACGCGGTCAAGACGTCCGTCCCGTCGGGACACCCATGCTGGACCGTCGGCTCGCCCGTATTCGACAACCTTACCCTGATCAGCACGGGATATTACGAGGGGCGGCGCTACGATAAATGCATGGGAAGCGGAACCTGGTATCGAGTGGCCGTATCCCTGACGGACCTTGGTGGCGGAGTGGTCCAGTTCACCGAAACGCCGCTGGAGATTTCCACCTACGTGTTGACGTGGCAGAAATACTGAGCATTCCCTCTCGGCGGAGGATCTCGCCTCCATCCAGTACCGACGAACGAGTAGGCAATGACGCTCCGCTCTGCCGAGATGATTCCGGGCAGCGTGACCATTCATTGGAGTCGAGCGTCGAGGTCCGTTCCCAGAACCACCCGCTTCTGGTCTGGGCCATGGCTCTCTCCCAGTTCTCAGGGTGAATCCGGTTGTGATTGCTGCGCCAGTGAGGCTCCGTCTTGGTGAGCCGGTTCACCCTGCTTCGGTTCTGGTCGGCCATCACCGCCTTCCGCGGCCGGTGGCCTCTTCTCGGTGGAAAGACGCCTTGGAGTTGCTGCACTCCAGGGCGTACAGTTCATTCCGCCAGACGCCAGCATGAGAGAGCAGGTGCTGCGTTACTGACCCCTCTGCTTCTGTCAGAGACTCGCGTGTGTGGACCGCGAGCGCTCCGTGGTTGGGCGAGTGATGGCATTGGAGCTACCACCCGAAGGGCTTCGCTTCATGCCTGTGGCGCAGTGGAACGACTCTTCGGCTTTCCGCGCGTCAAGGGCCCCGGCGGCACTCCCGACCTCAGCGCAGCGCTTCAGCCGGTTCCACGCGCGAGGCACGCCGCGCGGGCAGGTAGCTGGCCAGCACGGCCATGAGCACCAGCAGCACCGCGCCGCCCGCGAGCACCAGCGGGTCGCTCGCGTCCACGCCGAACAGGAGCCGCTGGAGCACCCGGCCCAGCGCCAACGCGCCGACCAACCCGAGCCCCACGCCCATCAGCGCCATGCCCGCGCCCTCGCGCACCACCATCGAGAGCACGTCGACTCGCCGCGCGCCCAGGGCCAGGCGGATGCTGATTTCGCGCGTCCGCTGCGCGATGGAGTACGCGATGACGCCATACACGCCCACCAGCGCCAGCAGCAGCGCCACCGAGGCGAACGCGCCCACCACCAACGTGGGGTAGCGGCGCAGGAACACCGAGGAGGAGGTCTCCACGCGCTCGTCCAGCGTGCGCACGTCCACCAGCACCAGCTCCGGGTTCTCCGCCTTCACCGTGGCGAGCACCGCGGCCGCCATGCCCGTCGCGCCCCGTCGCATGCGCACCGCGAGGAACGCGTTGTCCGGATCATCCTGCGCGATGGGCACGTACATGGCCGGCGAGGCCACGGCGTCCAGGCTCTCCATGTTCTCATTGGCCACCACGCCCACGATTTCGCGCGGGAGCTGGGTCGGCGAATAGGTCAGGCGCAGGCTCTGGCCCACCGGGTCCTGGCCCGGGAACAGCCGCGCCGCCAGCGCCTGATTGATGATGACCACCTTGGGCGCGTCCGTCCCATCCGTCTGCGCGAAGAAGCGCCCGCGCACCAGGGGCACCTTGAGCGTCTGGAAGTAGCCCGTCGACACCGTGCGGAAGAACGCCTCGTTGTCCTGTCCGGGCGCCGCGGGCGGCCGGCCGAGGATGACGTAGCGCGCGGTGTTGCCCCCGTTGCTGAGCGGCAGCCGAGACACGAAGGCGGCGCCCTGCACGTCCGGCCGCGCCTGGAGTTGATCCACCAGCCGCGCCATGAGGTCGCTCGCCTCGCCCGGGCCCTGGTACTTTCCCTGGGGCATGATCAGGTAGCCCGTGAGCAGGTCCTGGCGCTCGAAGCCGGGGTCCACCGCCATCATCCGCGTCATGCTCTTGAGCAACAGGCCCGCGCCCACGAGCAGCATGAGCGCCAGCGCGACCTCGCCCACCACGAGCGCTCGCCGCAGCTTGCTCCGTGCGCTGCCGCTCGCGTTCGGCGCCGCGGCCTGGAGCGCGCCCCGCACGTCCGCGCGAGAGCCCGTGAGCGCCGGCACCAATCCGAACAACACGCCCGTCAGGATGGAGACGCCGGCCGTGAAGCCCAGGACCCGACCATCCAATGAAAGCTCGCGCAGATAGGGCATGACCGCCAGCTGCTGCTCCGGGATGGCGGACAGCAGGACCTCGAGTCCCCACTGCGCGCACAGCAATCCCAGACACCCGCCAAAGACGGCGAGCAGGAGGCTCTCGGTGAGGAGCTGCTGCACCAGCCGCCCCCGACCCGCGCCGAGCGCCTGTCGGATGGCCATCTCGCGCTGCCGCGACGCCGCGCGCGCGAGCATCAGGTTGGCCACGTTGCCGCACGCGATGAGCAGCACCAGCCCCACCGCGCCCAGCATGAGCAACAACAGCGGACGCACGGAGCCCACGACTTCGTCGCGCAGCGGCGTCAGCTCGATGGACAGGTGCGTGTTGGCGGCGGGGTACTCGGTGGCGAGCCGCGACGCCAGCTCGCGCAGCTTCGTCTGCGCCAGCTCCTGGCTCACGCCCGGCGCCAGCCGGCCAATCACCTTCACCCAGCGCAGGCTTCGCCGCGTCTTCATGTCCTCGGGGAGCAGGTTCCGCTGGGGAACCCACGCCTCCACGGGACTCGCGAGCGCGAACTGGTACTCGGGGCTCACGACGCCCACGATGCTGTAGACGGCGCCGCGCAGGGAGAACGTCTTGCCGACCACGTCCGTCTTCCCACCGAAGCGCCGCTGCCACATGCCGTGGCTGATGACCGCCACGCGCTCGGCGCCGTCTTGGTCGTCCTCCGCGTTGAGGAGCCGGCCCAGCGTGGGGCGGGTCCCCAGGGTCTTGAAGAAGTCCCCCGACACCATCGCGAAGGGGAGCATCTCCGCCGCCCCGCTGCCCATCGCCACGAGCTGCTGGTTGCCGAGGTAGGCGCCGAACGACGAGAACAGCTCCGTCTGCGACTGGTAGTCGAGGAAGTTGGGATAGGACGCCTGGGAGCGCCCGAACTCACCACTCAGCGGGCGGATCTCCCAGAGGTCGACGAGTCGGTCGGGCTCCGGGTAGGGGAGCGGCCGCAGCAGCGTGGCATCGACCACCGTGAAGATGGCGGTGTTCACGCCAATCCCCAGGGCCAGGGTCACCACCGCGACCACCGTGAAGACACGGTTCTTGAGCAGGGCGCGCAGCGCGAAGCGTAGGTCCTGGACCAGCGTGCTCATCATGGCGCGGAATCCCCTTCGGAGAGATGGCTCGGAAGAGCAACGCCCATGCCATGGGCCACCTCCTCGGGGAAGGCGGCGCGGCGCACGCTCACGCTGACCGAGCCTGGGATGAGTCGTCCCAAGAGCGGTCGCGACCCCCCGCGATTTTCGAAGCTGGGGGGCGCAGGCCCCAGGTTGGTGGGGGCAGTCCCCGTGCGCCCCCAGGCTCCCCATTCGCCGCCGCGCGCGTCTCCCGAGTGAGCGCGACCTGCTGGCGGGCGCGAATCCGCGTGGCACACGCATTGCCTAGCGGCGCTCGATGATTTCGCGCCTTCCAATTCTTTCAAGTACGTGGTCGGAGCCTCCTCCGCGCTGGCGAAGGGTGCCGCGTGGGCTGCGCGCGCTGTGCTGCGTGCTCCCGGTCGTCGTCTGGCTGGGATGCACGGGCACGGTGGGCGGGAAGCCTGGGGATCCGCAGGACCCAGCGGACTCGGGTTGTGTCGAGCCCCCACCCTCGGAGGGCGTGGACGGCGGGGAGCGGCCGGACACGCTGGCGCCCAGCCGGGTGCTGCGTCGCGCGGCGCTGGCGCTGCGGGGCACGCCTCCGACAGATGCGGAGTACGCCGCGCTGGAGGCCGCGGGAGACGCCACCGCGCAGCAGGCCTACGTGGACACGTTCGTGGACCAGACGCTGCACGACCCGGCCTTCTATCGGACGATGTTCGAGCAGGCCCGGGACTGGTTCAACATCCCGCTGGTCCCCAGTACCGCGGACGCGCCCGAGTATGGCGTGCAGCAGCAGCGCGCGCTGATGCCCTGTCCCGCGGGCTCCGCGAAGGTGGGCGCGTGGCGCTACTACCGAGGCGACACGACGGCGTGTGACGGCGTGAAGGCGGACGGCACGCCCGTGGCGGAAATCAGCATCGAGCCGTGGTGGGCGCCCGGCACCACCGCGCGCCTGGTGGGAACCGCGGCCAACGTCGCGGACACGGGCGTGGGCAGTGAGAACGGCAACCCGGTCACGGTCGATTGCCTCAAGGCCGGGCCCGTGGGCACCTGCGGCTGCGGCCCCAATGGCATTCGCTGCCACGCCGACTACCAGCAGTACACGGGCTGGGAGGACTACCTGCACTACGCCGAGCAGGGGCAGCGGCGGCTCGTGTCCGAGGAGCCCGCGCGCCTGTACGCGCACCTCGTGTGGCACGACCGCCCGATGACGGACCTCATCCTGGGCAGCTACTCGGTGGGGCCCACCAACCTCCAGGCCGCGTATGTGATGCAGGGCCTCGCGGGCGGAATGACGGACCTGCGCAATGACGACAGCTGGTGGCGTCCCGCCCGCTTCGCGTCGGAGCCAGCGGACCCGCTGCACACGCAGGGCGACCCGAAGGCGTGGCGAGAGTTCCAGGTGCCCTCGCGCAATCCCTTCCTCCTGGCGGACCGCGACTACCGCTACGACCCGCGCTCCGTGACCGCTCCGATGCGCGGGATTCCCGCCGCGGGCATGCTCACCACCGCCGGCTTCTTGTCGGGCTATCCCCGAGAGCGCGTGCGCGGCGCCCGAGCGTTGGAGACGCTCGCGTGCGAAGTGCTCGCGCCGCCCATGGGGCAGAAGTTCAACGAGTACCGCCGTGACCCGGGCTCGGAGGGGCCGTGTCAGCACTGCCACCGCCGGTTGGACCCGGCGGCGATCCACTTCAAGCGCTACGCGAAGCAGGGCTCGGCCACCGAGGGCTTTGGCGCCGAGTACCTGATGCCTGGCATTGGCACCAAGTGGCACTGGCCCACGCGCTGGCGGCAGGGCAGCTATCCGTATGGGGGGGACCCCTTCAGTCACTGGAACCGCTGGTACGTGGCCGACACGAAGCTCACGCCCATCACGCCCGCGCAGGAGCAGGCGAACCCGGAGGCGGTGTTCATCGACTTCCTCCCGCCGGACCAGACGTTGTTGGGACAGGTGAGCGACGGGACGGTGGGGCCGCTCGGCTTCGCCAAGCTCATCGTCGCGGCCGGTGCGTTCGACAAGTGCGTCGTGCGGCACCTGCACGCGCAGGTGCTGGGACGGGACATCGATCCGGCCACCGAGGCGGGCTACCTGGACGCGCAGGTGTCCCGCTTCATCGCCGGCGGCCGGAAGGTCAGGCCCTACATCAAATCCCTCACGCAGTCGGATCTGTTCCGGCGGGGGCGCTGACATGAACCGCATCGCACCTCTCGTCGTGCTGTCCTTCCTCGCGCTCGCCTGTGGTCGCGAGGGCGCTCCGTCCGAGCTGTCCTCCCGCTCGCAGCCCGTCTGCGGCACGCCCGTGGTCCCTGAAACCGTCCGCATCATGGAGGGGCTCAAGCCCACCTGTGAGGGCTGTCACGCGCAGGGCGCGCGCGGCTACTTCGCCTCGGCGGATGCGTTCCAGAGCCTCCTGGTGTCCGACCCGCGCCTGGTGAAGGCGGGCAACCCCGACGACAGTGAACTCGTGCGCCTGTTGGAGGGCCGGGGCTCCGGCGCCTTCAAGCAGATGCCCATTGGTGAGAAGTCCTATTCGCAGCTCGTCGCGGAGGGGACGGCCAAGCTTCAAGTGGCGGACGTGCGCGCGTGGATTCAAGGACTGGGCGCGCAGCAGCGGGACGCGCGGCCCAACGCGGACGCGCCGCGCATCGTTCGGATGACGGGCACGCAGACGCAGCGCGCGCTGTACCAGCAGCTCGGCCTGTCGGACGCGGACTTCTTCACCGAGGCGCGCGAGTACGGCATTCCCATGGCGGAGTCGCGTGGGGATGACCTGTATCCGTTGCAGTCCCCGGACGCGCTGCTCGCGCCTCGGCAGCAGCCGACCGCCGAGCGCTATCACGGCCTGGGCGGTGGCTCGGTGATGACGCAGACGTCGGCGGACCGGACGGCCTCGCCCACCTTCGCGCTCACGCTGACCCAGGTGTCCCAGCGGTGGTGTCGTCTGGCGCTGGCCAAGAGCGGCAACGTGGCGCTGTTCCCCGCGGGCACGCAGCGCACCGCGAACCCCGCGGACGTGAAGGCCACGCTGCGCCGCTGGTCCCTGCACTTCCTGGGGGAGCGCCTCACCGACGCGCAGGTGGACACGCTCTACACGCGCGTGTTCGTGCCGCTCGCCACGCCGACCGATACCGAGCCCGCCTACGTGGGCGTGTGCTCGTACTTCATTCGCCACCCCCACTGGATCTTCTACTGAAGAGGCAACCGTGAAGCTCTCTCGTCGCAGGTTGTTCGAGCTGGCCTTCGGGGCCGCTCATGTCGGGCTGATGGCGCGCTATGGCTTGTCCTCGGCTCGCGCGGCCGTGCCCGCCTCGGGCCGCCCCACCAAGATGCTGGGCATCTGGATGGATGGCGGACTCCATTGGGAGTCATTCTTCTCGCCGCTGACTCGCAACGGCATCACCAAGTTCATCCCCCTGGCGCAGGGGGGACTCATTCCCTTTGGCTATCTGCCCGACCAGGTCCAGAACTTCGATCGCTCCCCCGCGGACCTGGACGCGCCGGGGCCGGTGCGCAAGCTCCGCGGGCCCATCTACTGGAACTGGGACAGCCCCTCGGACACGCGGGGCACGAACCCCCTCGCGCAGGGGCAGCAAGTCTTCCGGCCCTGGGGCTACGCGTGGGCCGACCCCAAATACAAACTCTACGAGAAGGCCACGCTGCTCGTGGGCGCGGACCAGAACACGGCCGCGCACGCCAGCGGCATCGTCGCGAGCATGTGCGGCGTGGCGGGCGCGACATTCCGCTCGCCCTCGGTGCAGGCCGTCATCGCCAACGCGATGGCCAGCCGCTTCCCGGATCGCCCCATCCCCAACGTCAGCCTGCGCGGCATGCAGCCTTCGGCGCTGGGCCTGCCCGCGCGGGCCAATCCCACGGTGCTCGGCTCGCCGTCCTCCGTGGAGCCCACGCTGTCCGACAAGCGCGACAGCGCCTGGAAGGGGCTGCGGACGCGGCATGACATCCCGAACCTCGGCTACGACGGCTCATCGCAGTCGGGCACCGTGCCCGCGAGCGTGGTGGATGAGGCGCTCCTGGACGTGCTGCGCGCGGAGCATCAAATCTCCACCACCGGCACGGACGCGATGCTCGAGCAGCTCTATGAGGCCTACAAGGGCGAGAGCCGCACCATCCGCCGGGACATCCTCTCGGTGCTCGCCACCACGCCGACGTGGGAGAAGCTCAAGGCCGACCCTGCCTATCCGGTGAACTGGGACGCCTGCATCGGCTCCGCGGACTCGTGCGGCCAAGGCGCGTCGATGGGGGCGTACGACTTCGCCTTGCAGTTGTTGAAGTCGGACCTGGTGACGTCCGTGAACATGCGGGCCTCCAGCTTCAACAACTTCACCTTCGACACGCACAGCGCCAACGGCGTGTCCATGCACACCAACCACCTGCGCATCGCGCTGGAGATGGCGGGGCGGCTGTGCATCGAGATGAGCCTGACGCCGAGCCGCTCCGACCCGAGCCGCACGCTGTTGGATGAGACGCTCGTCTACATCTACAGCGACTTCGGGCGGACGTTCCCCAAGCACGGCAGCGACCACCACCCCGCGACGTGCGCGCTGCTCGTGGGCGGTGGCATCCAGGGCAACCAGATGCTGGGCGGCTATGACGAGACGATGGACGGCTCGCCCATGGGGGCGCCGGTGACGCTCGTGGAGGAGTCCGGGGACAAGGTGACGCGCGCGCCGCGCTCGCAGGACATCGCCGCCACCGTGCTGCGCTCCTTCGGGCTCGAGCCGGGCAAGGACTTCTTCATCCCGGGTGGCTACGGCGTCTTCGACGGAGTGGTGCGGAGCTGACACGAGGGGCCTCGGGAATCCGAGGCCCCTTCACAATTCCGAGGCGCGTTCGCGACCGCGCCTCGGTCCTCGCGTGGGAATCCAAGGGTTTGTCCCCGGTACGCGGCTTGCCTTTCGTGCGTGCATGAATCGACTGCGAGGAATCGTGGGGTGTGTGGCGGTGGTCGCGCTGGGGTGTGGAACCGGTGAGAAGGACTCCGCGGAGAAGTGCGCGGCCGTCCGGTGCGCGCCCTGCGCTCCAGCCCTGTCGGTGCGCTTCAAGGGCGTGGAGGGGCGCGGGGCTCCCGAGGTGACGCTGTCCACCCAGGAGCTGAAATGCCAACCGGATGGACTGACCACGGTCTGCACGACGACGGCGGCGCGCACTGGAAAGTATGCCTTTGACGTCAGCGCGCCGGGCTATGTGTCCGAGCGCGTGGAGACCGAGGTCCGGGTGGAGTTGATGCCGCTCATGCCGGAGCAGTCGGCGTGCTGCACCTGTGGCTACACGGCGGTGTCGCTGGACGTCCAGCTCCGCGCGCCCATCAAGTGAGTCGATGGACGCGCGGGCGGAGTCCTTACTCGGACAGCCGCTGTGACGTCAGGTGGGGATCCGCGCGGATCTCCTCCGGCCGGAAGGGCAGGCGGTTCCACTTGCGCTTCGCCCAGAGCTGCTCGACCTGGTCCATGAAGTAGGGCGACGCCGGGTTCGCGGACTGCCCATACAAGAGGACCGCGTCCGCCACGGGGCCGTGGTCATCCCACGTCACCATCTGCACGATGCTCGCGCCGTACTCCGGGACGTAGCCCTCCGTGCTCAGGCCCGTGGGGCTGCTCAGCGTGGGGTTGGCCTGGAACACGTTGAAGACCTCGGCGCCGCCGCCGAGCGGAATCTTCCGGTCGCCCACGCGGGTGAACTGCACCTCGCCCCACGGCCTGCGCAGCGGGACGCCCGCGTCGAGGAGTGACTGGGTCGCCCTCGCCAGTCCGAGCTGGAGCAGCGTGCGGACCGCGGGCTGCGACACCTTCAACTGGCGCGGCGTGTGGAGGGGATCCGCCACGTCATATGGCAACTCCCAGAGGTTCGCGTCCTGGTGGCCCAGGTAGAACAGCTCGAAGAAGACCTGGGCATACAGCTCCAGGAAGAGGTGGGGGCCCACGCTCTCGGCGTTGTTGTGCCGGTCCCAGCTCGTGAGCACGGCGCAGGCCTCGCGGACGTCCACGGTGGGGCCGTCGGGGATGGCCACGGTGGTGAGGTCGCGGCATGTCTCCGTGAGCGCGTCGGCCAGGAGGTCGGCGACGAGGCTGCGGTTGCCCAGCTTGGGGAACTCGGGTGAGCCCACCAGGATGGCCTCCATGGCCTGGAGGTTGAAGCGCGTGCCGGGCAGGCCATCGCGTCCCGCCAGCCGGTCTTGAATCTGGAGCAGGCCCTGCCGCGCGCGCAGGCCCAGGTCTTCCTTCTCATCGCCCGCCAGCCACGAGTAGCCGGTGAGCGGCTGGGCCGGATTCGCGTACCAGTGGCTGTTGTTCATGTTGGCCACGTAGTCGGAGCGGATGAGGCTCGGGTGCTGCGCGGCGGGCAGGGTGGCGGGCTGGCTCGGGTCGCTGCCCTGGGTCTCCCAATCACACGCGGACGTGGCGCCATCCATCACGAGCGCGCGCGAGGCCCAGGCCGCCTGGGCGAAGGGTGACTGCGTGCAGGCCGCCAGCCGCGCGGCGCTGACATTGGGCTTCACGGAGAAGTCCCCATACAGCGCATGCCCCGCCGAGTCCGCCGCGATGGTGTTGACCCACGGGATGCCCATCACCCCCTCGATGCGGGCCTTCAGGTCCTCCACCGACTGCGCCTGTCCCATCCTCAGCCACTGCTCGATGACCCGCTGATTGCCCAGGTTCACGTCCTCGAGCGCGTAGGCTTGCGTCGGGCTCCAATCCACGCCGTCGCTCGGGCTCATGACGATGGGGCCGTACTTCGTCGTGTAGAGCGTTCGGACTCGCGGCTCGATGGCGCCCGAGGCCGTCTTCACGTCCACCTGGAGGGTCCGCGCCGTCATCGCGCGTGGCTGGCCGTCGACCACGTAGGATGTCGGGGTGCCGGGCGTCAGCGTCAGCTCGCGGAGCGCGTGGTGGATGCTGGTGGACACGGTGTGGGTCCAGGCCACCTTCGCGTTGAAGCCAATCATGACCATGGGAATCCCTCCCATCGCCGCGCCCATGACGTCCAGCTGGCCAGGGACGGTCAAGTGCATCTGGTACAAGCGATTGATGCCGCGCCAGGGCCAGTGCGGATTGGCGAAGACCAGCCCTCGGCCGTTGTCGGTGGCGTCCTTGCCAAACCCATAACCGTTGCTGCCCACCGGGCGTCCCCAGGGCGTGACGGGGGCGGGCAGTCCCACCCGGACGCTCGCCGCGCGAGTCGTGGCCGTAGGCTTCCCTGTCGCCGTGGCGGGGGGCTGCGCGGTGGCGATGCTCGTCACGAAGTCCGCGCCGGACAGGTACGTGGCCACGTGCTGCCAGAGCAGGTAGAGGTCATCCTCGGTGATGGGCCGCACCCAGGCCGCGCCCGCGCAGTCGCCAGGGAGGTGCGCGACGCCCGTCTTCTTCAGATACCGATTGAAGCCCGCCACATAGCCCGCGGCCAGGTCTCTCACCTCGTGGGGCGCGTCCTTGTAGCGCGCGGAGATGGCGCCCGGGTCGAAATAGGATTTGAAATAGAAATCCGCGTCGAGGTTCGTCACCTGTCGGTCCGAGGCCGCGACGACCATCCCGTCCGGACCGAAGTACTTCGAGCGCTCGCCTCGCAGCTTGAGGACTTCCTCGGCGAGGAGGCAGAAGTTGTCCTCGGCATAGGCATACCCGATGCCGTAGCCCAGGCCCTTGAAGTTCTTGGCGGCGATATGGGGAATGCCAAACGACGTGCGCTGCACCGTCACATCGAACTTCGGCTCGTCGGGTTCCTGCGGCTTGCCCTCGTGGCCGCAGCCCATCAGCAGCGCGGTCGCGAACGTCACGAGCGCGCCTGAGAGCCGTACAGACTCAAGCGTCATGGAGATTCCTTGGATGATCGGAGTTGGAGCGGCCCGCTCGCCCGGTTGAACACCCTCCCCTCAGGGAGCTGTTACTCGCTGGAATCCCGAAGGACCCGGGCGCTCACGATTGACCCCCGACGCTCGATTCCTGACGCCGAGTTCACGTGAATCTTGCAGTTGCTGGGAAACAAGTGGCGTGCCTGGCCCGAAAACCCAGACACGGTCTTGAACCGAATTTCTATCCAAGGGGGAAATCCATGTCGCCACGCGTCGATCGCAGCGGTCCACGTCCCATCGAGTCCACCGTCAGCAAGCAGGACACGGCGCAGCCGCGCGCTGTCACGGGGCAGGAGGTCCGCACGCTGCAGCGCCAGCGCAACCAGGATGGCTTCCAGCCCGCGACGCGGGGGATGACGGCGGCGGCGAAGCTGGGCGGCGCGCAGCCGGCCACCGCGCCGGTGGCGCCCGCCACGTTGACGCGCTCGGAGATGGAGTCCGCGCAGCAGGCCATCGCGCTGGCGAGTGACGGCCGTGACGCGACCGCCGTCACGGATTGGCTCAAGGCCAACCCGGACCCGGCCAAGCAGGCCGCGTTCATGGACTTGATGTTCCAGTATGGACCGGTGGCGGGGGAGGTCCTCAATCACACCGAGCGGTTGGGCGAGGCGGACCGCAAGCTCTTGGCGGGCGCGCTGGACAACGCCTACCGCTCGGGTGCGGTGACGGCGGATGAGCTGGCGAGGAGCGTGGCGGAGGGTGGGCGGGGCGCGGTGCTCGGTGAGTCGCACGAGGCGCTGGGGGACCTGGTCGCGAGCACGGGCAACCCGGACCTCATCGAGGCGTATGCCAAGCGCGAGCTGGCCATCTCGGGTGCGCAGGGCACGTATGACCCGCAGCGCGCCACGGCGGCCGCGGCGGCGTTGGCGGGGCTACCGCCCGAGCGGCTCCAGGCGTTCCTGAAGGACAACCCGGACGCGGTGGGCGTGCTGACGAAGAACATCAACGCGGATGTGGATGCGAAGTTCTCGCCCGCGTTGGGGAAGCTGTTGGACGCGGCCAGCCGCATCCAGCCGGCCACGCCCGAGTCGGTGAAGCTGTTCACGGACACCATCGACAAGATTGGCGAGAACGTGGACACGCGCGCGGCGGCGTCGCGCTTCTTCACGCAGCACGCGGACGCGGTGCTGAGCTCGCTGAAGGACGCCTCGGGTTCGCTGGGCATCGAGGGCCAGAAGAAGATGTCGGAGTTCTTCACGCGCACGCTCTTCTCGCCGCCCGCGCACGAGGGCCAGGACGCGCTCCGTCAGACGGTGATGACGAAGCTGGGCGACATGCAGAAGGACCTGGAGCGGCACGCGAACGAGAACCCGCCGTCCACGGACTCGAAGCGCGAGGCGCGGCTCATGGGCAGCCTGGTGGGCGCGCTCGAGGGTGGCTTCCAGATCGCAGTGGAGGAACTCAACCAGCGCAACGAAGCGACGAAGGGCATGGTGGACCTGCTCTTCTCGGCGAAGGGGTTGCTGCCGGACATGCCGCTGCCGGGCGCGGGCAAGCTCAAGGACCTCACCATCGACGCCATCCAGGACTGGGTGACGAAGCGCCTCCAGGAGAAGGCGGCGGATCCGCAGGACGCCATCCCCTTCCACCACGCCTTCGCCGAGCTCATCTCCAACCCGGACCTGCGCACGGACTACGACGCAGCCCGCACCACGGCCTTCGTCAACCGCCAGCGCGGTCTCGCCTGAGCGAGGCGCGAGCCCTCACTCGGAATCCAAGTCGTCGGGGTCATGGTCCAGTCGGGCCATGAACGACAGCGCGGGGGCGCCCTGCGCGCCCAGTCGCCCCAGCGCCTCCGCGAGTCCCGCGCCGTCCAGCGCGGCTCGTTGGAGTTCCGCCCCCGAGCCCCAGGTGATGTCTCCGATGTGCAGCAGGAACCCATCGGAGAGGAGCGAGAAGGTGTGCTCCGCGTCATCGGATGGAGCGATCAGCGTCCGAGGCAGTGCGCATGGAGTCTCGTCCAGCTCTCGGCTCGGGCAGCAGCCCAGGCCCAGGTTGGGGGACTCCGGGAGCAAGGCGGTCTGAAGGCAGAGCATGAAGAGCGCGTGGACATCGCCGTTCTCAGTGCGCTCGCGGGTTGCGTGGAGGAGCGCCGCGACATCGGGCGGCTCGCGCACGAGTCGGTGCAAGGTCTCCGCGCTGAACTGGAGAATCGCGGGCGGGGGGCTCAACTCTTCGAGCTGCCGAACACGCAACAGCCCGTGCACGAGCTGGTGATAGCGATGGGCTCGGACGCCATCCTCGCCAACACCCAGCCAGGTTGCGCGCGCCTCGCGGTCCTCGCTGAGTATCTGTTCCAATGCGTCCGGAGCGGGCCGGGTGCGTACAGCGTCGAGCGCGCGCTCGAAGCCCGGGCGCTCGTGCATGAAGAAGTCGAGCAAGAGGGATGCCTCGCCCGTGGCCTCGAAGGCGCGGGTGGCTGCAATGAGCGCTCCCAGTCGAGCGGGATCCGCCTCGAAGAGGAAGTGATGCGCCTCGCCCCGCGCAGTGAAGGGCCAGATGCGCCACGCCTCGCCTTGCCACGCGAGGAATGCCTCCGCGAGTGAGTTCCCGAGCGCGTCCGAGCGCAGCGTCTTCGTATCCAACACGGCAGCCTCCCTGGTACGACCTACAGCGGGGCCGCCATCGCATCAAGACTGAGTTCTCGGGGCCCGAGGGGCTCAGCGCAGCGCCTTGCTTCGCGTGCACTTCATTCTCCAGGGCTCAGCAGGTGCACTCCTGTCGTGTCCGAAGCCCGCCACTGTGTCGCTAAGACAGTTCACAGCGGCTCCGCTTGGGATGCTCGACGTCGTGAAAGAGGGGCCGTGGTTCGTGGTCCGCCACTGCTTGTGTGCCTTCCCGTTGCCCGATTTACCCTTCATGTCCAGTCCTTGACGGGATGACAGTCAGGTCAGCCCGGCTCGGTAGGACCTTGCTTCCGGTCCGGGGTGCCGAACCAGTCATGGGAGGCAGGGATGCTCGGGAGGATGAGGCTGGCGGTGGTGCCGCTGTTGCTATTGCCGGTCGTCTGTTGGGCGGAGGAGTTCGAGGAACCGGAGCTCGCGCGGGCTGCAATCCCCGACTCTGAAGGCTGGCACTCGCTGACCCGGCTGGACGTCATGACTTCTGCGCAGATGCCGCGTCGAGGCGGGAGCAACGCAGAGGGGTTCTTGGTGTTCGAACCCACCCTGGTCATCGACGGCGGTTCAGAGGTTGGCGTCAAGCTGGGCGCCCCTTGCGACTGCGGCTGTGGGGTGGTGAGTCCGGTGTTGGGCTCCTTCGGAAAGAGGACTGGGACAGTCTGTCTGACTGGGGCAGTGGGTTCGGGCCTTCAAACTGGGCTCTGACTCGGCACCACTGGGGGCATGGTTGGGCGGCTTGGAGGGTTACAGCCTGCTATCCGGGCACCTCGTCAGGCGTTACTCCAACAGGGTCAATCCGAACTACCACCCCGTTGGTGGGTTCCTCACCGGGACACTGGGCCCCTTCTATTTGGAGGTCTTTGCCTCGGACGTGCTGGGGGCTCGTCTCATGGGCACTGAGGTCGAACTGGACATTGAGCACGTTCTCTTCGGGCAGCCGAGGCTGCCGTCGCGGTACACGCTGGCCAAAGCCACTGTCGGGACGCAGGACATTGCGCGTGATGGCTTGCCTGTCGTGGCGTTCCCAGAGCCTGTGCAGGCACCCCCTGCTCCGAGTCCGCCGGAGCGATTGAGGCATCATCAATCCTTGCGCTCCTCGCGTACGGAGGTGACTCAGCCAGACTTGGCCGTCGTCGCCATTCGGGCCATCACTGGCGAGGAGGCTCAGGTCGATGGCTTTGATCGCCTGTTGAGGCTCGCCGGTCTGGAACCCCGAGACGAACTGCCGCTGCCGGGGGGCCCGCTCACGCCCCATCAGGCGGCGCGACTGTTGGCGCTGCTGATGAACAAGCGGCTGACGATGGGCAATTTCCCATCCCGAATGGGAGCAAGCCTCCTGCTGCGCGAGGTGCTGGTGCGGGGCACGGTGTCTCGGGAGGAATTGCTCAGCCGGGTGGACCGCTTCAAGGCGCGGCGGGTGGTGGTGCTGCGGCCGGATGGCTATCTCGCATGGGTCTACACCGGGCGCACACAACAGCGCGTGGCTCCTGTGGTGTGGCGGGACGGGGCCTTCCGAGCCATGGGCTTTGAATTGGGGCACTTCTACGTTGTGGAGGGAGACCTCTTCCTGCCCGTGGACGAGCGGCTGCGAGTGGTGGACTCGCGCCCGCTGGCAAAGGTCTACGATGACGCGGACCTCGTCAGTCGTTCATTGGATGGTGCGCAGGAGGCCTTCTTCGAGTTGGCCATGGCCATCGGGAAGTTCTTCACCCACCCGTCGGACAGCTTGCTGTCGCTGAAGAACCTGCCTGCGAGCGTGGCGGCTCTCATCGACTCCTCGCTGGAGTACCTGGCGCGTTTCCAGGCCATGACGCGCGGAGAGCGGATCCAAGCTGTCGCGAAGCTGGTGACTGCACTCTCCGCGGCTGGTGGTGCCTCGAAAGGAACGACGGGTGCGGTGGCCGCGGCGATGGGAGGGGCCGATGCCATGGTGCCCGTGCTGTCCCTCTCCGCACAGGGGGCGCTGGTGCTCGAGCGCAGCGCGGTGCCAACGGGGCAACTGGCTACCGTGGTGGGGGCTGGGGCTGGCGCCTTGGTTGTCCTCAACCACGCAGGAGGGGGCGAGGTCGCTTCTCGACCCAAGGGGAGTCTGACGGGGCGCAAGACTCCCCATGAAGTGGGAGACGAAGACCCTGACAACATCAAGGCGATAGACCGTGAGAGTGAATCGGCCGTCACCCTCGCGGAGAACGGCTACCATGTGGAACAGAATCCCGGTCGAAAACCCAATGGCAAGAGGCCCGACTAGCGGCTCAACGGTGAGTATGCGGATTGCTACTCCCCCAATGGGCAAAGGGTCCGCAACATGTGGGACTATGTGAAGAGGATGAAGGTGGACCCAGGTCAGGCCGACCGTATCGTCTTGAACTTGGACGATCGCCCCGGGACGATTGAGGAGGCGAGGCACCAGTTCGTCACATGGCCCATCGAGGGGTTGAAGAGGTGTTCATCGTCAAAGGCGGGGAGGTGGTTCTGGTTTCCCTGGGAGTGTCTGGGGTTGAGGCGGGTGGTTTGATGTCTCGGGGTGGTGCGAGGGTTGAGTATGGGGATTGAGAACAGTCTCGAGCTGGCGACGGACATGACGCCAGCGCAGGCGCTGCGCCTCATTGCCGAGCGGCTTGGCTTGGCGTGGGGGGTGACGCGCAGCTGGTTGGGCCTGCTTTGTCGATCCATGCGGCCAGGTTGGACGAGGAGGGCCGCTCGTTGTTCGCGCGGGACTTCCGGTTCAGGCCGGATGTGTCCATCGGCTTCCGACTCAGTCCTGGCGTCGAGGGCTACGCCGAGGGCCACCGGCTGATGGTGCGCTCAACGTTGCTGCTGCTGGACCACGGTCGCGACGGGGGGCTGCTCTTCAATGGGGAGAAGATTCTCTTGCAGCGAATCGACGGGGCGCTCGTGCTCAATGCCGATTACGGAAATTGGACGCGAGGCTTCCAACTGGAGCGAGAGATTTCGGTTCCGCATGAGATTCGCTCGTTGGCGTCCCCGCTGCTCCAGCCGTAGGCCTGTCAGAAGCGAGGCGCATGCCTGGGTTGCTGCACCGCGTTAGAGCTGGGTTCTCGGAGAATAAGGACTTCCGCGCAACTGATCGCCCGGCGCTCCGATAATCCTTTCAATCGCAGCGCCCTTCCAAATCCTTTCCCCGCCCCCGAGCCGAGGGAGACCTTCCATGAGCCTCATCGACCGCGCCCGCAAGACCGTCAGCAACACCCTCCACCAGGTCGCCAAGGATCCGCTCGCGGCTGGGAAGAAGGCCGGGGAGCAGCTCAAGAAGGGCTACGACACCTACAAGAAGGTCTCCACGGCGACCAAGGACGTCTTCGAGAACGTTCGCGGCCTGCGCGCCGATGGGTTTCGCACCACCCTGCGCAACAACATCGACAAGGTGGTGTCCAAGGCGACCGACCCGAAGACCAAGCTCGACCTGAAGGGCAAGCTGGGCATCGCGGGCGGCGTCTTCGGCACCATCACCAGCGCCGCCAAGCTGCCCAAGCAGATTGGCACCGCCGCCTCCGACATCCGCAACGCGGTGCGCAGCGGCAGCCGCCAGGATTGGGACAAGGCCGTGGGCTCGGTCGCCGCCGCGGGCAAGGGCGTCGTCTCCACCGTCAAGGGCGGCCTCGACATCGCCCGCGACGCCCACAAGTTCGGCAGCGCCTACAAGGCCGCCAGCGGCGCCTTCAAGGCCGCCGTCCCGGGCGCGGGCCCCAAGCTGGCGCGCGCCGCCGCCAAGGCCGCCGCCAAGGGCGCCTTCGAGGGCGCGGGCCGCACCGCCGTGCGCGCCGGTGTCCGCACCGCCGTGGATGGCGCCGTGAGGGCCGGTGGCACGGCCGTGCGCACCGCCGCGGGCACCGCGACCCGCGCCGCCGCTCGCGCCGCGCTGAACGAGGGAGGCAAGGCCGCCGCTCGCGCCGCCACCACCGCCGCGGCTCGCGCCGCCGCGGGTCCGCTGGCCAAGGCCGCGGGCCGCTTCGCCCCGGGCGCCAACGTCGCCATCGCCGCCTTCGACGTGGCCAGCGCCTACTCCGCCGTGCGCGACCCCAAGGCCAGCACCACCAAGAAGGTCACCAGCGTCATCACCGCCGTGGGCTCCGTCGCCGCCGCCACCAACATCCCGGTGGTCAGCCAGATCGGCGCCGGCGTCTCCGCCGTCTCCAGCTTCGTGGGCGGGCTCTTCGGGTAGTCCTTCATCCCGGGAACTTCTGGGTATTGTCGCCGGAGGGCCCTATTCTGGTAGGCACCGTTGAGTCGCTCTCGCTTCAATCCCGTCTGGGATCACGGTCGCTATCTGCCAGGAGGCCCCCCGGTGGCCAGCAGTGACAAGAAGAACGCCTCGAAGAAGCCGTCTCCTGTTCCCGCCGCGGCCCGTGGGACTCCGCCGCCCGCGGAGTCCCCGGTGCGGCAGCTGGTGCAGCGCCTCCCCGTCGCCACGGGCCTCCAGGGCGTGTCGAACCTGCCGGAGGTGAAGGCGCCCTCGCTGGAGCACCTGGACATCACCGTCCCCGCTCCCGAGGACCTCACGGAGGAGGACCTGCTGCAGCGCTTCCACGAGCTGGCGCGCGCGCAGGCCCAGTCCCGTCCCCGCGAGGAAGGCGAGCCCGTCGCCATGGGGGACGAGGTGCAGCTCGACATCCTCGGCTATGCCAATGGCCAGCTCATCCCGCTGAGCACGCGGCTGGGCTTCTGGATGGAGCTGGCGCCGCAGGCCATGCTGCCCGGCTTCGCGGAGGTCATCGCCGAGGCCGAGGTGGGTGACAGCCTGGAGGTGGGCGTCACGCTGCCGGACGAGTACCCGGCCGAGCAGCTTCGCGGCAAGCCCGCGCGCTTCATCGTGGACGTGCGCGCCGCCCGCGAGGTGACGATGCCCGACACCGAGTCCGATGCCTTCCTCAAGGCCCTGGGACGCGGGGACTCGCACGAGGCCGTGATGGACTCCATCGTGGACGAGATGGAGCAGGAGATGGCGGACCTCCTGTGGGTGGACGCGCAGGCCCTGGTGCTGGACACGGTGGTGTCGCGCGCGGACGTGACGGTGTCCAAGGCGCTGGTGGACGAGGAGATCCGCCGCCGCTGGTCGCAGCTCGAGGGCGAGTCGCTGGCGCTCAAGCAGTTCAGCCTGGCGGAGCAGCAGGAGGCGCTCGACGGGTGGCTGCATCACCCGGGCATCCGCGAGGACGTGGAGCGGCGCCTCAAGATTGCCCTGGTGCTTCGCGCCATCGCCAGCCGGGACAAGCTGGAGCTGACGCCGGAGAAGACGCTGGAGCTCTTGAGCGAGTCCTCCGAGCCCTTCGGCATCACCCCCGCGCAGCTCCGCGAGTCGCTCACCGACCCCACCGCCGCCTCGCAGATGCGGGACGTGGCGTGGCACCTGCTCGCGGTGGAGCACGTCATGTCTCACGCCCGCGTGAAGTTCGAGGGCGCCGAGAACGCGTGACGCCCGGGCCCCGGCACATGACCGGAGCCCGAGCCAACCCGTGACGCGCTCGTGGGCTCACCTGCCCCGCGAGCGCGACGGAATCACTCGCTCCAGTACGTCTCGGCCATCACGCCGAAGCCGGTCGCGGGGTCCACGAAGAACGCCATGTTGTGGCCGCTCCACGGATCCTCGGCGTAGCGGAAGTAGCAGCCCTTGAACGAGCGCCCCTGGGTCTGCTGGGTCAGGTTGTTCATGCCCGCCGTGATGAGCGCGGGCGAGACCGGGTGCATGTGGTGGGCGTAGTTCACCGTGTCCCCGATGACCGTGTTCACCTCGGCCGCGGTGGCCAGGGTGGCGCGCATGGAGGGCAGGTTGTTCGGGTACCCCGGGATGTCGACGGGGTCGATGCCGAAGCACTCCTGCACGTCGACGCGGCTGTAGTAGTCGCGGTTGTGCAGCGTGCCCCACCAGTCGAAGTGGCGGTACACCCGTCCGTAGAAGTCCCCACGGGGCGTGGCTGCAATGGCGGCCACCAGGTCCTCGAACGGCTTGCTCAGCGTGGCGGCGTTGCGCAGGGCGCGCATGCTCACCGTGGCGATGCCCGTCACGTTCCCGATGGCGTCCACGTTGGTGAAGGGGCGCTGGGTGAGCAGGTTCACCGCGCCGTTCCACGCGTTGGGCAGCACCTCGTGCAGCTCGGTGGAGCTGATGCTGTTCACCAGCGCCACGATGGCGGCCGCGTCATCCGCCGAGACGGCCAGCTCGTCCACGATGCCCACGCAGCTCGCCGTGATGAAGCTCTCCGCGCGCGCGCCGCCTTCAATCTGCTCGAGCCGCGCCGGGCCCACCAGCCGCACCGCCGCCACTTCCGCCAGCGTCGCGAAGGGGGCCGTGGTGCGCCGGGCCACCAGGTTGCTCGCCACGTCGCTCGGCAGGTACGCGTCCAGCGTCTGGAACGAGGCGGTGTTGACGAAGTTGATGATGCCCTGACACTCCGGGGCCACGTCCACGTCGGTGGACGTCAGCGGCGCCTCCTGGCGCGCGGTGTTTTCAGATGAAGGCTCGGGGGCGACGGAACCGCCGCAACCCGCGAGCATGCTCACGGCAAGAATGGCTGAGCCAAGACGACGCATCGAGGACTCCTCATGGGGGGCACTGCGAAAAGCAGAGGCTCCATACACCAATAGCGAGTGTTTCGGACAGAACCCGACCTGCTGAGTGTTCACGAAGTCGGCACTTGCAAGGAGATGCCAGCTCAAGCGGCTGATACATTTAATCTGGGATGTTAACGCGGGGCAGGCCGTGCCGTGTCGCTCGCACCGCACTGCGAGCGAACGTGGGGGGCAGGCGGGGGCGAAAGGTGTCGTCAAAGCAGGGGTGATTGCCTATAGAAGCAGGGCCATCATCCCGAGACTCACGCGGCCCTGCCCGGGGCCGTGCTCGGCGACATCACCGGAGGTCCCGCTGCTGAAGCATTCGTACGGCCGCGTCTTTCCCAGCGGTTCGCTGTTCTGGCTCGTCCTTGGCGTGGTGCTCATCTTCCTGGTGGTGGCGGCGCTGCTCGCGCTCGGCTCGGTGTACGTGTTGCCGCGCGCGCTGCTCGAGGCGCTCTTCCTGTCTCGCGCCGGGCTCTTCCTGTTCGTTCTCGGGATTCCGGCCGGCGTCTACGCCGTCGGGTGGCGCGCCAGCGACGTGTTCGCGTGGCTGCGCGCCCCGGAGGCGCTGGTGCTGGACGCCGAGGGGCTCCGCGCGGGCGAGACGCGCATCGCGTGGCGCGAGGTGCGCGGCATCGTCGAGAACCGCATGTACGCGCGGCTCGTCCTGGAGCACCCGGCCGGCACGTACCGGCTGCGGCTGGACCTCTGGGACGACGCGGACGCGCTCCACGAGGAAGTGAACGCGCGCGTCGTCCCGGTGCTGCTGGAGCGCGTGCGGCGCCAGGTCGCCCAGGGCCAGTCGGTGCGCTTCGGGCCGCTCGTGCTCAGCGACGCGGGGCTGACGCACAAGCGCCAGCTGCTGCGCTGGGAAGACATCGACAGCATCCGCCGCCAGGATGAGGAAGATGAATCCGTGTCGACCCGCGAGCTGATCATCGTCGCGCGCGGCAAGTCGCGAAAGATAGACGAGGCGAAGATCCCCAACGCACCCGTGCTCCTGGCCTACCTGTCGGCCCGACTGGCCGACTGACCCCTTCTCCAACCGCAGGCGTCACTTCATGCAAATCTACAGCTCCGCTCGGACGAAATCGAAGGCACAGCAGCCGCACGAACTCTATTACTCGCGGACCCGGCTCATCGCGGGCGCCGTGGCCTTCACGGGCGGGACGCTGCTCTTCGGGACGCTCACCTGGCGATTGATGGGCGAGCCCCTCTTCATGGTCCTCATCGGGCTCATCACGCTGGCCACGGCGTGGATGGTCTTCAATTGCATCCGCGCCCTGGGGCGTCTGGACAAGCCCGCGCTCGTCATCAGCCAGGAAGGCATCCTCTTCGAGGACGGCATGGTCATCGCCTGGGATGACATGGAGGAGAATACCTTTATCAACCAGACGTACATGGGCCTGCCCCTGATGCGCATGGTTCAAATCAAGACGCGACTGGAGCGCCCCCGGCTCAAGAAGCAGCGGGTCACCGCGCTCGGCATCTCGAGCGATGAGTACCTGGCGCTCTGCGACCGCTACAGCCAGGACGGCGCGCCCCCCTCGCGCCGCTGAGGCTCGCCGTGCCCCCCGCGGCTTGCGGACCCGACCCTGTCAGGCGGGTCCGCGAGCCATGTCGGACCGCCAGGGCAATCTCTCGGTTGCCCCGCGGACGTGGGGTCCTTTGTACGCCAACATCCTTGCCATTTCGCCCGGCTTGCCGTCCACTACCCCACAGCCCGGTGATCCAGGGTGGTGGCCTCATGCGGGCCCCGTGCGCACCGTTGCGATCACCGACGCGGCAGCAGCAAGGGGATGGGTGCATGACGGGGAAGCCATGGCGCAAGGGAACGGTGGAGCTGGCACTGGGGGTGCTTCTGGCCACCGGTGTCGCTCACGCGGGCCAGGCCGGTGGCGTGAACATGCCGGACTCGCTCCAGGTGGAGGGCCGCACGCTCGCGCTCGCCCACATGGAGCTCAAGCGCAAGCTCTTCTTCAACGTGTACGTCTGGAGCCTCTACCTGGAGGACTCGCCCTCGTGCACCACCCAGGCCGTCGCGTCGGACAGCCTCAAGCGCCTCCACTTCCGCTTCCTGCGCAACATCAGCCGCTCCCAGCTCGTGGAGAGCTTCCGGGACGGGCTGCGCCGCAACCCGAACCTGCGCGATGGCACGCTGCACCACGCCATGGAGACCCTGCTCAACTCGCTGCGTGACGTGCACAAGGGCGGTGACCTGGTCCTCACCTACGTCCCCGGCTCCGGGCTCCTCGTCGCGGGAGAGGCCACCGGCGGCCTGCTCATCCCCGGCAAGAACTTCGCGGATGCCCTCTTCTCCGTCTGGCTCGACGCGCACCCCATCTTCCCCCACTGAGCCTGCTCGCTCGCCCTCCGAGCAGGAAAGTTTCGGCTCAAAATTTCAGAACTCCGCGCCTGACGACCTGGGTCCGGGACGCTAGGCTCGCGCCTCCACCATTTGTCGGAGGGATGCGTACATATGCGGACACGTCTGGTGCTGGCGGCTCTCGTGGCTCTGTCCACGGGGTGCGTTTCGCAGGGCAAGTTCGACGCGAAGGCGCTCGAGGCGGAGCAGCTCGCGAAGAACCTCACGGACGAGAAGGGGGGCCGGCAGGCCGCCGAGGCGAAGGTGAAGGAGCTGGAGGAGAAGGGGGCCGCGCTGGCGCAGGAGAAGGCCGCGCTGGAGTCCCGGCTGGCCACCGCCGAGTCGCGCCTGACCGAGTCCGCGGCCGAGCGGCGGGGGCTCCAGGAGCAGAACGCGCAGCTCGCGGCGCTCAACGAGGAGCTGTCGCGCAACTCCAAGAAGCTGGCCCAGGCGAAGGAGGAGCTGGAGAAGAAGAGCTCCGAGTACGAGAGCCTCGCCCAGAGCCTCAAGCAGGAGATCTCCGACGGCAAGATCCAGCTCTCCGAGCTGAAGGGCCGCATGACGGTGCAGCTCAAGGACAAGATTCTCTTCGCCTCGGGCTCGTCGCGCGTGGGCAAGGAGGGCCAGGAGGCGCTCGCGAAGATCGCCGAGGCGCTCAAGGGCGTGAAGGGGAAGATGATTCGCGTGGAGGGCCACACGGACGACGTGCCCACCAGCGGCGGCGCGTTCCCCACCAACTGGGAGCTGAGCCTGGCGCGGGCCATGGCGGTGGTGCACTCGCTCCAGGACTCGGGCGTGGACCCCACCATGCTGTCGGCGGCGGGCTACGGGCAGTACCAGCCCATCGCGCCCAATGACTCGCAGGAGCACAAGAGCCTCAACCGCCGTATCGAAATCGTGCTCGCTCCCAGCCTCGGAGGACGCTAGGACGGTGCGCGGGAGACCCGCGCACCCCCTATGAAAACGCTCGCGTCCGTTCTCTGTCTTCTTCTCGCGTCCGCGGCCGTGGCCCAACAGGCCCCGGACGCGGGCGCCGACGCGGGTCCCCCCGCCGGTGTCCTCACCAAGCCCCCCGCGCTCAAGCGGCAGGTGGAGGCGACCTATCCGCCGGAAGCCGCCGCCCAGCAGCTCGAGGGCACGGTGGTGATGGTCATCGACATCTCGGAGACCGGCGCCGTCACCGCCGTCGAGGTGTCCCAGCCCGCGGGCCACGGCTTCGACGAGGCCGCGACGGCGGCCGTGAAGCAGTTCGAGTTCGAGCCGGCGGAGGTGGACAACGTCCCCGCGCCGGTCCGCATCCAGTACGCCTACCAGTTCGTCTTCCGTCCCGCGCCTCCCCCGGAGTCCGCGGATGGCGGCGTGGACGGTGGCGCGCCCGAGGCGCCGGTGAACTTCAGCGGCCGGGCGCTGGAGCGCGGCACGCGCAAGCCGCTGGCGGGCGCCGAGGTGGTGCTGCCGGAGCTGGAGCAGTCCGCCGTCACCGACGCGGACGGGCGCTTCTCCTTCCGCGGCGTGCCGGTGGGCACCCACTCGGTGCTGGTAGTGCTGGGCGGCTATGACCGCTTCCGCACCCAGGAGTCCGTCAGCGAGGGCCTGGAGACGCAGGCCACGTACTACGTGCAGAAGCGCTTCTTCAGCCCCTACGAGACGGTGGTGCGCAGCGCCCGCGAGCGCAAGGAGGTCACCCGCACCACCATCCAGGCCGCCGAGGTGCAGCGCATCCCTGGCACCCAGGGCGACACGCTGAAGGTGGTGCAGAACCTGCCCGGCGTGGCGCGCCCCGCGTTCAATGGCGGACAGCTCGTCATCCGTGGCACCAGCCCGCAGGAGTCCGGCGTCTTCCTGGACGGCCTGCGCATCCCGCTGCTGTACCACTTCGGGGGGCTGACCTCCGTCTACAACTCAGAGCTGCTGGAGGCGGTGGACTATCTGCCCGGCAACTTCTCCGCCTACTACGGAGACATCACCGGCGGCGTCATCAACATCCGCAGCCGCGAGCCCCGCACGGACCGCATCCACGGCACCGTGGGCATCAGCCTCATTGAATCCAACGCCGTGGTGGAGGGCCCCATCACGGACACGCTCAGCTTCGCGGTGGGCGGCCGGCGCTCCTATGTGGACCTGGTGCTCAAGGCCGTTCCCCAGAGCGAGGACGGCCCCAACCTCCAGACCGCGCCGCGCTACCACGACGCCCAGGTCAAGCTCGTCTGGAAGCCCGCCAAGGCACACACCTTCACGGTGCAGGCCCTCACGTCGCGGGACCGTCTGGCATTGCTGTTCGACCGTCCCGCGGATGACGACCCGTCCGTCAATGGCAACCTCGACGTCACCACGGGCTTCAACCAGTTGCGGCTGCGCCACCAGTACCGCGACGGCGCTCTCACCCTCGACACGCAAGGACTCCTCGGCAACACCCTCGTCCAGTTCGTCATTGGCGAGCGCAACCTACGCATCGCGTCAACCGATGTGTATCTGCGACCCACGGCCGAGTATGTGTTCAGTGATGCGGTGTCCGTCGCGGGCGGAATCGACATCGTGGCCAACTTCTCGAACGTCACCGCCAACATCCAGGCGCCGCCGCGCGAGGGCGAACCGCCCAGTCCGCTGGTGACGGAGAGCCTGGTCACCGCGGATGGACACTTCACGCAGTACTTCCCGTCGCTCTGGGCGGAGGTGCGCTGGAAGCCGCTCCCGGGGCTCCTGGTGGTGCCGGGCGTGCGCGCCGAGAGCTATGTCTTCACGGACCAGGAGCACCGTCAGCGCACGGTCAACCCGCGGCTGGCGGTGCGCTACGCGCTGACGGAGACGCTGTCGCTCAAGGGCGGCGCGGGCGTCTACCACGGGCCGCCCATCCAGGATGAGCCGACGGTGCCCTTCGGCAATCCCAACCTCGGCGCCAAGCGCTCGCTCCAGTACGGCGTGGGCGCCGAGTGGCAGCCCGTCCCCGAGTGGTTCGTCAGCAGCGAGGTCTTCTACAACGACCTGACCGGGCTCATCGTCCGCTCCAACGCGACCATCGAGCGCGACGGCGAATTGGTGCCCGAGCGGCTGAAGAACGGCGGCGTGGGCCGCATCTACGGCCTGGAGTTGCTCATCCGCCGCTCGCTGACGGACCGGCTGTTCGGCTGGATTTCCTACACGCTCAGCCGCAGCGAGCGTCGGGACGAGCCGGGCGCGGCGTGGCGCCTCTTCGACAATGACCAGACGCACGTGCTGACGGCCATCGCCAGCTACAAGCTGCCGCGGGGCTGGGAGGTGGGCGCGCGTCTGCGGTTCGCCTCGGGCAACCCCACCACGCCGGTGCTGGGCTCGCGGCGCGACGACACCACGGATGTCTTCATTCCCTACTTCGCCGCGGTGAACTCGCAGCGGCTGCCCTCGTTCAACCAGCTGGATGTCCGCGTGGACAAGACCTTCCTCTTCGACACCTGGAACCTGGATGTCTTCCTGGACGTGATGAACGCCTACAACAACGCGGCGGTGGAGGGCGTGGCCTACAACTACAATTACTCGCAACGTGAGTTCTTCAAGGGTCTGCCCATCCTGCCTGTCATCGGCGCCAAGGGGAGCTTCTAGGCCATGCGCAAGTCCATCCTCCTCGCCTCGGTCGTCGCGCTGGCCGCGTGCGGCCCCGACTTCGAACTCCAGAGCGAGATTCGCCGCGTCCGCGTGCTGGCCATCAAGAGCGAGCCGGCCGAGCTGGTGCTCGACCCGGGCGCCTCGCAGCTCCCGCCACCCGTCACCTTCACCGCGCTGGCGGTGACGCCGGACTCCCGGCCCGTCACCGTCACGTATGCGCTGTGCCGCGCGGACGTGAACCCTTACGGCGACACGGGCTGCCCGGGCTCGAACGGCGTCGAGCTGTCCGAGGGCGTGCTGTCCCTGAGCGACCCGCGCGTGCAGGCCATCCTGCGCGAGTCCTTCCCGGGCACGGGCACGGGCGGGGACACGCCGAACCTCAACGACCCCGCGGTGCAGAAGGCGCTCGCCCAGGGCATCCCCCTCTTCGTCGGCTACGAGGCCTCGGATGGCAGCGGCACGCCCGAGGGCATCGAGCGCGGCGTGCGGCGCGTGACGCTGCGGACCACCACGGCGCCCAATCACAACCCGTCCCTCTCGGACGTGCTGTGGAATGACGCGACCCTGGCGGGGCCGCTCCCGCTGGCCTCGGAGGTGCGCTTCCGCCCGGTGCTCGCCGACGGCAGCGCGGAGACGTATGACACGGCGGACGGCCCCAAGACGGAGCAGGTCTTCTACAGCTGGTTCGCCACCGGCGACGGCGAGGTGAAGGCGTTCCGCTCGCTGGAGCCCGTGGACGGCAAGCCCGGAGACCCGACGTCGAAGTACGAGACCGCGGACGTGCCTCAAACCGTCACGTTCTGGGTGGTGGCGCGCGACGGACGCGGCGGCGTGGACTGGCTGAGCCGCACGGTCCAGGTCGGGCCCTGAGAGGGATTGCCGCTTGGCCTGACGCGTGATGTCGGGAGGTTGCCTCCGTCTGGCGTTTGCGTAGGGGTGACTCGGTTTCTGTGGGGAGCAGGGCTGCCATGTAACCCACTTTTTTCTGGGACGTAGGGAGATGAAGGACCTCTCTCTAGACAGAAAAGGGTGAATCTCATGGGCCGAGTCCAAGGTGTCAGCAGCGGGAGCAGTGCTTCCGGGGCAGGTGCGCAGGCGGCGGCGGAACGCGCGGCGGAAGAGGCGCGGCGTGCGGCGGAGGCGGCGAGAAGGGCCGCCGAGGCCGCGGCCCGAGCGGCGGAGGCGGCTCGACGGGCCGCCGAGGCCGCGAGACAGCAACAGCAGGTCGCGCAGAAGTCCGTGACGGACGCGCAGAAGGCCACGCTGAAGCCGGGCCTGACGCCAGGACAGGCGCAGCAATCCAAGACAGCGCTGGACGCGGCGGGCCAGAAGCTGAAGCAGGCCACGGACCGCGTGGCCGCGGCGGACGTGAAGGTTCGGGACACGGCGAAGAAGGCGGAGACGGCCGCGCTCAAGGCCAACACGCTGGCCACGCAGACGAACGCGAAGCCGCCGTTCAGCCGGCAGGACCTCCAGCGCATCAAGACGGGGCTGGGCGAGGACGCGGCCACGTTCGACGGCCCGCCCGTGGGCTCGGAGTTCCGCAAGCGCTTCGGTCCTCAAGAGGGCCCGCAGGCCGCCAACAGCACCGAGGCCACGTCGCTGCTGACGGAGGACGCGCGCGACGGCAAGGCCAACTGCCTGGACGTGGCGGCGGATTGGATCGACAAGTCCTCGCCGGAGCTGCGCGGGCGCGCGGAGATGGTGTTCCTGAAGGACCAGCGCGCGGGCGCCGAGGGCGACTCGGGCCACGTCGTGGTGAAGCAGGGCGACAAGGTCTTCGACCCGACGAGCCAGAAGTCCTACGACTCCCTGGACTCGTACTTGAAGGAGCAGCCGCAATACCAAGAGGCGGGGCGCCTTCCGGCCAAGGACGTGAAGAGCATCCTGGACGCGCCTCCGGGTTCACCCGAGCGTCAGGCGGCCATCACCAAGGCGGGCGTGCCTCCCGAGCTGCAGCGGATGATGGTGGCGGACAACGCCAACCTCCCGCGCAACCAGCCGGTGAACCCGTCGGACCTGCCCAAGCAGGAGCCCACGCCCAACCAGCCGCTCAATCCCAAGTCGGTGGCGGAGGCGAACGACTATTACGACAAGCTCATCAAGAAGGCGCCCGTCACGAACCGGGATACGGACATCCGAGGCAAGTTCTTCGGCGTCATCGAGGAGAAGAAGAACGACCCGGACTTCATCGCCCAGTTCGTCAAGCGCCTGAAGGATGACAAGGAGTTGGACGGCATCGTCGCGCCCAAGGGCTCCAGCTTCTTCGACACGAAGGAGAATGGCGAGTACACGCTGACCACGAAGGACGGCGAGAAGACGCGCGAGCAAATCCTCGGCGCGCTCAAGTCGGCGCGTGACAAGGGCTACCTGGGGGACCAGGACCTGCGCGACCTGGCGGGCACCAACCCGACCTGGAAGAACATCGGCGCGCGGCTCGGCGTGGAGCGGCTGGGCACGGACCCGGCGCACGCGGGCCCCATCAATGAAATCAAATCCAAGACGGGCGAAGTCACCAAGGCCAACGACGCCGTCAAGGAGAAGAACACCGAGCTGCAGCGCCAGCTCGCGCGCGTGGGCCCGGGCCTGACGTCCGAGCAGAAGCAGAAGTACATCGAGGCCTACCGCAACGACCCGAAGAACAAGGCCGTCTACGACACCGCGGACCAGAAGAAGCGCGAGCTGGCCGAGACGCTCCAGAAGCCCGCCAACGCCGCCGTGCTGGCGCGCGCCTCCATCCAGGACCCGGCGGCGCGTCAGGCCATCTACGACGCGATGAAGGAGGTGGCCCACTCGCCCGACCCGAAGGTGGCCGTCGACTTCGCCAAGCAAGTCCAGAAGGACCCCGAGCTGAAGAAGGCCTTCGGGACGCAGCCGGACTTCGAGAAGGACATCACCGCCCCGGCCGTGCAGAACCTCGCGGGCAAGTACATCGCCGCGAACCCGGGCGAGCCCAAGAAGGCCTACGAGCAATACAAAGAAGACATCAAGGGCCTGGTGGACTCCTACGCCAAGCCGGGCGTGGAGACGAAGGGCTCGGCGGCGGATGGCCAGCAGGCGTGGGCGGACCTGGACGGCGCGGCGGACGGTGACCCGGACAAGCTCAAGTCCCTCACCGAGGACTGGGACAACGCCAGCCCCACGACGCGTGCCCTGAGAGGCGGCGCGGTCGCCTTCTACGCCGCCTGGGGCAAAGACAAGCTGGACAACCAGGCGTACGCGGATGGCATCAAGGACCTGGCCACCGCGGGTGAGCAGGGATTGGAGCTGGCCGCTGGCGCCACGCAAAGCCTGGTCAACGCGGGCAAGCTCGGGAGCAAGGGCGCCACCTTCGCGAAGCTCGCCGCCGAGTTGTCTCCCGCGCTGGGCGTGGTGGCCAACGCCGCGTCCCTCGCGTCTCACACCCAGAAGACCGCCGAGACGAAGAACCCGGCCTATGCCGTGGCTGCCTTCGGCGATGCCATCGCGGTCCTGGGCAGCGTCGCGCAAACCCTCCCAGGTGGCGCGGTCGCGGGCAGCCTCACCCGTGGCTTCGGCGAGGCCTTCAGCGGCGTCGCGGAGTTGGTGGGCAACGGCATCGAGGACATCAAGAAGAACGACGACATCAAGAAGTACCTCCAGGCCGCGCTCCCCAACGACAAGAACTACCAGGAGCAGCTCCTCCACGGGGACTCGCACCAGCTCGCGAACCTCACGAAGGACATGGGCCTGTCGCCCGAGCAGATCCAGGACTTGTCCAAGCAGCTCCCGCTGGTTCGAGGCGAGGGCCAGGACAACGCGCTGCCCATCCTCGCGCAGCGCCTGAAGTACGGCGGCGTCACGGGCGAGCAGGCGGCGGGCCTGCTCAAGGCCGTGGCCCAGAGCGACCCGAAGGACCCCAAGGGCGCGCTGCGTCGCCTCCTCACGCCGCTCAACCTGGACTCGTCGTCGCAGCCCATCCGCAACCGGCAGGAGCTCATCGACAATCTCTCCCGGTACACGAACGGCAACCCTGCCGCCCAGGCCGCCGTCGACTACCTCAAGAGCCTGCCGGTGGAGCGCCCGCGATAGGACAGACAGGGGACCTGGGAGTCTTGGGCTCCCAGGTCCTCGGGCTCACGCCGAGAGGTTGGCGGAGGCCCGGCCGAGACCCTCGGCCACGGAGGTGAAGGCATCGGCGGTGCGCACGCGGTCCTCACCGAAGCGGCGCACGTACAGCTCGCGCACGGCGGGAATCTGCGACGAGCCACCCGTGAGGAACACCGCGTCGATGTTCTTCGCCTCGGGGTGGCGTGACAGCAGGCCGTCCGTGCACTGCTCCAACTCGTCGAGCAGCCCGCGGCTGGCCTCTTCGAACTCGGCGCGGGTGATGGGCTCGTGCAGGTGGATGCGCGCCTCCTCGAAGTCGATGGTGGTCGACTCCTCGCGCGACAGCTTCACCTTCGCGGCTTCGATGGCGCGGAACAGGCGGTAGCCCAGGTTGTCCATCACCAGGTCGTGGAGCGCTTCAATCTCCGCCGGGCGGTCGCTCGTCTCCAGCATGACCTCCAGCAGCTCCTGGGTGGACTTCTCGCGGATGAAGGACATCTCGTGCCAGGAGAGCAGCTTGGCCAGCACGTGCTGCGGAATGGGCAGGCGCTTCTTGCTGATGCCCATGACCTTGTACGTGGAGCCGGCGCCGAAGCGGGGCAGCAGCTTGTAGCGCATGATCTCCGCGTCGAAGCGGTCGCCACCCACGCGCACGCCGGTGGAGCCCACTACGTCCGGGCGCCGGTCCGGGTTGCCTCGGCGCGAGGGCCCCAGCTGCATCAACGTGAGGTCCGTGGTGCCGGCGCCGAAGTCCGCCACGAGCACCAGCTCGTCGCGCGTGAGCTGCGCCTCGTAGGCGAGCGCGGCGGCGATGGGCTCGATGAGGAACTGGATGTGCGTGAAGCCGGCCAGCTCGGCGGCGCGGCGCAGGCGCTTCTCCGCGAGCGCGTCCCGCTCCGGGTCTGACGTGAAGACGGCGGGCCGTCCGAGCACCACCGCTTCGGGAGGGCCCCCCATCCGCTCGCCCGCGGCCTCGCGCACGCGACGCAGCAGCACGGCGACCAGGTCCTCGATGGTGTACGTGCGCCCGCGCACCTGGGTGGCGCGGAACGAGGTGCTGTGGAGGAACGACTTCACGGACTGGATGAAGCGTCCGGTGTTGTCCTCCAGGTAGCGCTGGATGGCGTCCGCCCCGGCGTAGAAGTTCTGCTCTTCGTCCGGGAAGAAGAGGACGGAGCGGAACAGGCGCGGCTCCGTCGTGTGGGGCTGCAGGGGCAGCACGGTCCCGTCAGGGAGTGCGGCGGCGGTGTTGCTGGTTCCGAAGTCGAGTCCGCAGGCACGCATGGGGGGGCGCCCCTTATCACTCTCGTGGCCCAGGAGGCAGTCAAAGTGGGCCTGGCTGGCTCCCCACCGACACGGGAAGCGGGCAGGGTCTCACCGGCGGTGACGCGTCGCTCAGGACAGCGCCGTGTCGGAGACCACGAGGCCGTCCGAGTCCGCGTAGAGGTGCTGCCCCGGCCGGAAGGTGACGCCCGCGAAGCGGACCTCCACGTCGCGCTCGCCCTCGTTGCGCTTGAGGCTCTTGCGGGGGTGGGTGCCCAGCGCTTTGACGCCCACCGCGATGCGAGCCACGTCGTCCGCGTCTCGGATGCAGCCGTTCACCACCACCCCGGCCCAGCCGTTGCGCTCGGCGAGCAGCGCGAGCTGGTCTCCCACCAGCGCGCACCGCAGGCTGCCGCCGCCGTCCACCACCAGCACGCGGCCTCGCCCTTCCTCTTCCAGCGCGCGCCGCACGAGCGAGTTGTCCTCCAGCGCGTGCACGGTGCTGATGGGGCCGAAGAACGCGCGACGCCCGCCGTAGTCGAGCAGTCCGGGGGAGGCGACCTGGAAGTGGGGCGCGCTGCCGTGGGTGTCACAGAGGTCGGCGGTCTTGAAGGTCATGGCGCCACCACTCTAGCCGCGCGCCCTCGACCGTCGACTTGCCCATTGGGGCACGCCAGCGTGACGCACCGGACGGCGGTGGGCCATCCGGTGCGGTGTTCGCGGGTGCCTACTCCAGATACGCGGGGAACTTGGGCAGGGCGTTGAAGTCCGCCCACTCGTGCTGCACCACCAGCCGCGCGCCCGAGTTGCGCATCAGGCGGTTGATGCGGTCGATGGACGCCAGCGTGTCCGCGCGGCTGTCGTTGAAGGGCGGCACGAGCGACTTCTCGAAGTTCTCCCGCGTGTGGAACAGGTCGCCGGACAGGATGACGGCGCCCGTCTTGGCCAGCTTCACCATCAGCACGCGGTGGCCCACCGTGTGGCCCGGCGCCTTGATGAGTCGCACGGTGCCGTCGCCGAACACGTCCTGGTCCAGGTCGACGTAGGTCGTCTTCGCCTTCGCGTGGCCCTTCACCAGCGCGGGGTTCACGCCGATGGCGGGGGACGACAGGGATTGGGCACGCTTCAGCTCGGCCTCGTTGACGAACCAGGTGGCCTGGGGGAACGCGAGGGCGTTGCCCATGTGGTCCGCGTGCATGTGCGAGATGCCCACGTATTGGATGTCGGCCGGCTTCAGCCCCAACTGCGCGAGCTGCGAGGCGAGCGTCGTAGCGACGTGGAAGCGAACGCCGGGCATGGGCGAGAGGCCGTCCGGGAGCTTGGCCACCGCGTCACCCAGGCCGGTGTCCCAGAGCAGGTTCCCCTTCGGGTGCTGGATGAGGAAGCAGGGCGCGGGCATCGAGCCCGCCTCGCCCGCGTGCTCTCCCGTGTCGGAGAACATGCCCATGTCCGCCAGGTCGATGCGGCCGCAGTCCAGCGTGTAGAGGCGCACGCCCTTCGCGGGCGCGGCGGCGGGCGCGGTGGCGCCGTAGACGGCGTCGCGAATCTCGCTGGGGTACATGCCGGTCGCGCCGGACATGCCCTCGAACGCGGTGTTGGTGATGGCCACCACCGACAGGCCCTTCTTGGCGTCCACGAACCAGCTATGGCCGTACGCCCCGCCCCACTGGAGCGTGCCCGCGGACTGCGGGCCGTGCGACTTCGCGGGGTCCACCAGCACCGCCGACAGAAGGCCGAAGCCCCAGCCGGGCCCCTGCGTCTGCGCTTCCTCACCGCGCTGCGCGGTGGAGAGCTCCTTCACGCTGGCGGCCGTCACGATGGGCGTGCCGCCTCGGCGCAGCGCCTCCAGGAACTTCAGGTAGTCCGCCGCGGTGCCCACCATGCCAGCCCCGCCCGAGGGAAACGCGCGCGCGTCCAGGGCTCGGCTCGGGGCGAAGCGGACGCCGCCCGTGCCAAAGGGCACCACCTGGTTGTCCTGCTGCATGCGCGTCGGCTCCGGGCGTCCGTCCGCGTAGGCCGGCGCGAGCCGCGCCGCGTCCCGAGCGAGGAACGACGTGTCCGTCATCCCGAGCGGCTTCGTCACCAGGCGCTCCACCGCTTCCGGCAAGGGAACCCCCGCCGCGCGCGCCACCACCGCGCCCAGGACGTCCGTGGCCACGGAATAGGCCCAGCGCGTCCCCGGCTCGTACGACAAGGGCACCGAGGCGATGCGCCGCAGGTTCTCCTCCAGCGACAGCCCCGAGGCATCCAGGCCGTCCGAGACGCCCGCTCGGTGATACGGCCCCTCCCCGCCGGGCTCGAAGAAGCCGTAGGTCAGCCCCGCGCTGTGCGTCAGCAGGTTTCGCACGGTGATGACCGGCTCGCGCCCGTCCGGCAGCTTGGGACGGAAGGTGGGCAGCCACTTCGTGATGGGCGCATCCAGCTCCAACTGGTGCTGTTCCACCAACGCCAGCGCCGCCGCCGACACCAGCGGCTTGGTCATGGACGCCAGCCGGAACACCGCGTCCTCGCGCATGGGACGCCCGGCCTCGCGGTCCAGGGCCCCGGCCGCCCGGTGGTAGACGACCTGCCCGTCCTGGGCCACCAGCACCACCGTGCCCACGATGCGCTTCTCGGCGATGGCCCGGTCGATGGCCGCGTCCACTCGCGCCGCCAGGGCGCGTGGCTCGGAGGGCTCGGGGACGGCGGGATTTGCTCCTAGACTGGCGGCCACCAGCAGCGCGGCCAAGGCGGAATGCATGAGGGGAGGCTCCTGAATACGTAGTGACTGCTACGGAATTAAGGGGCCGGGCTGGGGATTTCAATAGTGACTGCTATGAAAAAGAAGCCCACAGAAGCGCACAGGGCCCGCGGACGTCCCCGCGGCTTCGACGTGGAAGAGGCGCTGGCGCGCGCGATGACGGTCTTCGGGCGCCAGGGGTACGAGGGGGCGTCCATCGCGGACCTCACCCAGGCCATGGGCATCACCGCGCCCAGCCTCTACGCGGCGTTCGAGTCCAAGGAAGCGCTGTACCGGCGGTGCCTCGCGCACTACCGCGCCGGGGTGGGGGCGTTCACGCAGCAGGCGCTCACGGGCGAGGGGACGACGCGTGAGTGTTTCGCGCGCGTGCTGCGGGATTCCGCGGTCCACTTCGTGAGGAACCACGCGCTGCGGGGCTGCCTCATCTCGACAGCCGCGCTCACGTGCGCGGTGGAGAACCAGGCCGTCGTCGCGCACACGGCCAGCCTCCGCGCGGACGCGCTGGCGCAGCTCGAGGCCCGCCTCGCGCGCGGCATCTCCGAGGGCGACGTCCCGTCCGGCACGGACGTGAGGTCGCTGGCCCGCTACTTCGGCGCGGTGCTCCAGGGCATGTCCGTGCAGGCGCAGGACGGCGCCCCGGAGGCCGAGCTGCTCCAGGTCGCCGCGCTGGCGATGCGCGCCTGGGACGGCCTCTCCCAGCGCTGAGCGACGGCGCGCCTCGCTCCGCGCGGAGCAGGGCTACGGCTGGTGACCTCGGGCCTGGACCGTGGCCTCCAGGCGGGACAGGCCGCGCTTGAGCTCGGCCAGCTCCGCCTTGAGCGTGTCGACCTCGGCGGTGCGCGCGCGCAGCTCCTGGGTGCGGCGCTCCAGGGCCTGGATGGCGGCCATGTTCACCCCGTCGATGTCGAGCATGCCAATGCTCTTGTCATCAGTGCCCAGGCCAAACGCCGCTCGGAAGTCCTGGGCGACAGGGCCCAGGTGGCGCACGCCGGGCGCCTCTTCCTTGTAGCGCCAGGTGTCCACGGAGAGTCGCGCGACCTTGGCCAGCACCTCCTCGCCATCCAGCGCGCGGAAGTCCTCCTTCTGGTTGCGGTCCGAAGTGCACGCGAACACGCCCGAGCCCGCCGGCAGGTCGCAGCCGGTGGTCAGCAAGGGGCTGGTCCGCAGGCGCACGCCGCCGGCCGCGCGCACCAAGAACTGGTTGTCCGCGGAGTTGGACGCGATGGTCGTCGTCGAGTTGTCGCCCCAGATGAACGAGCCCAGGTGCCCACCCGTGTTCACGCGCGTCCCCATCGCGGTCGCGTAGTCCGCGTCCGCCACCACGCGATACCCGATGGCCACCGAGCCCTGGCCCTGCGCGCTCACGGTGTACCCCATCGCCGTCGCGGCAAAGCCGCTGGCCGTGGTGGATGCGCCGGAGGCGAACGACACAGTCCCAGTGGCCTGATTCGTGGAACCGAAGCAGGCGGCTCCCGTGGCGCTCGCGACGCAGTGGTCTCCCATGGCGAACGTTCCATACCCGCTGGCCGTGCTCGCGTTGCCGCCCGCCCACGAGTAGTTCCCCACCGTGGCGTCATCCCACTCGGTGTCAGCGCCGCCCGCGCGGAAGGCCGCCTTGCTGGGGTGCCACATCAGCCGCAGCCCCTTGCCGCTCATGGGCACCTTGCCCAGCCCCAGCTCGCCACGCGCCAGCAGCCCGCCCGCGGAGTCCACCGTGAACAGCGGGTAGTTCGCCCAGATGGGGGCGGTGGCCGAGGAGTTCTCCACCCGCAGGAGCGGCAGGGGGTTCGCCACGTCCGCCTGCGCGTCCACCCGCAGGTTCGTGCGGCTCGTCATGGGGCCCTTCGCCGTGGCGGTCCCCGAGATGGTGAGGGAGGCGTCCTGCGGCGTCGTCCCGTTCTGGATGTAGGAGCCGCTGCCCGCCAGTGGGGGCCGCGCATCGCTCAGCCGCGTGTCGTTCCCCGCCACCACCGTGGTGTCGGTCGTCCCCGTGCTCACGCTCAGCACGCCATCCTTCAGCGTCAGGCCCGGCCCCACCTGGTACGTGCCGGCGGGCCCTGCGGGCCCCTGGGGCCCCACGTCACCTGCTGTTCCACATCCAACAATGCCCGACGCGAGGAAACCCACTGCGGCCCACAAGGTTCGACGCAGCATGGAGGACTCCTTCCGTTCGTCGGGCCGAGAGGTGCCCGATGGCGGGCAGTGCCCGCGCAGGTCGAACGCGGACCTCCCGCATCCTTCACACGCCTCGCCAACCCTCCACGGCGGTGGCCACCGCGGCGAGCAGCATCAAACAGCCCACCACCCGAGCCACGGCGGTGCTGGCGGCGGGGTTCGTCTCCAGCCAGCCGCGCGCCCGGTCCGCGATGAGCACCAGCGAGCCGTACACGCCCACCTGGGTGACCGCGATGATGGCGCCCATCACGAGCGTCTGGAGCCACAGCGGCCCGTACTCGGGGCGGAAGAACTGGGGGAACACCGCCAACATGAACAGGTACGCCTTGGGGTTGAGCAGGTTGGTGACCGCGCCCTGGCGGAACGTGGCGAACGAGGAGCGCCGCTCGGTCAGGGGGCGGGCGGTGAAGGCCGCGCCGGCGCGCCACAGCGACACGCCCATCCACGCGACGTACAGCGCGCCGCCCCACAGCAAGGCGTTGAAGGCCACCGGCATGACCTGGAGCAGCACCGCCACGCCCGTCGCTCCGACGGCGACGTGGCACATGCTCCCCGCGACCACCCCGCTCACGGCGGACAGCCCCGCCTTGCGTCCTCCCACCAGCGAACTGGCGAGCACGAAGGCCATGTCCAGGCCGGGCAACACGATGATGCCGAACACCATTACGAAGAAGAGCCACAGGTGAGCTGTCTGAGTCATGCGTCGGACCTCGGTGCGGACCCACCCGACTCGGGGGGCGCGCGCGCACCCTAGACGCGATATAGGGCCGAATCCGCCCTCATTCGAACGAGGCCTCGTGTCCCGCCCCACCACGCGCGTCCTCACGGTGCTCGAGCTGCTCCAGACGCACGGGCGGATGAGCGGCGCCGAGCTGGCGCGACGGCTGGAGGTGGACCGTCGCACGGTGCGGCGCTACGTGGCCGCGCTGGAGGCGCTGGGCATCCCCCTCACGGCGGAGCGAGGCCGGGACGGCGCGTACCTGCTGGCGGCGGGCTTCAAGCTGCCGCCGATGATGTTCACCGACGACGAGGCGATGGCGCTCGCGGTGGGGCTCCTGGCGGCGCGAGGACTGGGGCTCGCCGAGGCCGCACCCGCGGTGGCCAGCGCGCAGGCGAAGCTGGAGCGGGTGATGCCAGCGCCGCTGAAGCGACGCGTGCGCGCGGTGGACGAGACGGTGCGGCTGGACTTGTCGCGGTCGCCCGAGACGCCTCGGGACAACGCGGCGCTGACGGCGCTGAGCGCGGCGGCCCAAGCGCGCCAACGCGTGCGCCTGAGCTACGCGTCCGCGGAGCACGAGGAGACCGAGCGCGACTTCGACCCGTATGGCCTCGCGTACCGGAGTGGGCGTTGGTACGTGGTGGGCCACTGCCACCTGCGCCGCGAGCCGCGCTCGTTCCGGTTGGACCGCGTGCGCTCGGTGCAGTCGCTGGGCGTGGCCTTCGAGCGCCCGCCTGACTTTGACGCGCTGGCGCACCTCACGGTCTCCGTGGCCACGCTCCCGCGCGCGCACGCGGTGGAGGTGCTGCTGCACACGGACCTGGAGGCCGCGCGGCGCGAGGTGTTCCCGGGCCTCGGCGTGCTGGAGCGCGCCGAGGCCGGTGTGTTGCTGCGAGGGCAGACGGACGACCTGCGCTGGTTCGCGCGCGAGCTGGCGCGGCTGCCCTTCGACTTCGAGGTCCGTCACCCCACCGCGTTGGGTGAGGCCGTGGCCGCCCACGCGCGACGGTTGCTCGGGCGTGAGCGCGCCTAACCCGCGGGCACGGGCTCCAGCTTCGCGAGCGTGCCCTGGAGCAGCGGGATGCCCGAGAGCACCACCGTGATGGGCAGGTCCGCGCTCAGGTTCGCCAGGTCCACCAGGTACGTGCCGTCCTGGTACGGGTCCTGGAGTTGGAACTCGGCCTTGTCTCCGGCCTCGGCGGGGTGACGCAGCTCCTTGCCCTTCGCGAACACGCGCAGCTCATTCTGGAAGCCGGGGCCCAGCGGCAGTCCCGTTCCCCCATACGGCACGAGCCGGATGCGGAAGCGTCCGCTCCCCAGGTCCTCGACCTTGTAGTCGGTGGCCTTGGGCAGCGGGAGCACCTCCACGTGCGCCTCCACGGTCTCCACGCGGTGCAGGCCCTGGGCGCTGTCCACCGTGACGAGGAAGCGGTACGTGCCCGGCACCGTCGTGTCCGCGAAGTCGAGCGTCCAGCGCCCCTTGTCCTGAGGCGCCATCTCCCAGGTCTTGCTCACCTGGGCCTGGGCCTTCTCGCGGAAGCTGCCGTCCTTCATGAGCGTGTCCAGCTTCACCTCGTAGGCGGTGCGCTGGCCCTTGATGTCATCCGTGTAGACCTTGCCGCTCGTGTCGCGCAGCAGCGCGCCCAGCGGCGTGAGCGGGGCCCGCGTCTCGACCTTGAATTGGACGTCGGACGGGGAGGCGGGCTTTCCGTCCTGGAACGCCAGCGCCTCCAGCACGAGCGGCTCACCCGCGGGATGGCGGATGCCGCGCACCCGCAGGTCGAAGTCCAGCGCCGCCTCCTCCGTGAACACGGAGAGCTGATAGGGAATGGCCTGCGCGACCTTGTTGGTGACCTCCATCGTCCACTTGCCGGCGGGCCCGCTGGTGGGCAGGTCCACGCGCTGCACGGTGAAGAAGTTCCCGTCGGTCCGAGCCACCGGCTGCGCGGGTTTGCCATCCGGCCGGAGGATGCGCAGCGTGAGGCCCGCCTTGGCCAGGTCCGAGGTGCCCAGCCACCCGAGCACCACGATGGCGTTCTTCACCGAGCCATCGAGCACCACCGGGTGCGCCACCGCGCCGGCCGTCGCGGGCGTGCTCTGCTGCACCTGCAGCGCGGCGGAGGGCGTGTTGCCCTTCAGCGTGTCCACCAGCGTCTGGGTGAGCGCGACGGACATCCCCATGGCGGGCGTCAACCGGCTCTTGCCCGAGGTCTGCTGGGAGATGCGGTCCAGCAACTGCGCCCACGGCACGCCCACGTCCCCCACGGGGACGGAGAGGATGGGGACGCAGCGCTCGACGAGCGGCTCCTCGCCCGTGGAGAACTGGAGCGTCTTGAGGCCCGTGAGCGAGCCCATGGTGATTTCCTTCACCATGGGCTCCTGGTTCTGCATGCCGTCTGTCATCAGCACCACGGTCAGGTCATTGAGCGTCCGGCCCGCGGTGACGTCGGCCTGGTAGCGCTCGATGGCGTCACGCAGGCCCGCGCCCATCGCGGTGACGCCGGTCGCGGTGGCGGCATTGAGCTCCGTGACGAGCCCGTCCCACGCGGCCCCCGTGGCGCCGCGCTCGACATAGGGGCTGGCCGCGCTGAGCGGCTGGACGCTGGTGGAGAACAGGTACATGGCGAGGCGGTCCTTGCCCAGGTCCACGCCTCCGGAGCGACTGGAGGCCAGGCCCTCCTGCTTCCAGAAGGCCACGAACTGGCCCGCGGCGGACTGCAGCGCCTGCCAGCGAGACATCCCCGCGACGACCGACGCGGTCATGCTCCCCGAGCGGTCCAGCACGAGCGCGATGTCCTGCGGCATGCGGCCCTTGTCCACGCCCGGCGGCGCGACGACCCAGTTCAGGTTCGTCTTCACGCGCCGCTTGGCGCACCAGCACGCGTCCTGCGACGCGGCGGCATAGCCAGTCATCCGGTACGCGGTGATGGTCGGAAAGCCTTGCAGGGAGAAGTCATACGTCTGGGTGGGGTTGCCCGTGCCGCTCACGACGCAGAGGTTGGGCGGAATCGCCAGGAAGCTGCGCGCGAAGTACGTGAGGATGACGGTGTTCGTCCCGATGCCCTGGAGGAACACGCGATCGCGATTCGACAGGTCATGCGGCCCGTCCGTGGCGGGGAAGGTCTCCGCCGTGCCGGCGCTGGGCGTGATGGTGATTTGCGGCGAGGTGAACGTCGTGTTCCCCAGCTCCAACAGCACGCGCACCGTCGTCACCGGCGGACTGCCCATGGGCACGTCTGGATGACGATAGGAGAACTGCTGTTGCGCGAGGCCCGAGGCGGGCCCCCACAACACGCTGGACAGCGCGAACCACAGCAGCAACGACACACGACGGTTCATGGTCGGCCCCTGGGGGTGGACGAGGCCGGTCGCCGCTCCCCCCAGAGCGGGTGCCGAGGACGCGCCCCTTGCGTCCATGAAAGCTGAATTTACTGATTTTTAACGTTTTGGGAGGGATTGTGCAACGGGGGCCGCGCTTCAGGTGAGCACGTCGTGCAGCGTCTGGGGCAGCGCGCCCGAGTGCCAGCGTCGGAGCGCACGGGCCACCTGGGCGGCATCCGTCTCGTGCTCCTCGCGCACGCGGGGCAGGAGCGCTTGCGCGGCGCGGCGCTCGGGCGGGGTGCCCTGGGCGGCGTCGTGCTCCAGCAGCTCCATGCGCACGTCCGTGTCATGCAGTGCGCCCAGCCCATCCTGGAGCTGCTCCATCACCTGGAGGGCGGTGTCCGGCATCGGGCGGGCGGGCTGGAGCAGCTCGATTTCGTAGCGCAGCTTCTTCAATTCCTTGCGCAGCGTGTGGGCCGTGGTCGGGTCGTGAGCCTTGGCATAGTGCGCCATGGACTGGTCCACCCGGCGCAATCGCTTGCGAAGCTGCTGGCGGATGGGGCGGCTGATGAAGCGATGGGAATCCTTCACGTCTTTCAGTCGCGAGCGCAGCCGGGGCGCGGTGCAGCGGTGCCAGCGCTGGACCTCGCGGGACAGCTGTTGGCTCCGCGCTTCCTGGTCGGACAGGTGGGTGTCGCGCAGCGCGGTGATGTCCCGTTGGACGTGAGGCTGTTGCTCGTGGGTGGCCGAGTCCAGCCACGCGGCTTGTACGTGCAGGTCCCGCACCTGGCCGAGCGCGTCCTGGAATCGTTTCACCTCTCGCTCCAGCGTCTTCATCCGGCCCAGGGATCGGAAGACATGTAGGGCGGCGCGGAGTCGGCGGGTGGCGACGCGCAGGTCGTGGACGGTGTCCGCGTCGTGCCCTTGTCGGAGTCGGGCCTCGTGGGTGTGCACGTCCGCGAGCCGGCCCGCGAGGCTGAGCCGGGCGGCTTCGCCCAGCGAGCTGTCCGGCCCCAGGCCTCGGATGGGCGTGGGCCTGGTCATCTCATGGCTCCGTCGTCACGGCGTGCCGCACCTGCTGCAAGGCGGCCTCGGGGCCTTCCCAGCCGAGGACATTCGCGTCCTTGTCCTCGAAGCGCTGGGTCGCGAGGAAGAAGTGCTCCAGCTCGACGCGCTCGCGCTCGGACAGGTCCATCACCGAGCCGAGGTCCGAGGCGCGGGCCGCGGACAGGGGCACGACGAGGAGCCGGTCGTTGCGCTCCCTCGCGTCCCGAGGCCCGCCCTTGGGGCGCTGGTCGAGCAGGAGGACACCCAAGGGGCGGCATGGCAGCACGACGCCCGGCCAGCTCGTGTCGTCCCAGTACACCAGGGCATCGAGCGGGTCGCCGTCGGGGCCGACCGTTCCGGGGATGAAGCCCCAGTCGAACGGATAGCCGAGGCCGCGCGGGAGGGGCCGGGACACGGAGAAGGCTTGGAGCGCGGGCTCGTACTTGAGCTTCAGGGTCGAGCCCCGGGGAGACTCGATGACCACGTGAACTGCGTCCGCGCGCGCGTACGTGGGGAGCCGGGTGAGGTCCGTCGCCATGCGGCAACGGTGGTTCCGGAGGGTGAGGACGGGCAACCCCAGGCGCGGTGGGAATTCTCGCGCGCGCCTGGGCTCAGTCCGGACGGCTGAAGACGAAATAGGCCAGGGCTGTGATGCCCGAGCCCAGCACGGCGAGCCCCATTCCCACGAGCGGCTTCCAGCGGCCGGTCGGAGGAGGGGCTCGTCGGTTGCGCATCCACACGATGACGTTGAGCACCAGCGCGACGACCTGGATGATGGGGCAGAGGGGAATCAGCGCGATGACGCCGGCGATGAGCCCCACGGTGGAGGGGGCGACGCCCAGCCCTGGGGCGGGTTGGAGCTTGCTGGCGCGCAGCTCCCAGCAGGCGGGACACATCGGCACGGACTCAGGGCGGACGCGGTGTTCGCAGCGCGGGCACATGAAGGCGCCACAGCGCGGACAGATGCTGGTGGCGACGATGTCCGAGTGGCCTCCGCAGAGGGCGCCCTCGGGAGGCACGGGCAGGGTCATCCCACGCGCCCCATGGTCGGGCGGTTCGCCAGGGGCCGACGGCGCGGATAGAGGCGCTCCTGGAAGGCCTGTGCGGCCTCGCTGCTCGGCAGGCTCAGCGTGAGGGTCTCCTTGTCGATCCGGTTCACCACCGGGCCCTTGTTCCGCACGAAGCGGAAGTGACACCCAACGGGCAGTGCGATGCCCAGCGCGAAGACGATCAGCCCGAAGGGCACGACCTCCCCCACCATCAAGCAGGTGCCCGCGATGATGAGGAGGATGCCGCTGATCAACGACACCGGGAAGAGGATGCGTCCAAGCCGCCACGCGCGCCACGCCTCTTCGGTGAAAGGCAACTGGCCATTCGCCCGCCGCGTGGTGATCGCGGCGATGATCAACGCGATGAGGAGGTTGAGGAGGACGAAGAAGTTCACCCAGCGCGGGTACCACGTGAACTTCACGGGCTTGAAGACCACGCCCTCCGTCTGACCGGTGACGATGCACACGGCGGGGAGGTCGAACTCGCTCAGCTCTTTCAACGGAATCGTGAGGTCGCGCATCACGCGCAGCTTTAGAACAGGCGCGTGGGTGGATTCCAGTCACTCCCGGGTACCAACACGCCAGGCTCGACGGCCAATGCCGTCCGTCCGCTCACCTCGCCCAGGCAGGACTGGGAAGAAAAGCGTATTCTCGCTCCTCCACGGCCAATCCCCGTCTCATGGCTAGTCGCAGCAAGGCCAGCCCCTCCACGAAGATGGCGCGCTCCGTCTGGAAGTAGGCCTGACTCGCCTCGAGCGAGCCTGCCCGGGAGCGGAAGTGTGCCCCGTGCTCCTCGACGAGCGCCTGCAGGGCTCCGTGGAAAGCCTCTGGCTCCTGTACCAACAGTGCGCGGCAGATTCGTACCCGGGGCGCGCTGTCTTCGCCCGTGCTCCGGACGAGGTCCGCCAGGAGGAGCTCCGCATCACTTGGAATGGGTGACCCGTCGGACGCGAGCAGGCCCAGGATGCGTCCGTAATGACAGTCGTCCTCGAACTCCTTTCGCCGCACCCAGGAGGGTGCGGACAACGCGGCAATCTCTTTCGCCAGGGCATCATCGCCTGCCGCGAGTGCATCGCATAAGGGAGCAATCTGGCCAGTCCCGGTGAAGTGGTTGAAGGGGCGCCCCTCGGCCTGCCGCTCCCTGAGCAATCGCAGCCGATAGGTGCCGGAGCGGCGAAGGCGGTCGTGGAAGGCGGGCACATCCATGCGGACCAGCAGGCCACTGATGGCTGCGATCCGGCCATGTCGAGACATGTGGAAGAGGAACTGCTCCCGTTCTTCGGCGGGGCGCTGCCCTTGATCCAAGTGGGCCTCCAGGAGCTGGAGGGCGTAGAGAGCGTTCTCCTCATGATGTTGCACGGTCAGCAAGGGCTCATCCTCCTGGACTTCAACGGCCTCCCCATTCCTTGCCGTACTCATGCATCTCCAGGAACATCATCCCATTATGGTCCGTGTCCAGGATTCCCTGCGCGAGATCCTCTCGGATGATGATCAACTCGGGGCTCTCTTTCAGCCGGAAGAGCTTCTTGTCCTCGGGGATCCTGGACTCATCGAGCACCAACAGAAAGAACGTCATGATGAGGGAAGGATCGATCACGGCCCGCTCGAACTTGGACTTCTCGAGGTCCACACAGTCCAGCGTGTCCAACAGGTTCATGAGGTAATACGGCTCCTGGACGGGTCGCTCTTTCTGATCGAGCAGGCGCACCGGCAGAAACTCAAGGCTTGCGCCTGAATGCTCCTCCATGAACGTCTTCAATCGCGCGGAGGTGAAGCAGAGGTTGACCGCATTGGGGATGGAGTCCGTCAGCTCCATGCCGCGCCCTTTCGACAGGTAGAATGTCGGGCTCGCTGGGAACCAACTCTTCACAGACACCCCTCGGTAGAGCAGGTATTCGTCGGGGTTGTTTGCCAGCACGTTGGGCGTCGCCATGATCCAGGCGAAGGATGAGTCTTCTGCGTTAAGCCAGGGATAGTAGTTCATGAGTGGGGCTGGGAGCTGAATGGAGAGGTGTCTAATGGCTCTTTGTCAGTTGGTCGGGAGTTGGTACCTTCTCCGCCAATAGCTTTACGAAGTTGTTGATGCTATCCAGATGACTCTCTCCGAAGAGGACGATCCAGTTCCAGTATTTGTTCTCCAACTTCATCAATTGGTCGGGAATGGAGTCGGGGGGATTCCATGTCTCGCAAAGCTTCTTGGCTTGGTCCTTGAGCATTGCGTCAATCCGCTTGAGGTCCGCGCGCACCTTTGAAGAATAGCCCGGGTGGCTTCCTGCGTGGTACGGGAGTTGATGCACGCCACAGAGGTTGAGGGCCGCGGGGAGGAAGATGACATTGTTGCCATTGTTGACGTCATACTTCACGCGGAGGAGGATCTGCCGTTCGATTTCCCCGAAGAGGCCGCCTTTTTCAGGGTCGCCGCTTTCTTCTCTCTGGAGGAATAGTTCGCACGGCAGCATGTGGTGGCCCTCGTTGGGATAGGGGGTTCCACCGTTGTCTGCAGCGAAGTGATTGAAATGGTAGCCGGCGGCATGGGTGTCATCGCCATACTGCGCACCCGCGATGGTCGTCTTCGGGAGGTTGCGCTTTCCCTCGCTCCTGGCCTCCGCCATTTTCTGGTTCAGGTACTTCTTGATCTTGCTGTCGTTGTTGTAGACGGGGTTGGTCTTCCCATCGTTGGCGCCAATGATATCGATACCATTCTTGCGATAGTCGTTGGCCCGATCCAGGACTGCCTGGATTTTGTGCTGATTGAGGATATGCGCGTTCGCTCCACTCATACGAACTCCTCTCCATCAGTTCTTGCCAGTGCGTCGGAGCAGCACGGCTCCAACCTGGCCTGAGTCAGAAATCGAGCAGACGATGGCGCACCGTGCCGCGTCAGCGCCCTGGCGGAGCATGCTGCTCACCGAAACAGCCAGTCCCACGAGCCCGCTCGCCGCGCCCAGCTCACCCACCGCCTCACATGGGACAATGAGCTGGCACCCATCGAAGGCGACGACGGAGCTCAATCCCAGCTGAGCGTGTCCCCAGACTTGGGACTTCCATTCCTCTCCATTCAGGTCCACCACGAGCAGGCCTCGGAAGGGCGCCTCCTGTGCGGACTCGCGGAGCACCTGTTGGATGACCTCCGCCAGGTGGCGCCCCATCAGGGGGAGGGCAGGGCGCTCCGAGGAGGGCGGCGTGGAGAGTGCCACGGCGTCCAGTCGGATGTCCGTGGCACATCCCCTCGCTCGGGCATCGGTTTCCTGTTCCACGAGGACACAGGCCCCGGCTTCGCCAGGCATGAGGCCCGTCTGCCGCGTCGGCTCCTTCAGGCGTCTGCCTTGGAAGAGCCATTCGAGGCTGGTCGTGTCCACGTACGAGTCCGCCCCCAGGACGATGACCCGTTCCACGTGGCGGTTGGCGAGACGCACACTCGCCTCTTGCACTGCCAGGGCCAGTCCACAGTGTCCCACTGCATGCGCGCGCACCTGTTCTCGTGGGATGGACAGCTGCTGAAGCAGCAGAAGCCGATAAGCGAAGTCTCCCAGCAGCGCTTCCGGACGCTCTTGGAGAGACCAGGAGAAGCGCGCCTTGTCGATGATGGGCGCCACGACAGTGAGCCCCGTGCGGTGCCAGAATCGCTCATCGGAGCTGGCGGGAAGCATGGCGCCGTGTCGCAGGTCCGCCAGGCAACCGGCAGCCAGTCGCAGCCACGCGCCCACTTGAAAGAAGCCCTCGGCGAACCCAGACACAGGATGTCCTGTCACGGGCTGCGAGCCGCCCTCGCCATCCCCCACCCTCAATCCATCCAGCGCCTGCGGGCGGCTGACCCCCGCGCGGATGGCCGCGCAGCTGCCCACCGCGCCGTATCCGACGGCGCTTGTCATTCCCAGACCTGTCACGGTCAGCCGCATGAGCCGAGTCCTCCGCCTCTCAGTAATCCTTCTTGCAGCACAAGCACTGGATGCTGTCGGGTCCTTTCCCCATCGCGATGACAGGCGGTTGGATGAGCGGGGCCGGAGGCGTGTTCTTGTCGTTGTGCAGCATCAAGTCCATGGCCCGGGCCACGTTCTTGCCTTCAAACTTCACATCGAACGAGTAGTTGACGAACTCGGCTTTGCCTTTCGTCTTGCTGGAGGCCACTCCGCCCCCGGCGGTGCCTGCTTCGTCTCCAGTGCTGGTGCTGAAGTTCGAGTCCTTCAGGCACACGGACTTGCCTTCGACCACCACCTTCTTGCTGCCCTGCGCCGTATCCGAGGACTTTGCGATGTTCGGATAGGGGATGGGGATGGGTCCTCCCGGGCTCGGCGTCTTGCAAACATCGGGGACGGCAACCGTTACTCCGCCGGAGTCTTCGTGGACCACCGACATCTTGTTCACGCCCACCGTTGTTCCCATGACGACACCTCTTTCATGCACTCATCCATGTGGCGAAAGCTTTTGCGTGGAGTCCTCGGAGCGCTTCTGGCTGCACCGTCTGTAACTGCCGTGCCTGGATTCGCGCGAAGGCGTTCACTTCGAGTTGATGGCGTCCCCGGCTCCGGATGGCCAGTTCGAGCGCGAGGGGTGCACGCCGGCGCATGGGCTCGGTCCGGAGCGCTTCGCTCAATCGATCTGGCGTGAAGGGTCGGCCGCCCAGGTATCTCGTATCCGGGTCGAACCTCAGGCGAGCCTGCGCCCACCATTGCTGGATGGCCAGCGGCTCCGGTGCCACCAACTCGTCGTCGGCACCCGGCAGCAAGGCGTCGTCATCGCCCGCTGTGCCAGCAGGCTCTTCTGTCTCATCCGTCTTCTTCACGAACGGACCCGCCAGACGCAATCCCGTGATGGCACAGAATGCCTCTGCCGCGACCGCGCCGCACGCTCGGTCATTCAGCCAGGCAAGACAGGCATTGGCCGCGACCATGCGCCCGCTGAAGCCAAGCGCCCACAGCACATCTCGGCGCAGCGTCGGAGCTTCCAGGAGCGGGAGCAACTGTGCGAGTTCCGCGTCATTGCCCCCCAAGGCCAACAGGAGTCGTGCTTTGCTTCCCGAGGAGGCATTCTCCTGGCCCCACTCCTGGCAAGCCTTCCAGGCTCTGCGCATGCCACACACCAGCCCCAGCTCCAACCCGGCCTCACGGACCGTGGTCACGGGAGAGTCGAGCGCAGCGTGTATCCGTTGTGCTTGCACCGCCTCGGGCCAGAGGCGCGCAGCACGCAGCGCGGCCGCCTGGACTTCTGGGACGTCGTGATTGCAGAGCGTGGTCAGCGCCGGCCCAGGAGATACCTGCAGGAACCGGAGTATCTCAAGAACGGTCATCTGGACTTGCGGCGGCCCGGTCACGAGCAGGGGCTTCAGGCTCTCCGCCAGGGCCTCTCCTCCCCTGAGCTGGATGGCTCGTTGCACCGCTGTGCTCACGCATGGCTCTCCGTCAGTGAGCAGGGGGAGCAGTGAAGGAACGTAGGTCGGTCCCGAGCACAGCAAGGCAAGGGCTGCCGCACGGATGGTCTCGGATTCCTCTCCAGCAAGGGCTGGTAGCAACAGCCGATTGGCTGCGATGGGGCCGGCCGCCGCCAGTGCCTCCAGGTGCAAGAGGAGCCGCTGCTCGAGGCCGCGTTGGAGTTCCTCCAGGGTGAAGCGGGCCGACGTCAGCGCACTCTCCCACTGCGTGCCAAGGAACGCCGCCTCGCTGAGGTGTTCCTCCAGGACATCCCAGCGCAAGAGTCGGTCAGGCCGAGCCAGCAGCATGGAATGAGTATACCTCTAATGCCGCACTCGGGTCGTCAGGGCTCTGTTGTTTGGAATATGACACGGCGGACCGAATGTTCAGTTCCGTCAACTCCGCATCGAGCAAGATGGCCGTCAAACGGTCAGTATGCTCCGCACTTGTCATGCGCTGATACGAGCTGAGCGTTCGTGCGAGTGGGGTGCTGCTCGCACGGGCTCAATCGCTTTCGCGCCGGTGTCATCTGCTACGGAAAGGCGGCGCCAGCTCCCTCGCCGCCCTGCGTGCGCGGCCCAAGCCCGATGGCCGTATTGCTCAGGGACTGGACTTGTCTTTGCCCATGCCGGCCGCGAAGTGGAGTCCAGCCGTCTGTGGAGATACCTACGTCAGGAACTACAACTGACCGCGAGGTGTCGTCCCCAGGCCGGAGGCGACGCCGCGTACTCCTCGGAGTCAGGGTGCTCGTCGAAAGGCGCGGACAGGAGGGCGAGGATGCGATCCACCTCCGCGAAGTCACCTTCCTGGGCGCGCTCGATGGCCCGCTGCGCCACCCAGTTGCGCAGCACGTACTTGGGATTCTCCCGGTCCATCCGAGCGCGACGCTCCGTGTCCACGCTGCCCTCGGCGCCCAGCCGCGCTCGGTAGCGCTCGGCCCATGTGTCGAAGCCCGCGGGCGGCAGGAACTGGTCTCGCAACAGGTCCTGGCGCGCGCCCTCGGCGGAGTCGAAGCGGCCCAGGGCTCGGAAGAAGCGGGCGTAGTCCACGCGCGAGTCGGCCATCAGGCCAAACAGTGACTCGAGCAGGTCACGGTCCTCCTCGCGCTCCTCACGCAGCCCGAGCTTGCGCCGCATGCGCGCGAGGAAATGCGCCGCGAACCGAGGCTGATACTGCGCGAGCGCGGCGCGGGCCACATCCTCGGTCATGAGCGAGAGCAGGGCCTCACCCAGACACGCGAGGTTCCACAGCCCGATGCGCGGCTGCTGGTCGAACGCGTAGCGCCCGCGCGCGTCCGAGTGGTTGCACACGAAGCCGGGCTCGAAGTCATCCAGGAATCCATACGGGCCGTAGTCGAGCGTGAGTCCGAGGATGGACAGGTTGTCTGTATTCAACACCCCGTGCGCGAAGCCCACCGCCTGCCATTGCGCGAAGAGGAACGCGGTGCGCTCCACCACCGCCTCGAAGAAGCGCGCGTATCGGTCCGCCTCTCCCTGAAGATGAGGGAAGTGCGTGGCGATGACATGGTCCGCCAGCGTCGCCACCTGCTCGGTCTGCTCCGAGTGGTGGAAGTACTCGAAGGTGCCGAAGCGCACGTGTGAGGGCGCCAGCCGCACCAGCATGGCGCCCGTCTCTACCGCCTCGCGGTACACGGGCTGCTGACTGCCGAGCACGCACAGGGCCCGCGTGGTGGGGATGCCCAGCGCGTGCATCGCCTCGCCACAGAGGTACTCGCGCACGGTGGAGCGCAGCACCGCGCGGCCGTCTCCTCCGCGCGAGTACGGCGTGGGCCCGCCGCCCTTCAAGTGCAGGTCCCACTTGTCGCCGGAGTCCGTGCGCACCTCGCCCAAGAGCAGCGCGCGTCCGTCTCCGAGGCGAGGCACATACACGCCGAACTGATGCCCCGCGTACACCATGGCCACGGGCTCCATACCGGGCAACAGACGGCCGCCGCCCAGGGCCTGCGCGAACTCGGGGCGCAGGGCCTCCGCCGCGTCCAATCCCAGCAGCTTCATCGCGGCGGGGTTGACGCTCACCACGTGGGCGTCTGGGAACGGCGTGGGTGCCACGCGGGCGGCGAAACCCGCGGGGAGTCGAGCGTAGGTGTTGTCGAAGCGGAGCTGTTCGAGCGTGGCCATGGAGACGTGAGGCGATCGAGGACTACTTGGGGAGGGTGGGGACGGCCATGCCCTTCTGGACGGCGGGGCGGCTGGCCATGCGGTGCAGCCATTCGGGCACGTGGTTCAGGCCGATGAACAGCTCGGGGTTGTAGTCGCGGAAGCCCGCCACCCACGGGTACAGGGCGATGTCCGCGATGGAGAACGTACGCGCCACGTACTCACCCTGGCCGAGCTGCTTGTCCAGCACGCTGAGCAGACGTTTGGACTCGGCCCGATAGCGCTCGATGGCATAGGGGACGGCCGTCTTGTGGAAGCGCGTGAAGTGGTTGTACTGCCCGAACATGGGGCCCACGCCGCCCATCTGGAACATCAGCCACTGGAGCACGTCGGCCTTGCCGCGCGGATCCGACGGCATGAGGTAGCCCGTCTTCTCCGCCAGGTAGATGAGGATGGCGCCGGACTCGAAGACGGTGATGGGGCGGCCATCCGCGCCATGGTGGTCCACGATGGCGGGAATCTTGTTGTTGGGATTGATGGCCAGGAACTCGGGCTTGAACTGATCGCCGCGCAGGATGTTCACCACCTTGGCGGTGTAGGGGAGCTTCAGCTCCTCCAGGGCGATGGAGACCTTGCGGCCATTGGGGGTAGGGAACGTGTACAGGTCGATCATGTCTGCACTCCCGTGAGCTGAGCGCTCACTTGCCAGAGCCGCTCGGCGAGGGCGTCATCGCGCGCGGCCGACGACGCCTTCACTGGACGGCATTTGATGAAGTATTGCCCCGAGACATCCGCCACCTCGGGGGACGAGGCCAGATAGACAGAGGTCCGCGCGCCGCGCTCCGCGCTGAGCATGAAGGGCGCGCCGAGCTTGATGAGGTGCTTGAAGAAGCCCTGCGAGTTGAGCCCGAAGCCGGTGCGCACCACGCCGGGGTGGAGCGCGTTGGTGGTGACGCGCGAGCCCTTCAGGCGCTTGGCCAACGCGTGGGTGAACAAGATGTTGGCGAGCTTGGAATTGCCATACACGCGGATGCCGTCATAGCCGCGCGTGCTCTGGAGGTCATCGAAGTCCAGCCGCGCGAGGCGATGTCCTTGCGAGGACACGTTGATGACGCGCGCGGAGGGGCTCGCCCGGAGCAGGTCGAGCAGGAGGTTCGTGAGGAGGAAGGGGGCTAGGTGGTTGATGGCGAGGGTGGCCTCGAAGCCATCCACGGTGACCTGGCGGCGGTCGTGGATGAGGCCGGCGTTGTTGATGAGGACGTCGAGCCGGGAGGTGCGCGCGCGGACGGCGGAGGCCAGGTCGCGCACGGACTGGAGGGAGGACAGGTCCGCGAGGAAGGACTCCACGGTGGCGCCAGGGGCCGCCTCGCGCACGGCGGCGACGGCGGCCTGGGTGCGACCGGGGTCCCGGCCCACGAGCAGGGTGGTGGCACCCAGGCGAGCCAGGGCCTTGGCGGTCTCGAGGCCGATGCCACCCGTGGCCCCGGTGATGAGGCACACCTTCCCATCGAGTCGGTTCTGCGCCGTCATGGCCCGCGTCCTCCGTGCAGCGAGAGGACGCCATCTATATGCCGAGGCCGCGCCGAGCGCTCGCGGAAGGAGCGGGCTCAGGCGTGGGACGTGGTGCCGGCGTCGCGGTCCTTGCGTGTGCGGGGGGCACCGGGGCGGTTCTCACCGGTGAGGTGGCTCTCGAGGAACCAGAGGTCCAGCTCGACGTCGCCGAGGGACTGGGTGAGGAGGTCGACGGTGACAGGGTCCTTGAGGGCCTCGGAGCGCTGGATGCCGTCGCGGATGCTGGCGGCGTAGCGAGCGAAGCGGTCAACGAGGGCGCGCATATGGGCATCGCCGTCGACGGCCTCGAGGTCGTACTCGGGCAGCAGGGAGTTCTGGGTGGCGAGGCGGATGGTGCCTTCCGCGTAGCCGCCGAGGGTGCCGGCGCGTTCGGCGAAGCTATCGGCTTGTTCGCGAGCGTGCTTGGCGAGGTCGTCGAAGAGTTCGTGGCGGCTGATGAAGTGCTTGCCGCGGATGTTCCAGTGGGCCTGTTTGATTTGCCAATGCAGGTCGATCGCGCTGGCGAGGAGGGTATTGAGCAGATCGACGAGCTGTTCGCGGGCGTTGGCGGGGAGGTTCACATGGCTGCTGGTGTACATGGTGCACGTCCCTCGGGTTTGGGGTTCCAGGTCGAAGGGTGGGGATTCCCGCTCGCCCTGTCAGGCCCGGCCGCCCGCCTGCTGGGCCGCGCCGCCGAGGTCCGCCTTTTGAACAGTGCAAGTCGTTGAAAGGGAGTGTCCAAAGTGACCGCACTGTTGGGCTTCTCTACCTGCCGAGTGGGTGCACGCGGAGGCAAAGGGGATGCTATGGCGCCACGGGGGAGCAGAGCGCTCGGCGGGAGGGACGCAGGAGAGGGCGAAGGCGAGCGCGAACCTCTCCCGGTGCAAGCTGCGTCGAGGGTTCGCGCTCGTTGAAATCGCCAATAGTCATCAAGGGTTCGGGCCAGAACCCGTTCTATTCCGTCGCGCGGGAGCGCCACGGGAAAGAGGTTCGCGGAACCCGGTCAATTTCCGCAGAGGTTCCAGTACATTGGCAGGGCAGAGTCGCTCCTCGTGACCGCGAGGAGCGCGGATTGAAACACAATGATGTTCATCTTGGACCCACATATCAAAGTCGCTCCTCGTGACCGCGAGGAGCGCGGATTGAAACACCGCGCCCGTTGTCCAGTCTCCCCAGGAGCTGCGTCGCTCCTCGTGACCGCGAGGAGCGCGGATTGAAACATGCTGGGCCTGGACGGCACCGAGCCCGACAAGGTCGCTCCTCGTGACCGCGAGGAGCGCGGATTGAAACTCGCTCCTCGCCGGCCGCCTCGGGTACGCTGGGTTGTCGCTCCTCGTGACCGCGAGGAGCGCGGATTGAAACTCCTGTGGGGGACTGCTGCTGCTGGGCCGAGTGTCGCTCCTCGTGACCGCGAGGAGCGCGGATTGAAACCAATCGGGGTTCTCCGCAACGAAGCGACTCACCGGTCGCTCCTCGTGACCGCGAGGAGCGCGGATTGAAACCGGCGCTTGAATGTTTGGCGCCGGCACGCGTATGTCGCTCCTCGTGACCGCGAGGAGCGCGGATTGAAACGACGCAGTGCTGGCCGATGAGGCCGCAATGGCGTCGCTCCTCGTGACCGCGAGGAGCGCGGATTGAAACACCTAGGGGGCCTAAAGTTGGTTTAGGCCCCCGTCGCTCCTCGTGACCGCGAGGAGCGCGGATTGAAACCTGTGCCGACCAGGGCGAAAGCCCGACGGCAAGTCGCTCCTCGTGACCGCGAGGAGCGCGGATTGAAACTGCGCCATGGGTCACGCCTCCGGGTACAGGTCCAGTCGCTCCTCGTGACCGCGAGGAGCGCGGATTGAAACCTTGACGTTGAGCCTCAAGGGCCCGAGCCATGATGTCGCTCCTCGTGACCGCGAGGAGCGCGGATTGAAACCCGTGCGTGAGGGTGCCGAGGTTCGGGAGCTTGTCGCTCCTCGTGACCGCGAGGAGTGCGGATTGAAACCGTTTCGCAGACCCGGGCCCAGACGCTGGTCCAGTCGCTCCTCGTGACCGCGAGGAGCGCGGATTGAAACCTTGACGTTGAGCCTCAAGGGCCCGAGCCATGATGTCGCTCCTCGTGACCGCGAGGAGCGCGGATTGAAACCCGTGCGTGAGGGTGCCGAGGTTCGGGAGCTTGTCGCTCCTCGTGACCGCGAGGAGTGCGGATTGAAACCGTTTCGCAGACCCGGGCCCAGACGCTGGTCCAGTCGCTCCTCGTGACCGCGAGGAGCGCGGATTGAAACCTTGACGTTGAGCCTCAAGGGCCCGAGCCATGATGTCGCTCCTCGTGACCGCGAGGAGCGCGGATTGAAACCCGTGCGTGAGGGTGCCGAGGTTCGGGAGCTTGTCGCTCCTCGTGACCGCGAGGAGTGCGGATTGAAACCGTTTCGCAGACCCGGGCCCAGACGCTGGTCCAGTCGCTCCTCGTGACCGCGAGGAGCGCGGATTGAAACCTGCGCGGCGCCAGGGATGCCCTCAGCGACATGGTCGCTCCTCGTGACCGCGAGGAGCGCGGATTGAAACACTCAAGCACTTATCCTAGATGACCATCGGCTTGTCGCTCCTCGTGACCGCGAGGAGCGCGGATTGAAACAAACTGACACGCTTGACCGGGCTCATGTAGCGAGTCGCTCCTCGTGACCGCGAGGAGCGCGGATTGAAACGATGGCGTCCAATACGAGGGCCCGCTGCTTGTCAGTCGCTCCTCGTGACCGCGAGGAGCGCGGATTGAAACCAGGCCCACGCGCACCAGCTCCCACGTCAGGAGTCGCTCCTCGTGACCGCGAGGAGCGCGGATTGAAACTGGATGCAGAGCTGAAGAAGTTTGTAAAGAATGGTCGCTCCTCGTGACCGCGAGGAGCGCGGATTGAAACGCCATGTCTTGTCTTGGTTGTGTAATCACGATGTCGCTCCTCGTGACCGCGATGAGCGCGGATTGAAACTGCGGGATGATGCGCGCCTCAGTGCTCTTGAAGGTCGCTCCTCGTGACCGCGAGGAGCGCGGATTGAAACCCTCCATCTGCCTGAGGGTCAACTGAGTGGCGTTGTCGCTCCTCGTGACCGCGAGGAGCGCGGATTGAAACCTCTATCTTCTCCGAGACGGACAAACCCTTTGGGTCGCTCCTCGTGACCGCGAGGAGCGCGGATTGAAACATCCACGATACAACCCAATCAAATTCAAACATGGTCGCTCCTCGTGACCGCGAGGAGCGCGGATTGAAACCCATAATAATACCGGACACGAATAGTCCTGTTATGTCGCTCCTCGTGACCGCGAGGAGCGCGGATTGAAACAAGACCTCCAATTACGCGCACATGAGCAGAGCCGTCGCTCCTCGTGACCGCGAGGAGCGCGGATTGAAACTCGATTGCGCTGGTCAGCGCATCCCGGATGTTCGTCGCTCCTCGTGACCGCGAGGAGCGCGGATTGAAACGCCACCGCGGCGCGAATCGAAGGCAACCTGGCCGTCGCTCCTCGTGACCGCGAGGCGCGCGGATTGAAACGCCACCGCGGCGCGAATCGAAGGCAACCTGGCCGTCGCTCCGCGTGACCGCGAGGAGCGCGGATTGAAACTCGAGTGCGCTGGTCCGCGCATCCCGGCGGGTCGTCGCTCCTCGTGACCGCGAGGAGCGCGGATTGAAACGCCACCTCGGCGCGAATCGAAGGCAACCTGGCCGTCGCTCCTCGTGACCGCGAGGAGCGCGGATTGAAACAGGTACATGAGGAGCTGCGCGGCCCTGTCCCGCTGTCGCTCCTCGTGACCGCGAGGAGCGCGGATTGAAACCTGGCGAGGTGCCAGCAGTGCAGCGCGACTGCTTGTCGCTCCTCGTGACCGCGAGGAGCGCGGATTGAAACACCATGCCCGCCGTACCGCTCCCCAGCGCAGGGGTCGCTCCTCGTGACCGCGAGGAGCGCGGATTGAAACGGGCGGATGCGCAGGCACCAAGAGGCGTAGTGGGCGAACGTCGCTCCTCGTGACCGTGAGGGGCGCGGATTGAAACTCTGGGTGGGCTGCCACCGCCAACTGCACTCAGGTCGCTTCTTGTGGGTGCGAGGGGCGTGGATTGAAACGACCGTCAGCTTTGCTACGGCATCTTCGGTGGGTCGGTCGCTCCTCGTGACTGTGAGGCGCGTGGATTGAAATACCCGTGCAGTTGGACACGGAGTCAGGGCCAATCGTCGCTCTTTGTGTCCGTGTGGCTCTTGGGCCCTGAGTTCGGCGCGACAGGTGGGGCTGGGTGCGGTATGCGGGGAGGCGATGCGCGCTTCTTTGTCCCTGGATGACTAGGGTGGCACCGGTCCGGTGCTCCACTTCGCCCATGCCAATGGGTTCCCGCCCGGTACCTATCGCCAGCTCATCGAGCGCCTGACTCCTCACTTCCACGTCTACTCGTGGCGCGGCTCGTGCTTCGTTCCTGGCTCGGATCCTCGCTCACTTCGTCGCTGGGAGGACCTGGCGGACGAGATGGCTCAGCTCCTCCTCGACCGAGGATTCGAGCGCATTGTCGGTCTTGGGCACAGCATGGGCGGTGTGGCCACGCTGTTTGCTTCCCTCAAGCACCCACAGCTCTTTCGCTCCGTCGTAGCCCTGGACCCTGTGCTCATGACCGGCGTGCGCACTTGGGTGCTTCGCGCTGCATCCCTGCTCGGCGTGGTGCACAGGTTGCCTCCCGCGAGTCTCGCGCTTCGTCGCCGTGCGGTCTGGCCGACCCGTGAACTGGCTTCGCTCAGCTACCGCAAGAAGCTCCTGTTCTCCCGCTTCGACCCCGCTTGCTTCCAGGACTACATCGCTCACGGACTTATCGAGCGTCCCGAGGGTGGCTTCCGTCTCACCATTCCTCGCGAGTGGGAGGCTCGATGCTTCGAGACCGCACCCAGTTCCCCTTGGGCCCAGCTGCGCGGCGTGTCCGTGCCCACGCTCGTCCTTCGTGGCGGTGACTCCGACACGCTGACCCAGAGTGCTCTGTCCCGTGTCGCTCGCACTGTGCCCAATGTCCGCACGGAGAAGCTCGCGGGTACCACGCACCTGTTCCCGCTGGAACAGCCTGAGGCCTGTGCCCAGCGCATCCTGGCGTTCCTCGCGTCGGTCGAGGACCCGTCGTCGCGCCGCGCCGCGTAGGATGGCGCCGCACCCGCCTCGAGGGCGGTGAGGAGAATCATGTTCGCGCTGGAGATGGTGGAGAAGCTGCGCCGGGTGTCCCCGGGCATGGCCAACACGCTGACGACGTTGGCGGTGAAGAACATCGTCCCGCTCGCCTCGGCCATGGGCTACCGCGTGGAGGAGGTGTCGAACTCGCGGACTCGCGCCTCCGTGCCGCTCAATCGCAAGACGAAGAACCACGTGGGCAGCGTGTACCTGGGCGCTCAGGTGACCGTGATGGAACTCACGATGGGCGTGCTCCTCTTCACGCGCTTCCCGCCCAATCAATACAAGCTCCTGGTCAACCGCATGGAGGTTCAATTCCACGCCAAGGCCAAGAGCGCCGTCACCGCTGTCTGCGAGCCTCCTCCGGAAGTCTTCGCCCACCTCGAAGCCACGCTGCGCGAGCGCGGCGACAAGGCCGAAGCCTGGGTGCCCGTGCAACTGCTGGACGTGGACGGACTCCTCGTCGCCGAGGCCCGCTTCCTCGCCGTGTTCAAGCGCGGCTGAGCCGGGGCGCTACGTCTCCAGCAGCAGGAAGTCCACGATGCGCTTCCACATGGCCTCGAACTGAGGCCGACGGAAGCCTGAGCCCGAGATGAGCCAGTCCACGTGCGGCGGCTGGTGCGCGGGCTGGTCGAAGTGCCCAATCGCATCCAGGTGGTCCGCGCGCACCGCCGCCAGCACCCGCCCGTGGACCTGCGAGCGCGTGGGCACGATTCCATCGCATGCGGTGGGTCCCGGCATCGCGCCGTAGGACTGCACCAGCGCCGCGGTCTGCGCCGGCGTATGCAGCGGCAGCGCCGTCAGCGGCATGCGCTGCGTCTGGCTGTACACGAACGCATAAATCGTGTGCGTGAGCTGCGCGTACGGATCCAGCCCCGCGGACAAGCGCGTGCGCAGCGACGGCGGCCGCGCCTGCGTCACCACCGAGCCATACCGCACGCCCGGCCGGTCATGCGTGCTCGCGTTGAACAGGTCGATGCCCTCGGGCGTGAGCTGCGGAATCAGTGACGTGTCGTGCCCCACGTCGCCCAGGAACTTCGCCACCGCGTCCCGTCGCTCGGAAGAGAAGTCCCCGAGGAGCTGGTCGTAGAGTTGATCCAACAGCGTGTGCTTCCACCCCAGGTTGTCATCCGCTCGCGCCAGCACGTGCCCGAAGCGGAACACCACGCGCAACGGCAGTCGGCCGTAGCGCAGCACGTACATGGTGAAGAGCGACAACAGCTTCAGGATGCGCTGCCCCAACATCCCCTGGAAGAAGGAGGCCAGCGGCGTGCCCGCATGCGGCGCGGACACGGACACCACGGACCGCACGCGCCGAGCCAGCGGCTCTACCTCGAGCCCGTCCGCGAGCTGCGCCCCTGGACTGACGAACAGGCGCGCGTCCAGTCCTCCCGTCGAGTGCCCCACGAGGTGGATGGGCCCGTCGTCTTTCGACGCGGTCTCCTGCACCGTCCGATGCAGGTCCGCCGCGCGCTGCCGGATGGAGGCCGTGGGGTGCGAGGGAACAATCACCACCTCCGCGTCCACGCCGCGCCGAGCCAACTCCGCCTTCAGGTAGTCGAAGGCGTGGCCGAAGTAGACGAGCTCGCCCAGGTTGGTGAATCCGAAGAATCCGGGGACGAGGTAGACGTGGTGCTTCACGGGCATCACTCGCACCATACCTGACGCGCTGCGTGGTCGGTTGGAATACACGGAGGGCCGGGTGGTTGACGCGCGCCCTGTCGCGGGAAAGAACGGGGCCCTCACCCGACACGACTGAAGACAAGGACGACCGCCCGTGCACCGCAGATTGCTTGCCCTCGGCCTGCTCCTCTCCCTGCCCGCCTCGGCGGAGGAGGGCATGTGGACCTATGACGCGTTTCCCTCGGAGGCCGTGAAGAAGGCGTATGGCTTCGCGCCCACGCAGGCGTGGCTGGACAAGGTTCGGCTCGGCTCCGTGCGACTGGCGGGCGGCTGCTCGGCCAGCTTCGTGTCGCCGGATGGCCTGGTGATGACGAACCACCACTGCGCTCGCGGCTGCATCGAGGACCTGTCCTCGCCGAAGGAAGACCTGCTCGCCACGGGCTTCTACGCGAAGTCGCCGCAGGAGGAGCGCCGCTGCCCGAAGATTGAAGCCAACCAGCTCGTGGAGATGACGGACGTCACCGCGAAGATGAACGCGGCGACGAAGGGACTCTCCGGCGCGGCGTTCAACACGGCGCTGAAGAAGGAGATGTCCACGGTGGAGGCCGCGTGCGCCACCAGCGCGGACGTGCGCTGTGACGTGGTGACGCTCTTCAACGGCGGCAAGTATCAGCTCTACAAGTACCGCCGCTTCCAGGACGTGCGGCTGGTGTTCGCCCCCGAGTTCTCCATGGCGGCGTTCGGCGGCGACCCGGACAACTTCAACTTCCCGCGCTATGGCTACGACGTGTCCTTCCTGCGCGTGTGGCAGGGCGATGCTCCGGCGAAGAGCCCGGACTACCTGCCGTGGGCGAAGGAGGGCGCGAAGCCGGGCGACCTGGTGTTCGTCTCGGGCCATCCTGGTGGAACCGAGCGCAAGAGCACGGTCGCGGAGCTGGAGTTCCAGCGCGACGTGGCCCTGCCGTACACGCTGCTGTACCTGGCTGAGCTGCGCGGCACGCTGCGCGAGTTCGCGGGCGGCTCGGCGGAGCGCTACCGCGTCACCCGCTCGCGGCTGCGCGCGGTGGAGAACGGCCTGAAGGCGCTGCGCGGTCGGCACCAGGCGCTGGCGGACCCCTCGCTGCTCGCGCGCAAGCGCCAGGACGAGGCGGACCTGCGCAAGCGGATCGATGCGCAGGCGCAGGTGAAGGCAGACACGGCGGGCGCGTGGGAGGAGAACACGCAGGCGCTCGATGCGTACCGTCGCATGCTGCCCGGCTACCGCATGAAGGAGGCCGGGGACGGCTTCTTGTCTGAGCTGTTCGGCTACGCGGAGACGCTGGTGCGCGCCGCGGACGAGCTGCCCAAGCCCAACGCCGAGCGCCTGCGCGAGTACACCGAGGGACAGCTCCCCGCGCTGCGTCAGCAGTTGCTGCGCGCCGCTCCGGTGGCCACGGACCTGGAGGTGGTGCAGCTCACCTTCAGCTTCAACAAGCTGCGCGAGACGCTGGGCGCGGATGATCCGTTCGTGCAGCGCGTGCTGGGCAAGGAGGCTCCCGCGGACCTGGCGCGCGCGCTGGTGACGGGCACGAAGCTCGGCGACGTGAAGGCCCGTCAGGCGCTGCTGGAGGGCGGCAAGGCGGCGGTGGAGGCCTCGAAGGATCCGATGATTCAGCTCGCGCGCAAGGTGGACGCGGAGGCTCGCGCCACGCGCAAGCGCTACGAGGACACCGTGGAGTCGGTGCTCAAGCGCAACGGTGAGCGCCTCGCGCGCGCGAACCTGGCGGTGTACGGCACCGCGGGCTACCCGGACGCCACCTTCACGCTGCGCCTCAACCAGGGCGTGGTGAAGGGCTGGGAGGAGGACGGCCACTCGGTGGACGCGCTCACCACGTTCGGTGGCGCCTACGCGCGTCACACGGGCAAGGACCCCTTCAAGCTGCCGGACTCGTGGATGAAGGCGCAGGGCAAGGTGCCCGCGGGCACGCCGTTCGACATGGCGACGACGAACGACATCATCGGCGGCAACTCAGGCTCGCCCATGGTGAACCGCGACGGGCAGGTGGTGGGCCTCATCTTCGACGGCAACCTGCAGTCGCTGGGCGGGCGCTTCGCCTACGTGCCCGAGACGAACCGCGCGGTGGGCGTGCATGGTGACGGCATCCTCGCCGCGCTGGAGCACGTGTACGGCGCCACGCGCGTGGTGCAGGAGCTGCGCGCGTCCCAGCAGGTGGCCGCGCCCTCGGCGAAGTAGCCGCCGTGACGGGTAGGGGACAGCCTGGCTGCCCCCCAGGTCCGGAGTCTGGCGCATTCCCTACGCGGCCCGCCCTGCCGCGTCGGGTCCGCGACAGCGCTCCGAGCCTTCCCCGGAGGTGGTTGGTGCGTCGCGTCAGCGGCGCGTACCGTGTGAAGCCAGGGCAGTGATTTCCAGGTCCTGGCTTCGTACGGTCGCGTCCCCCCGGGACGAGGGGCCGTCCGGGGCCTCGGGGCCCGGTCGAGGCAGCGGGCGCGACCAGGACCCAGGCTCCGTGGTGGGGTAGCATCGTGCGGTCGGCATCCGGGGGGAGGGAGGCTGCACGCGATGGCGGTCGAGGCACCAGAACCCAGGAAGTTATCGGCCATCATGTTCACGGACATGGAGGCTCCAGCGGGACAGCGCTGGGACGATGACGCCCTTCAGCGAGACCTGAGGGAAGAGCATGGCCTGCTCGTGCGCGAGTTATTGCCTCGCCACGGTGGGCGCGAAGTGAAGCGGTTGGAGGATGGCTTCCTCTTGGAGTTCGACGCGGGCATGTCCGCCGTGTCGTTTGCCTTGGAGTTGCAGGCCGCGGTGGATGTCCGCAACGACGGCGTCGCCACCGAGCGGCGCGTGGCGGTGCGAGCGGGCGTGCACCTGGGCATGGTGACGCACCGGGATGGGGACGTCTTCGGCGAGGGCGTCAACCTGGCCGCGCGCATCGAGTCCCTCGCCCGGCCCGGCACCCTCTACGCCAGCGAGACGGTGGTGCGGCAGGTGGAGGGACGGCTGTCGTCGGAGCCGGTGCGGCTGGGGCGCGGTGAGCTGAAGAACATCCGCCTGCCGGTGGCCGTGTATCGCATCGACCGTCCCGAGACGCACCGGCGCGGAGGCGCGTGGCTGTCGCGCGTGCGTTCGTTCCTCGGCCGAGGCGACGCGCGGAGCTGACGGCGCGCTACACCCCGAGGACTCGGAGCTGCGAGTCGAAGGTGGCCGCGTCCGTGAAGAGTCGGCCGCGCAGGCCGAACGCCTCGGCCGCCACGACGAACTCGGGCAGGTCATCGAAGAAGACGGCCTCGCGCGGCGCACAGCCCGCGCGCTCCAGGGCGATGCGGAAGATGTCGGGCTCGGGCTTCACGAAGCCCACCTCGCAGCTCAGCACGAGTGAGTCGAAGCGAGACAGCACCGGGAGCAGCGGCCGCACGTGGGCGATGTGCAGCGCGTTGGTGTTGGACACGAGGATGCGCTTCACGCGCCCCTCCAGTCCTTCCACGCGCGGGAGCACGGACGCGTTCACCGTGAAGTGGCAGCTCCACAGCGGCGCGAACTCGTCCATGGGCAGGTCCATGCCCAGCGCACCGCACACGTCGCGGCGGATGCCCTCCGCGTCCAGCTCGCCCCGGTTGGCGGCCGTCCAGCCCGTGCCCGAGAGGCGCCGCTCGACCTCCTCGGCGGACAGGCCCGCGCGCGCGCCGAGCGCGGCGAACAGGCGCGCGTTGTCGTGGAAGACGAGCACGTTGCCCAGGTCCAACAGCACTGCGCGCACGACGGCGGACATGCGGGGTCTCCGAAGACGTCAGATGCGGTAGGCGCGCGCGACGCCTTCCATCTGGCTGGTGACTTCCTGGAGCCGGCGCGCGGCCTCGGTGGTGGCCTTCAGGCCCGCCTGCGTCTCGTCCATCATCCCGGACAGGTCCGTGACGGCGGTGAAAATCTGCGCGATGCCCGCGTTCTGCTGGTTCACCGCGCCGGCAATCTGACGGACCGCCGAGGCGTTGTCCTGGATGATGGTGGCCAGCTCGTTGAGGTGCTGGCCCGTGGCGCTCACTTGCTCCAGGCCCTCGGTGACTCGCACGTAACCCTGCTCGGTCATCTTCGCGGCGGAGAGGATGGCGTTGCCCAGGTCCCCGAGGATGTCGCGCACGCGCTCGGTGGCCTGGATGGACTGATCCGCGAGGCTGCGAATCTCTCGGGCCACCACGCCAAAGCCCTTGCCGTGCTCACCGGAGCGCACCGCCTCGATGGCCGCGTTGAGCGCGAGCATGTTGGACTGGTCCGCCAGGTCCTTCACCGTCTGGGTGATGCCGCCAATCTGCTGCGTGCGCTCGTTGAGCTGCGCGATGCGCTGGGCCATCTGCCCCACCTGCTCGCTCAGGGCCTGGAAGCCGCCCATGCTCTCGCGCAGCGCGCCCTCGCCCGCGCGGCCCACTTCCTCCGCGCGCGCGGCCACGCTCAGCACCGCGTCCGCCTTCTCCGAGGCCAGCATCGACGTCTGCTTGATTTCCTGCGCGGTGACCTGCGTCTCCTGGAGCGCCGCGGCCTGGCGCGACACGTTGCGCTCCTGCGCCTCGGAGGTCCGCTGCAGCTCCGCCACGGTGTCGCTCAGCACGCGCGTGGCGCGATTCAGGCTGCCCGCGGTCTCGCGCAGGCTGGCCATGAGCTGGAGGAACGCGCCGGCCAGCTCACCCAGCTCGTCCTGGCCCACCTCGAGGTCCAGCTTCCGGGAGAGGTCGCCCTCCTTGACGACGTGGAGCATGACCTCGCTCAGCGCCCGGATGGGCCGGATGAAGCCGCGCGCGAGCAGCCACGAGCCCGCCACGGCCGCCGCCACGAAGAGGGCGGTCAAGGACAGCACGATGGCGCGGGCCTGGATGAGCGGCGCGTAGGCCTCGTCCGGATCCACCAGCGCCTCGAAGCGCCAGCCATCGCCCACGTCGCGCACCGACACGCCGTCCACCGCCGCCACGACCAGTCGCTCGCGATCATCGTGCGCGCCGTCACCGCGCGAGTCGAACAACACCTGTCCGTTCGGGCGCAGCACCTTCAGCGCGAAGCTCTGGTGGCCCCGCAGCGCCGCGCGCGCGAGGGCGGGCTTCACCACCTCGGACACCTGCCCCCAGTCGAACGCGGCCAAGAGCACGCCCAGGCGTCGGTGCGTCGCCGCTTCGAGGACCGGCACGGCCAGCGGCAGCACCTGTCCTTGGTAGATGGGGTTCACCTCGGTGACGCCCTCGGCGGTGGTGCGCTCCTGCTGGGCTTCGAGGAACCACGGGCTGCGCCGCACGTCGGCGGAGATGCGCGCGTACTCGTCGCGCAGCGCCGGGGTGCTGGCGGACAGCGCGACGCCGTCGTCGGTGAAGAGGACGATGCCGTTGAGGGTGAGGAAGCGGCGCTGGAGCAGGGCCAGCATGGCGTCGCTGGCGGTCGCGTCGCGCGTCTTCAGCGCGTTGCGAAGGACGGGGTCCTCGGCCCAACTTCGCGCGGTGACCTCGCGCTCGGCCAACATGGCCTCCATGAGGTCCTTGAGTCCCTCGGCCTCCATGCGCAGCGAGGACTCCACCTGCCGCTCCAGCATCCCCCGGGCAATGGTGTTCTGGAGCCAGGTGAGAGCCAGCAGCGGGACGCAGGACACCAGCGCCACATACAGCGTCAGTCGCCTGCGCAGCGTCAGAGAGCCGAGGATGGGAAAGGGCATGTCGCTTCGAGGCACGGTGGAGGGCGGCCCTCATAGCAGAGCCGTGCCCCCATCGTGCCCCGAACGCGTCCGCCGCTACAGCACCGGCACGCGGTCCGGCAGCTCGCGTGCGGGCAGGCTGGAATAGTCCGCGTCCACGTCCAGCATGACCCGCTGCTTCACCCGGGTGCTCAACAGTCGCCGCATCCGTCCGAGGAATTCCGGAGGGGCCGCGATGACGAGCTTGTCGAACGCGTGTCGATCATGACCCCGGTCGAGGACCGCGGACAGCTCCCGGGCGAAGCGCGTGTGCTCCAGCTCGCGGCGACCGTTGGGTTCGTTCTCGGGGGGCGGGCCGTGCAGCGTGCCCGCGTTGGGATTGTCCGGCTGGTTCAGCAGCTCCTCCGTCTTGGCGCGGCTCTCCTCGTGCTGGAACTCGTCGATGAGTCGCCAGTCCTCCGAGCCCTTCGCGTCCGTGGCGAAGAGTCGGGCGCGACTCGCGTTGGCCACCAGGATCCAGAGCGTTTCATCCGCCATCTTCACGCCTCCCTCTGGAGTCAGGGATGCGGACCCCCGGGGTCCCCGGCAAGCTTCCCCCATCGACCGGCCTCCCCGCCGCGTGCCCAGGGAGCGGCCACCACAGGGCCGCTTGGGCCTGCCCGGGGATTCCCGAAATCGGTGTGATGTCGGGGTACAATTCCGTTGTGGGGACCATCGCGGTAGAACTGCGGTCATGCGCATTCCCGCCGTGTTGCTTGCTGCCCTGGCCCTCGGGCTCGGGGCGCTTCCCTGCCGCGCCTGGGCGCAGGCGGGTGGCCTGGGGCTGGACCTCTCGGACTCTTCTTCGCAGCCCGCTGCGCAGGAGGGCGAGGCCAGCTCCGGAGAAGTTGGACTGGACTTGAGGGCCGATGGCCCCGCGGGCTCGGAGCTGTTGCCGCGTCTGGTGGTGATGGGGTTGGACACGCCTGAGCGGGCGGGCGCCCAGCAGTCCGGGCGCTGGCTCCAGGCGTTGGGGCGCGCGGCCCTGGGCGGAGGCAAGGTGGCGCTCGGCACGCCGATGCGCGAGGTGCGGGAGCGGCTGGCGGAGAAGTACACGGCGGCGCTGCGCTGCGCGACGCCCGCGTGCATGTCCGAGCAGGCCGAGTCGCTGGACGCGGACGTGCTCGTCATGGCGCGGCTGTCGCTGGAGGACGCGGGCTGGACGCTGCGCTCGTGGACGTATGATCGCGACTTCAACGTGGTGCACGAGGACGCGGTGACGGGACGCAACCCCAAGGACGCGACCTTCCAGCGCGAGGCGGCGGCGAAGCTGGCCAGTCGCGTGGCGGCGGTGGCTCGGCCGCGCGCGGTGCTGAAGGTGACCGTCAACGTGCCGCAGGCGGTGGTGCGCGTGGGCGAGAAGACGCTGGGCGTGGGCAGCCTGGAGCGGCACATCTCCCCGGGCAAGGTGGCGTTGGAGGTCTCCGCGGAGGAGTACACCACGTTCACGCAGACGCTGACGTTGGCGCCCGGAGAGCGGCAGGAGGTGACGGCCAACCTGGAGATTACGGGGCCCTCGCCGGATGGCCCGGGTGGAGAGGATCGCGCGTCGGTGGCGCTGAAGACGAAGGTGGCGCCCTCGGGGCCGTCCATCTTCAAGCGGCCCGCGCTGTACACGGCGCTGGTGGGCCTGGCGGTGGTGGGCGTGGGCGCGGTGCTGGGCAGTCAGGCGAAGAACGTGGAGAAGCGCGCGAAGGACGCGGATGGGGATGGCGTCATCGATGTCACGCCCAAGGAGCGTGACGACGCGAAGAGCCAGGCCAACCTCGCCACGGCGCTGATGGCGGGCGGTGGCGCGGTGGCGGCGGGCAGCGTGGTGTGGCTGGTGTTGGTGCCCACGAAGAGTCCGGTTCCCTCGGTTGCACCCGTGACGTCGAGCCCGGCTCGTTCGGCCACGTCGCTCCAACTCGTCGTCGGCGGGAGTTTCTGACCATGTCTCGTTTTGAGTCGCTGCCCCGCTGGCTGGGTGGGCTGTTGTTGGCGTCCGCGTTGGTGGCGGGCTGCAAGGTCGAGTTCCCCGAGAACATGCCGTACACGTGCACGCAGGACGCGGACTGCGCCGGCGGTGGCGCGGTCTGTGCCACGCGGCCCGGGACGACGGTGCACTACTGTTGCGTGCCGTCCACCGAGCAGTGCAACGGATTGGATGACGACTGCGACGGGCAGGTGGACGAACTGGAGGCCACCACCTGCTACACGGGTCCGGAGGGGACGAAGGGCGTGGGCCGCTGCAAGGAGGGCACGCCGTCCTGCGGCCCCAACGGCACCATCCTCTGCACGGGCGAGGTGAAGCCCGCCACCGCCGAGACGTGCAACGGATTGGACGACAACTGCGACGGGCAGGTGGACGAGGGCTTCGACTTCCAGACGAACCCGCTGCACTGCGGCCGGTGCAACCGCCGCTGCGCGTCCACGGAGCAGTGCCTCGCGGGTCGCTGCGAGCCGCGCGCGGAGACGCTCTGCGACAACGGCATCGACGACAACAACGACGGCACGACGGACTGCGCGGACCCGGGCTGCAACGACCAGGCGTGTGGCGTGGGCTGCGTGTGCCACAGCGGCGGCAAGTCCGAGGCGAAGTGCGACGACGGCGTGGACAACGACGGCGACGGGCTGGCGGATTGTGATGACTCCGACTGCAACACCCAGGCGTGCGGCGCGGGTCGCGCGTGCCGCAACTTCCGCTGCGGCGAGGCGAAGTGCGACGACGGGGTGGACAACGACGGCAACGGCGCCGTCGACTGCGCGGACCCCTCGTGTGCGGGCGGCGCGTGCCTCCCCGGTCCGTCGTGCGTCTGCAAGAACGGTCAGAAGGTCGAGATTGATTCCGCGTGCGTGAACGGCCAGGACGATGACGGCGACGGCGCCATCGACTGCGCGGACGCGGATTGCGACGGGGCCTCGTGCGGCATGGGCTGCGCGTGCAGTGGCCTCAAGCCCCGCGAAGTCACCTGCGATGACAAGCTCGACAACGACGCCGACGGCAAGGCGGATTGCGCGGACTCGGATTGCGACACCAAGTCGTGCGGCGCGGGCTGCGTGTGCGCGGGCACCACGGCGAAGGAGACGGTCTGCAACGACGGCATCGACAACGACGGCGACGGCAAGACCGACTGCGCGGACCTGGCGGACTGCGACGGGCAGATTTTCAGCCAGCCCGCCGGACAGGTGCCGAGCGCCATCTGCATGGGTGGTCAGGCGGTCGAGTCGGACTGCTCCAACGGGCAGGATGACAACGGCGATGGCCACATCGACTGCAAGGCGGGGAACGCGGACGCCAACTGCGTGAGTGGTTCTTGCGGTCCGGGCTGCTCGCTGACGAACTGCGTGCGCCAGGAGTCGAACTGCTCGGACGGTTCGGACAACGACGGCGACACCAAGGCGGACTGCGCGGACTCGGATTGCGACACCAAGTCGTGCGGCACGGGCTGCGTGTGCAACGGCACGACGCGCAAGGAGACGGTCTGCACCGACAAGCAGGACAACGACGGTGACGCCAAGGCGGACTGCGCGGACTCGGACTGCGACAACCTGGCGTGCGGCACGGGCTGTCTGTGCACGGGCAGCAAGGCCGTGGAGACCGTCTGCGACGACAAGGCGGACAACGACGGCGACACCAAGACGGACTGCGCGGACTCGGACTGCAACACCAAGTCGTGCGGCACCGGGTGTACGTGCGAGAACCTGAAGCGTGTGGAGAAGAACTGCGCTGACCGCGTCGACAACGATGGCGACGGCAGCACGGACTGCGCCGACGCCGCAGACTGCCCGCGCGGCACCGCCTGCAATGCCACCGGGGGCACCTGCCAGAACAACAAGACGTGCGGATGAGCGAGGGCCTCACGGTTCAGTGGGATTCCGTGGCGGGAGACACCCGCCACGGCCCCTCGGGGCAGGCGACTGTTCGTCTGCTCACGGAGGTTCAAATGCACCGCGCGCGCGGTGAGTCCGCGTGGGATTCCGCTCGGAGAGGGTGGCGCTCACGGGGGTTCGCCGTCATGGAAGAGGGACAGCGGGGCCCAGGCCGGATTGGTGGCTGCGAGAAGGGTTCTCGGAGTGTGTCCTGTCCAGTCACGGAGGGGCCGTGAGCAGTGGCAGTACCCAAGAGGTGGAGGAACTCCGAGAGGGCTCGATGCTGGGCGCGTACCAGCTCGAGCGACTCCTCGGTGAGGGCTCCATGGGGCGGGTGTATCAGGCTCGCCACGCGAAGCTCGGGCGCCAGGTGGCCCTCAAGGTGCTGCGCGCGGACCATGCGCGTGACAGCACCTTCGTGCAGCGCTTCTTCCAGGAGGCGCGCACGGTCAATCAGATCAACCACGAGCACATCGTGGAGATCTTCGACTTCGTGGACGAGGGCTCGGAGGGCCGCGTCTACTGCGTTATGGAGCTGCTGCGCGGCCAGAGTCTGGCCACGCTGCTGAAGTCCGAGCCCATCACGCTCGCGCGTATCCAGCGCATCGCCGTGCAGGTGTGCACCGCGCTGGGCGCCGCCCATCAGGTGGGCGTGGTGCACCGGGACATCAAGCCGGACAACCTCTTCATCATCCCGCGCGGCGGCCAGGCTGACTTCGTGAAGGTGTTGGACTTCGGCGTGGCGAAGCTGATGTCCGCCCACGGCGGCGTCTCCAGCACGCTGGACGGGACCATCATCGGCACGCCCGCGTACATGTCGCCCGAGCAGGCGGCGGGCCTACCCGTGGACCACCGCGCGGACATCTACGCGGTGGGCAACATCCTCTACGAGCTGGTGGTGGGGCACCCGCCCTTCGAGTCCACCGCGTTCGGCCAGCTCGTGGTGCAGATCATCACGCAGGCGCCTCCCGCGCTGCCCGCGACGTTGCCCTCGGGCGAGCCGCTGCCCGCCGAGTTCTCCGCGCTCGTCATGCGGTGTCTGGCGAAGGAGCCCGAGGCCCGGCCGCAGCAGTTGACGGAGGTCACCACGGCGCTGCTGCTGCTGCGCCCCGTGTTTGACGATGCCGCGCTCGATGGAGGGCGCCGACCTTCGGGTGAGTTCGTGCGCGTGGATCGCGCGACGCCCGCGCTCGGCACCGCGAGTCTGTCTTTGGGGAGTAGCGTCCCGGACAGCATGCTGGCGGAGACGCTGGACCGTGCGCTGCCTCCTCGAGACGCGGCCGTGCCTCGGTCGACTCCGGCGGGTGTGTCCGTGCTCGGCTCCGCGTCAGAGACCGCCGGCTCGCCGGGCGTGCCTCCTGCGACGAACGCGCTCGCCGAGATGCCCGTGGGTGGAGAGGTCGCCGCGGGGCGCGCTTCCGCGACGGCGCTCCCGGCCGTGCGAAGCCCCTGGCCCACGGTCCTGAGGGATCGACGGGTGGCGCTGGGGCTCGCGGTGCTCGCGTTGGTCGTATCGGTGGGCGCCCTGGCCTGGCGTGGGATGAAGGGGCGCGCCGCTCCCGAGCCCGCCCCCGTGGTGGTGGTGGCCGCGCCGGTGCCCGCGCTGGCCTCGGTTCCCACGCCTGTCGCGGCCGTGCCTCCGCCTCCCGCGGTGGCGGGAGCGCTCGTCACGCTGAAGGTCAGCTCGTTCCCGCAGGGCGCGCACGTGATGCGCTCGGATACGGGTGAGCTGCTGGGGCTGACCCCGCTGGTGACGCAGGTCCCTCGCGAAGGGGCGCTGCTGGGGCTGCGCGTGGAGCTGTCGGGCTACATGTCCCTGGAGCGCGTGGTGCGGCTCGACACGAGCGAGGCGGAGCTGGTGGTGCCGCTCGTGAAGGCCCGCCCCGCGCCGCGTCCGCCTCCCACGCCCGCGCGGCAGAAGCCTGCTCGCAAGGGCACGCGGCGCACGGTCGTGGCGCCCGCGGCCTCGCACTGAGCCTGGTGAGGCTCAGCGCGACGGAGGGAGCGAGGCCTGGGCGATGACCTTCTCGGCGATGCGCGCGATGCGGTCGTTGAAGCCATCGGCGTCGTGGAAGGTGAGCCGCACGTCCCCGACTTGAAGCTTCGCGCCGGGCTGCAGACGCCGAGGCTGCTCGGGCTCGAGCGTCTCGCCGTCGAGCGTCACCGGGCGAGCCTGCGCCACGCGCTCCACCCACCACTGTCCATCCGGCGTGGGCGAGAGGGTGAGCTGCTCGCGCGACACCGTGGCGTCATTCACGACGAAGGTGTTCTGCGCGGCCCGCCCCAGCTTCAGCGCGCCTCGCTCGGCCAGCGCCACCAGCTCGAAGCACATCGCGTCACCGGCAGGCAGGCAGTCGCGCAGGTCCATCAAAGGCAGTCGCGTGGTCGCGACGTTCTGCTCGGTGGCCTCGGGGACGTTCCACGCACCTGCCTCCCACACCAGCCACGGGTGTGCGTACTTGGCGCGGAACTTCTCCTTGAGGGCCATGTGCTGCCGCAAGAGCAGGGAGAGCAGCAGGGATCGAGCCATGACGGGAGAGATAACCTTCCTGAGGCGAGCTGGCGGTCGCGGTCATTCGAGGATGTCCACGAATGATCGGAACCCGGGCCTGGAGTGCCCCACTCGCGCCAGTGCCTGAGCCTGTAGTACACCCGCGCCTATCTCTTGCCATCCGATTCTGGAGAGTTCATGCGCCGCCTGCTGATTGCCTCGCTCGTCCTGCTGTTGCCTGCTTGCAAGGGAGAGACGGCCAAGGACGTCACTGCCTCGGTGGTGGGGAAGACGGTGGAGGTGGCCAAGGGTGCGGGCAGCGGCGTGGTGGAAGGATTGAAGGAGGGGCGAAAAGGCGCGGTGAGCACGGATGGCTCGCACACCCTGTCCACGCCCGAGGAGGTCTTCGCCAGCGTGGAGCTCGCCGTGCTGGGCGTGAAGCCGGCGGACGGTGGGGGCGTGGAGGTGCAGCTCTCCGTGGAGAACAAGACGCCCGCGCCGTTGCACCTGCTCGGCTTGCAGGAAGGTGGCGGGGCGCAGCTCGTGGACGCGGAGGGCTTCTCCACGCAGCTTCAGACGCGCTCGCCGGGTCAGGCGTCTGACTCCATCAAGGTGCCGCCCACCTCGAAGGTGAAGGCGAGCGTCTTCTTCGAGGGGGAGGCCGCCAAGGCCGCGCGCGTCCGCCTGTGGGGCCGTGAGTTCCCGGTGCCCGCGGGCGCCAAGGCCGCGGCGACCACCGCCGCGCCGAAGCCGTAGTCCCCGCGCTCAGGGAAACACGACGGTGCCATCCGGCGCCGTCGTGGTGCGAGTGCCCAGGGCCTCGGACACGCTGACGAGCAGCTCCGCGGCCCCCGAGTCCGTCGCGCGGCCCGGCGCTTCTCCCGCGAGCCCCGCGCGCAGAGGCAGCGCGCTGACATCCGACACCGCGCCGTCCGCCGCGAGCTGGAAGCGCAGCACGTAGGCATCCTTCACGGCGGTGCATCGGCACGAGAAGGCGAGGTTGCCCAGCGAGTAGGCGATGACGCCGGGCCCGTGGCGCTCCACGCCCTGCGGCGCATGCGGACCGTGACCCAGCACCGCGGAGGCGCCTGCCTCCACCAGTGCGTGAGCCAGCGTGCGCTGTGCTCGCGTGGGCAGGTTGGAGTTGGTGTTTCCCCAGTGCAGGGACAACAGCACCGGGCCCGTCTTTCGCGCGGCGCGCACCGCCGCGGTCAACGTGCGTGCATCGTCGCGCGTGGGCTCGCGAGGCAGGTCGCGCGCGAGCACGGTGACATGCAATCCCTGTCGTTCCACGGAGGCAGGCTCGCGAGCCATGGCAGCCTGAATGCCCGCCGCGCGCAGCACGCTCGCCGTGTCACGCCTGCCGGCCTCGCCTGCATCCAACGCGTGGTTGTTCTCCAGCGAGACAACATCCACTCGGCCCGCCAAGGCCGTGGCCCACGTGGGCGGCGCGGCGAAGCGGATGCGAGGGGCGCGCGGTGTCCCCTCCGCGTCCAGGCCTTGCTCGTGAGCGCGCGCGGTGAGCGGGCCCTCGAGGTTCACCACGCGCACGTCGCCCTCCAGCAAGGAGGGCAGGGCTTCCAGCACGGCGGGCGTCGTCCGCGCGCCGAGCTGCAGGTCACCCGCCGCGCTCACTCGCAGCGAGGCGGATGGCGCAGCGGCCAGGAGCAGGGCGAGCGCGGGCGCGAGCAGGGCGGGCTCCGAGTCAGAGCTTCCGAGCGATGGCCCGCGCCAGCCGTCCAGCGGCCTGCGGATCCAACGACAGGAAGAGACACGGCTCGGTGACCTCCAGCTCCTGGAGTCGCGGCTGGCCCGCGTTGTCCGTGGCCACGTCCACGCGGGCGTACAGCAGGGGCTGGCCCACCGCCGCGACGACCTGCTCCGCCAGCTTCAGCTCCGCGGCGTTCTCCGGGGTGAACGCGCGCGGCTCCGAGAAGCTCCGGGGCGCGCTCTTCAGCGTGGGAGGGCGGTGCACGGCGTGGCTGAACTCGCCGTCGAAGAAGATGTACGCCCGCTCGCCCTCGCGCTCGAACGCGGTGAGGTAGGGCTGCACCATGACCTCGCACTCGCGGGCCATCTCCTCCACGCGGGCGCTCGCGGTTGCGGCCTCCGCGCGAGGCAGGACATAGGTCTTCAGCGCGCCCGCGGAGATGGACGGCTTGAGCACCACCGCGTCCCAGCTCCGCTCGCGCATCACGGCGCCCACGTCCAAGGTGCCACCTTGCGGAACCCAGACCGTGTCGGTCACCTGCACGCCCTTGGCGCTCAGCTCGCGAAGGTAGCTCTTGTGCGTGTTCCAGCGCAGCACGTCCGCGGGATTGTGAAGCTGGGTCAGCTTGCCGACCTTGGAGGCCCACGCGACGAAGGTGTCTCGGCGCAGGTGGCTGTCCCAGGTGCTGCGCACGATGGCCAGGCGCACGGTGCGCCAGTCCATCGTCGGGTCATCCCAGATGACAGGGTTTGCATCCAGGCCCAGCTCCCGCAGCGCGGGCAACAGACCGGCGTCAAAGGGTTCGAGCTGAGGCAGTCCTTGGTAGGTGAGGATCGCGACGTCCATGCGAGGTGCTCCGTCGAAGCAGGCGCGAGGTTGTAGCGCGGGCCCGGCGGGATTGCTCGGGATGTGTGGATGCTTTTCAGGCGGGACGCGCGGCGTTCGCTCGCGGTGTCAGCGCGATGCTCTCCGCGGGTGCCTCGTGCGCGCGCCGTGAGTTCTCCATCGCCTCGCGGGCGAGCCGGGCCAGCTCGGGTTGCCCGCGCGGAAAGGGAGCCGCCGGTCCTTCCAGCGCGAGGAGTTGCTGTCGCAGCTCGGCGCCGTTCGCGGTGCGGCGCGCGGGGTCTCGCTCCAGCAGGCGCATCACCACCGCATCCAGCGCGGCGGGCACGGCGGGGTTGAGGCGCGAGGGTGGCACCAGCTCTTGATCCACGGTGGCGCGCATCAGCCGCTCCTCCGAGTCACCCGTCAACGCACGGTGGCCCGTGAGCGCCTCATGGAGGGTGAGCCCCAGGGCGAACAGGTCCGCGCGCCCGTCGAAGGGCCGGCCCAGGGCCTGCTCCGGGGCCATGTAGCCCAGCTTGCCGCGCACGCCGCCCGCCACGGTGAGCTGCGCGCGCGCCGCGTCGCGAGCGATGCCGAAGTCGGACAGCTTCACCTCGCCAATGCGAGACACCAGGATGTTGGGCGGGTTCACGTCGCGGTGCACCAGTCGCAGCGGCGCGCCGTCTGGGCCCGTGCGGCGGTGCACATAGTCCAGCGCCGAGGCCAGCTCCGCCGCCAGGAAGGTGGCCGCGGGCACGGGTAAGGGAAGCCGGCCGAGTTGCTTCAGCACCCCGCTGAGTGGCAAGCCGTCCACGAACTCCATGGCCAGGAAGTACGTGCCCGCGTGCCGGCCCAGGTCGAACACCTGGATGATGTTGGGATGGTTGAGGGTGGAGCACAGCTCCGCCTCGCGCCGGAACATGGCGAGGAAGCTGGCGTCATCCGCGAACGCGGGGAGGATGCGCTTGAGGGCCACCTGCTTCTCGAAGCCGCCCTCGGGCGAATACGTGGCGCGGTACACCTCCGCCATGCCGCCCGCGCCCACGCGCTCGTGCAGCACGTACTTGCCCATGACCTCTTGCTCGCGCAGCGCGGCCAGCGCGTCACGGGTGCGGCTCAGGAAGTGGCGCGCGAGGATGGCCGTGAGCGCGCCCGCCGCGACGAAGAAGAACGCCCGCACCATGATGAACAGGGGCGAGAGCGTGACGAGCGGCTGCTCCGGCAAGAGGGGCCGCACGAACCCGAAGTAGATGCCCGCGTACTCGGCGGCCACCAGCACGCCCGCCGCGAGCGCCAGCCGGGGGCTGCTGCGCAGCGCGGCCAGGGTGATGAGGCTGCCCCAGATGACGAGGGTGGGCGCGGTGAGCGCGTAGACGGGGCCTTGGTAGCGCAGGTCGAACGCGAGCACGACCGCGGGGATGCTCACCTCGATGGCCACGTTCAGCCACGGCACCGCCGGGTGGAACACCCCTGCGCGCAGGATGCGCCACATCGCCCCGTAGTAGAGGCACAGCACCGCCGCCAGTCCGATGAGGGCCCGCGTCAGGCCCCAGCCGAGGGACTGGCCGAGCGCCGCCGCCACCACGATGCAGATCCCCGAGAGCGCCGCCATGAAGCGCGCCACGGACAGCTCCCGAGCCTGAGCGTCTCGGCGCAGGTGTCCTTCGAGGAAGCGGGAGACGGCGCTGGACGGGTTGCGGGTGACCATGGGCCCGCGACTCTAGAGAACGCGCTCGCGTCCGTGCACGGGGCCTCTCATACCCGGGGTGGGGATTCACCTCACCTCATGGCACCTACCAGGGAGGATTCGTCGCTGGGTGGGTGGACTTAGGCCGTCAGGTGTCGCTGAAATGTTTCACGGCCCAACCATTTCACGTGAAAGAGGACGGGTCTCTTCCATCAAAGCTCGGCCCCGTGTCGGGAGGCTTCATGCGCATCACCCCCCGCTATCTGCTGATCGCGCTCAGCGCGGTCCTACTCCTAAGCACCGCTTGCGGTGACGATGACAAGTGCAAGGACGGTGAGCAGTGCGCCTCAGCTGTCTGTGGCAACGGGAAGAAGGAGGACGGCGAGCAGTGTGATGACGGGAACACCACGGGGGGCGATGGCTGCGAGGCGAACTGTACGACGCCGGGTGCGGCCCAATGTGGCAATCACGTTACGGAGACCGGCGAGCAGTGCGACGACGGCAACCGGGTGAACGGCGACGGCTGCGAGACGGACTGCACGGTGACGCCGGGCTTCGCGGTGTGCGGCAACGGCCGCGTGGAGACGGGCGAGCTGTGTGACGACGGCAACGTGGTGGACGGCGACGGCTGCGAGGCGAACTGCAAGCTCACGCCGGCGGCCTCGTCCGCCACGGTGTGCCCGGGCGCGTCTGCGGCTCCGCTGTCGGGCGACGCCACGTGTGCGGTGACGAAGGCAGGCAACGGCGCGCGCCTCTTCACCGGCGTGGTGCTCAAGGACGGCGAGACGCTGATGGGCGGCCAGGTGCTGGTGGACGCGCAGGGCGTCATCCAGTGCTCCGCGTGTGACTGCTCGGCCGCCGCGGGCGCCGCCGAGGCCACGCAGGTGTCGTGCCCCCGCGGCGTCATCTCCCCGGGCCTCATCAATCCGCACGAGCACATCACCTTCCCGGGCGCGCCGTCGGCGGGCACCGCCGAGCGGTACGAGCACCGGCATGACTGGCGCACGGGCGCCAACAGCCACACGAAGATTCTCAACCCGTCCAACGTCAAGGCGGACATGATCCGCTGGCAGGAGCTGCGGCAGATGATGTCCGGCACCACGTCCATCGCGGGCGCGGGCGGCCAGCCGGGCCTCTTGCGTAACCTGGACGTCTCCTCGGTGGCGCAGCAGGAGGGCCTGGGTGAGGGCTACGCGGACTCGGACACCTTCCCGCTGGGTGACAGCTCCGGCACGACGCTGACGAGTGGGTGCAGCTACTCCTCGCTGCCTGTGTCCAGCGGCCTGCCGAAGACGTCGGCGTACCTGCCGCACGTCTCCGAGGGCATCGGCATGACGGCGCTCAACGAGTTCCGCTGCGTGTCGCAGGGCAACAACAGCGTGCTGTTCGGCCGCACGGCCATCATCCACGGCGTGGGCCTCACGGCGAAGGAGATCGCCGCGATGGCCGAGCACGGCACCGGGCTCATCTGGTCGCCGCGCTCCAACGTGTCGCTGTACGGCGATACGGCGATGGTGACGGCGTACAAGCACCTGGGAGTGAGCATCGCGCTGGGCACGGACTGGCTGAAGTCCGGCTCCATGAACCTGCTGCGCGAGCTGCAGTGCGCGGACTACCTCAACAGCTCGCGCTACGCGCACGAGTTCACCGACGAGCAGCTCTGGCGCATGGTGACGGCGAACGCCGCCGACGTGACGGATGTCTTCGAGAAGGTGGGTCGCATCGCGCCGGGCAAGCTGGCGGACCTGGCCATCTACCGCCTGCGCGTGTTCTACGGCCGTCCGCACCGCGCGGTGGTGACGGCGAACGCCGAGGACGTGGTGCTGACCATGCGTGGCGGCAAGCCGCTCTACGGTGACCAGACGCTGATGAACGGGCTGAAGGGCGCGGACACGTGTGACGCGCTGGATGTGTGCGGCACGGCGAAGTCGGTGTGCCTCACGTCTGAGATTGGCAAGGACCTGGCGGGCCTGCAGGCGTCGCCGGACACGGCCAATGCCTATCCGCTGTTCGCGTGCGGTGGCACGCCCAAGGATGAGCCGGTGTGCGAGCCGCGTCGCGATTCGCAGGGCGCCTCGTGGCCCAATGCCTCTCAGGCTGGTTCCACTATCTACTCCAGCGAAGTGCGCGCGGATGACCCGGATGCGGACGGCATTCCGAGCAGCAGCGACAACTGCCCCACCGTGTTCAACCCGGTGCGCCCGATGGACAACGGCGCGCAGGCGGACACGGACGGCGATGGCGTGGGCGATGCGTGTGACCCGTGCCCGCTGGCGGCCAACGTCACCACCTGCCAGCCGAGTCATGCGCTGGACGACGACGACGCGGACGGCGTGCCGACGTGGCGGGACAACTGCCCGTTCGTGTCCAACGCGGACCAGAAGGACACGGACGGCGACGGCAAGGGAGACCTCTGCGATGGTTGCCCGCAGGACGCGAGCGCCGCGTGCACGACGGATGACCCGATGGACGCGGACAACGACGGCATCCTGGCAACCGACAATTGCCCGTTCGTGGCGAACGTGGACCAGAAGGACACGGACGGTGACGGCATGGGTGACGCGTGCGACCCCTGCCCGGTGCCCAACGCGGGCGGTATCGCGTGTGCGCTGACGGTCTACGACGTGAAGACTGCGCCGCGCACGGGCTCGGGCTCGCTCGTGGGTCTCAAGCTGGCGGTGTCCGACGTCATCGTCACCGCGGTGGATGTCACGGCGACGAGCGGCTACTGGGTGCAGGTGGCCAACCCGCCCGCGGGCAAGGGTCCGGAGAACTCGGGCCTGTTCGTGTACGGCTTGAAGGCGGACGTCGCGGTGGGCGACCGCATCAACATCACCGAGGGCGTGCTGAAGGACTACTTCGGCCTGCTTGAGTTGACGAACGTCAAGGTGACGAAGCTGAGCAGCCTCAACCCCGCGCCCACGCCGGTGGTGGTGCGCACGGACGCGGTGCGCACGGGCGGACCGCGCGCGCAGGAGTTGGAGGGCGTGGTGCTGGAGGTCCGTGACCTCTGGACGACCGGTCCCGAGAACGCGAAGCGTGAGTTCATCGTCGATGAGAACCACGCGGGCGATCCGACCAAGACGGGCCTGATGGTGGATGACCAGGCCTTCGCGTACCCCACGCAGACGACGGGCACGTTCTACCGGGCCCTGCGCGGCGTGCTGACGTACACCTTCAGCAACTCCAAGCTGGTGCCGCGTGGCGCGGCGGACATGCAGGGGGTGTTGCCCGCGCTGACGGCCTTCACGTCGGGTGGGTTCGCGCGTGTGGGCGACACGGCGGCGTTCCCGCAGGCGCTGACGGTGACGATGGCCGCCACGTATCCGGTGGACGTGACGGTGTCTGTGACGTCGAGCGACTCGAACGTGCTGAGCGTGACCGGTGGGCAGGTGGTCATTCCGGCGGGACAGACGAGCGTGACGGTGCCGGTGACGGCGGCTGCTCAGGCCGCGAGCGTCACGCTGACGGCGACCTCGGGGGCCTCTTCGCTCACCACGAACCTCCGGGTTCTGGGGACGAACGAGACGCCTGTGGTGACGGGCATCTCGCCGACGACGGTGTCGGTCGCGCCCGGTGGCACGGTGTCGTTCACGGTGTCGTTGGATCGGCCGGCCCCGGCTGGCGCGGTGCTGGCTCTGACGTCTTCGCCCGCCACGGACTTCGGGACGTTCGCCCCGACCACCATCGCGAAGAACGTGACGAGCGCGACGTTCAGCTTCACGACGGACGAGACCACGACGGTGACGGCGGGTCAGGTGACGGCCGCGCTGGGTGGAGGCTCGGCGACGGCGGACGTGACGGTGCTCCAGGACGCGACGCGGCTGGTGTCCATCACTCCGTCGAGTGCGGTGACGCTGAACGCGGGGGCCACGCAGGTGTTCACCGTGACGGTGACGCCGGCGCCGGCTGCGCCGATCCAGGTGCAGGTGGCGGCGGTTGCACCCGCGGGTGGCGCGCCCTTCGGTGCGCTGGATACGCAGGCGGTCACGGTGAATGCAGGCGAGACGACGGCGACCTTCACCTTCACCGCGAACGCGGCGGGTGAGGGGACCGGAAGCGTGACGGCCTCGCTCAATGGCGTGACGCGCACCACGGCGGTCACGGTGATTCCGCCGCCGGCGAAGCTCGCGAGCATCTCGCCTGCGACGGTGTCGGTGAACACGGGAGCGACGCAGGTGTTCACGGTGTCGCTGGACCGCAAGGCCCCGGTGGGTGGTGTCAGCGTGGAGCTGACGCTGGGGACGGGCCTGGGGACGTTTGTTCCGGACACGACGACGTCGGTGACCATCCCCGAGGGCAGCCTGACCGCGACGGTGACGTTCAAGGCCGCGGCTGCGGCTGCGACGGGTTCGCTGACCGCGACCTACGACGGAGTGACGAAGTCGTCGGCCATCACCGTGGTGGTCCCGGTTCCCATGGGCCACGTGGTCATCAGCGAGGTCTCTGGCGCGGGACTGACCGTGAACGCGGATGACTTCGTCGAGCTGTACAACCCGAACGATGTCGACATCGACATCAGCGGTTGGAAGCTGCAGTACCGCACGGCCAGCACGACCAGCACGACGGTCAACTACACGGTCCTCACGACGATTGGCGCGGGCAAGACGATCAAGGCCCACGGCTACTTCCTGATCTCGAATGATGGGTACACGGCCGGCACGCCCGCGGTGGCCGCGGACATGTCCTGGGGCTCGACGGATATCTCTGGCACGTCGGGCAACCTGCGTCTGGGCAACTCGACGGTGACGGTCGACCCCACGGTGACCACGGGCGTTGTCGACGTCGTGGGCTACGGAACGGGACGCGTGGTTTCCGAGACCGAGGCTGCGCCGTCGCCGTCCAGGGGCGGCAGCATCGAGCGCAAGGCGAACCCCAGCTCCACGTCTTCGAGCATGGGGACCGGTGGTGCAGACGCCCTCAAGGGGAACGGCAGCGACACGGACAACAACAAGAATGACTTCGTCACGCGCGCGGCGAGAGACCCGCAGAACTCCGCGAGTGCGACGGAGCAGCCGTAGCCGCATCCTGAAGTCTTGAAGTCCGGGCCCTCGCCTCGATGTGTGGAGGCGAGGGCCCTTTTGCGTTAAACGGGCCGCGAAGTGCGGACCATGGTGGGCTGCGAGTGGTCAGCCGTTGTCCGTGGAGAGGGAGGGTCTCATGACATTCAGCTGGCTTTGGGCTCCAGTCCTCGTGGTCTTGTGGCTCACGGGCTTGTGGATGAGCGAGCGACGCCTCGCACGAGACTTGTCTCGGCTTTCGGCCAAAGAGGTGTCTCCGTGTGCGTACGTGGTGAGAACCCTGTTTTCTTCGCGAAGAGCGTCAGGCGCCACTTTCTATCTGGCTCCGGGCTCTCTCTTTCTGCGCCGGTCGGGAGGGGGACTTCAGTTGGACCGTCCGGGCGAGCAGACAACGAAGATTGGGCTCTTCACGGCTCGTGTCCAAGCTGACGAAGTCGTGGAGGAGAATGACAGCCTCCGAATTCGGTACTCGGGATTCCACTCGGGAACCCTCACGCTCTCGGGGCTGGCTCCCCACAACCGTGCGAGGGTTCTGGCCACGCTTCGCCCTGGACCGGTCGGCTGATCAGCTTCGTTTCTTCTCTCCACCTTGGTACGTGTTCGATGCGTTCTCCAGCCAACGACCCCCTTTGCATGGCGATTGAGTCGGGCGATCTCGAGGCTGCCGAGTCGCTTGTGCGGAACGGCGCCGACGTGAATGCCTCTTTCGACGGGGTCACCGCATTGACGTTGGCCATTTCGGAAGAGGCCGGACTGGATGAGTCCCTCCGTCGCGTGGACTGTCTGCTCCGACTCGGGGCAAGGACCGCTTGTGAGTCGGGTCGAGGACTTGGCTCATCGGTCCATCAAGCGGCGAAGGTGCACTTTGTCCCTGTCCTCAATGCGCTGCTTCAGGCTGATGGTAGGTCCAGGCTGAACACGTTTGATGACTGTGAACAGACTCCCCTCATGTGCGCGGTAGATAATCGCGACCTGGAGGTGGCTCGAATCCTTCTCGACGCGGGTGCTGACGTGAACGCCCGGAACGAAGAGCGGATTGGCGATCCGGCCATCAACCTTCCGCTCCGGAAAAGGAGCTTGGATGATTTGGATGTCGCGATGGTTGCAATGCTGGTGAGTCGAGGTGCCAATCCCAGGCAGGCCGGGTGGATGAAGATGTCCGCGTTGGACTACCTGGCGCAATGGCGTGAGAGAATGGGCAACGCTCCTCTTGTTGGCGCGTTGGCCCGCGCACTGGGTGCCCCATGACGCCCCCGGTCGCTTGGCTGAGCAGCTAGAGTATGCTTGGGCGCATGGCTCCGTTCGACTGGTCCACGCGTCTTCTTTCAGTCCGGCAGTCAGGGCTTCGCGGGCTGCTCGGTGCCACCAGTCTTCTGGTGGCATCGCCCGCCTGGGCAGGGAGGGCAGTGGAGGACCCCGACGCGGACTTGCGCGAGATTCTCATCGCGAATGTCGTGGTCGCGGTGGTCGTCCTGGGGTTGGTCTTCCTGGGGCTCAACCAGTCCAAGGCCCAACGCCGCGTTCCCATTGCCCTGGGGCTCTTCACCGGGGCAGTGCAAGCGTGTGTCGGCGTCGCGGGGTTGCTCTTCTTCCTGGCCGGGTCCATCCGCGCCCTGCTCCTCAATGGACCCATCTCCGTCGACGGCGCGGGCATCTTCGTCCTGTGCACCGGTGGATTGTTGGCCCTCGGGCTCTATGAGGTCCGTGTGGCCTGGCGGGCTCGGGCCCCGACGGTGGCACCTCCTTCTTCTCCTCCGGGTCCGGTCAGCTGAACAGTCGGGTGGTTCCTTCGCAGGAACGGCAGGCTCGGACTCCGGGGTTTGAATAGTCGCGGGCCATGGCATCCATGACTTCGTCCGCGTCCTGGAAGCGGTACAGGCGCAGTTGGAAGCCGCAGGACCAGCAGTAGATGGCGCTGCACGTGTCGCAGATGTGCCAGCGCCTCGCGAGAGACGGGAACCGGCCGTGCACCGCATCGCAGACATTGCACATCAGGTTCCGACTCGAAACCTCCGGGTCCGGCACGTTCCACTTGTAGATGACCCGCTTGCGCAACACGTAGTTGTTCTGGAACTCCGTGTTCAACGTCTGCAAGTTGTTCACGTGGTACTGCATGTGATGCAAGTGCGACGTGGCTGGAAAGGCCCCCGGCAGCATCCCGCCCAGGTGGTTGTTGTAATAGGCCGCCGTCGTCTTGGTCCACGCATGGGACGGCTGGTCATGTCCGTGCAACTGCTTCAGCGTGTTCCCCAGCGGGACATGGAACGGAAACCTCGCGCGCACCATGTCTTGATAGGGAATGGGCACGCAGTACCCTGTCCGCTGATTCTCCAACATGAACGCCGGCGTCGAGGTGTTGAAGTTCGGGTCGTACACCAACGTCGCGAACAGGCTCGTGTTGAAGGAGATGGGGAACCCGCCGCTCCCCACCAGCGAGTCCACGTCGTGGTCGGTGCCTCGGTAGAGCAAGAGCCTCCCCGCGCTCTCCATCTCCACCCGCATCGCTGCCCGCAAGCTCCGGATGAGGATGTCCACCCTCGTGCGGATGGGGTTGTTCCCGTTGAGCCGCTGACCCAGCGATATCTGGCTCGCCACGTTCGCGGGGTTCAAGTACCGGAACCCGGACTGCCGCGCTCCCGCGCGCAGGACGTGGGCTCGGAACAGCGCCAGCTCGGGGTTCGCCAATCTCCAGATTTGCGCGCCCGACAGCGGGAAGTGCTGCTCGTGCACCGTCAGCAGGGGGCGCAGCTTGTCGGTGATGAGCACGTTCATCCCGAGCGAGCAGTTCACGTTCTCCGCCGCCAGGTTGACGGCCGGGTCCACGATGGCCGCCTCGTACTGCGCCATCGGCTCCAGGTCCCACTGGTTGAACGCCGCGAGCGTCTCCTCCTGCTCCATCAGCGCGTTGAGGTACATGACCTCGTAGAGCGTCCGCGGGATGAAGATGAGCCCGTAGACATGGGGGTGAATCGTGGCGTTCCGGTTGGTGAGCTGCTGCTGCACCGTGGTCGCGCGGTTGCGCACCGACTGCTCCACCGCCGTGAAGGCTTGCCCCTCGAGCATCACCCCGTTCGCCACGTTCAGCCGGTGCTGATGCACCACATGGAACGGGGAATGGGGATGCAGGATGTTCTGATAGATGTTTCGGTATTCCGCGCTGCTCAGCCGCCCCAGGGGATGCCCCGGTCGACTCTTGATGACAATGAACTCCCCGTAACCATCTGGCACGAGCGGCATCGCGTGGGACCCCCATCCCAGGACCGACCGCGCGATAGCCTACCAAATGTTGGAAAACGTGCTGATTCGGGAGAGCCAGAGCGGCTCAGGACCCGGTGGGTGTGGGCGGCAGGCCCGATGCGACGAGTCCATCCAGCGCGGCCATGACAGGGTTGTAGTCCACGCTGGTGCGAAACAGGTTCTGGTGCAGCAGGAGCCCCAGGTAGCTGCCCATCAGCGTGTGCGCCAGATGCTGCGGCTCCATGTCGGTGCGGAACTCTTGCGTCCGCTGGCCGTAGCGCAGGATGCCCGCGAGCACTTCCACGTAGAGGGCGATCTTCTCGCGGATGGCTTCGGCGACGCGGTCGTTGGACTCGGCGGACTCGGCGGCCACCAGGCTGAAGAAGATGCCGTACTCGCGATGCTGCCCCAGGAAGTGCGTGGTGCGGCGCATGAATGCCAGGAGTTGCTCGCGCGCAGGCAGCTTGCGGTGCTCGGTGAGCAGGTCCACGAACTCGCGCAGGTAGCGCTCGTGCAAGTCCGCGATGGCGGCCAGCAGCAGGTCCTCCTTCGTGGGGAAGTGCCAGTAGAGCGCGCCGGGCGTCATCCGGATGGCGCGGGCGAGGTCCGCCATCGTCGTCGCCAGGTAACCGCGTCGCGCGAACAACGTGATGGCGGCTTCGAGAATCTCGAGCCGCGTCCGCGCTGCGCGCTCCTGCTTGATCTCACGCTTCGCCGGTTCCTTATTCATTCACTGGTCAAGCCTACACCTCAGGCGAGCAGCGTCACCTTCACGATTTCCGGCGGCGCGCCCACGCGCAGCGGCGGACCCCAGAAGCCCGTGCCCCGGCTCACGTAGAGGTGATTCTCGCCCTGCTGGAAGTGGCCCTGGTCGTGACGCCAGATGGCCGCGACCGCGAGCGTGAATGGGAAGAATTGGCCTCCGTGGGTATGCCCGGAGAGCTGCAATCCCATCCCTGCCTGGGCGGCCTCGGCCCAGTTGGAGGGCTGATGCGCCAGGAGGACCGAGGCCCGCGAGGGGTCTCGTCCCGCGGTGGCCGCGTCCAGGTCATAGCCTCGCGCGCCGCCTCGGTTTCGCGCGGACCAGTCATCCACGCCCACGAGGTCGAACGAGGCCGCCGCGTCTCCAATCCGCACGTGGCGGTTGCGCAGCGCGCCGATGCCCATGCCTTCCAGCGCTTGGGCCCAGGCGTCCGCGTTCCAGTAGTACTCGTGGTTGCCGGTGACGAAGTAGGTGCCCGCCCGTGAGCGCAGGTTGGTCAGCGCGGAGACCGCCGGCCCCAGGCCCGACACCGTGCCATCCACCAGGTCGCCCGTGATGGCCACCAGGTCTGGCTTCAACGCGTTGCATCGCGCGACCAGCTCATCCATGAACCGCCGCTCGATGATGGGGCCCACGTGGATGTCGCTGAGGTGGACGAGCGTGAAGCCATCCAGCGCCTTGGGCAGTCCTGGCAGCCGCACCGCCACTTCGCTCACCACGGGCGGGTGGAACGCGCGCCACGAGCCGTAGCCCACCAGTCCGCTGGTCGCCAGCACCGCGCCGCTCGCGCCGGCTCGGGCGAGGAACAGGCGGCGGGCCTCGTCGACCGAGGCTGGGGCCTGCGGCGCGGGCGTGGCGGCCGGCGTTTCACGCGCCGCCTTGCGCGCCTGGAGTTTGCGCGTGAGTGCCCACACTCCGTCCACGGCACCCAGCGTCAGCAGGAGGTAGATGGAGATGCCCATCCAGGTCCACACCACGGTGGCCATGGAGAACAAGGCGTTGGTCGGCAGCAGGCGGGTCACGAACCACGAGAGGATCAGCGGCAGGCACAGTCCGACGAGCAGCACCTTGCCCGTGAGGCGCCACCCGGCGTGCTCGGCTGTGTCCCGGAACAGGCGCCGGTACAGGTAGATGTGTGAGAACACCGTGATGACGCCGATGACGAGCACGAACAGGACGAAGCGCAGCGCGGTATCCATGGACTCCAATACTCACGGGCGGCTCGCCCGTCGCAACGAAATCAAAGTGAAGAAGCGTCAAGGCTCGCACGGATGAGGCTCGCTCGCCCGGTGCGCGGGCTCAGAGCCTGAGGCCTTTACCCAGCCGGCGCAGCAGCGGCTCCACATCGCTGTCGCTCAGGCCCATCTCCTTCAACTCCAGACGTTTCAAGTTGGGCAGCGCCTTGGGTGACTTGAAGGCCAGCGCGCCTTCCTCGCTCAGGTCATTGCCAGACAGCTCCAGGCGCTCCAGGGCGTTCAGCCCCTTGCTCCGCGCCAGCGCCGCCGCGCCCTCGTCACTCAGCTCGTTCCGGTTCAACGCGAGCTGCTCCAGCGTGCCCAGGGTCTTGCACTTCGAGAGCCCTTCCGCGCCCTCGTCGCCGATGCGCGCGCCGGAGAGGAAGAGTCGCTTCAGGGCGAGCCGATTCCCCGCGAACGCCTGGGCCAGCACTTCGGGGTCCGCCTCTTCCAGCGACAGGCTGAGGACGCGCAGGCCCGTCAGCGTGGTGCTCTTCACCACGGCCGCGACGCCTCCTTCGGATGGCGCGCGGAAGGAGAGCACTTCCAGCTTCCCGACGTGGGGCGCGGCCGCCAATGCCTCGGCGGCGGCCTCCGCGCCTGGGCCTTGGAGGCGCAGCCAGGAGACTTGCTCGAACCAGGGCTGCGCCGCGGCTTCGGCGAGCGACTTCCCATCGCGCGTCTCCAGCGTCACCTGTCGCACGGGCTCGTGCGTGAACAGCGCTTCGCCGTGCCTCGCCAGCAGGTCTTCCGAGAGTGAGAGCGACTCGACGTAGCCGCGCGTGAAGTCACAGCGCTGGATGCCGTGCTTGCGCAGGGGCTCGCTCCAGGCGCGGTGGTGGTGGGCCAGGAGCGCCTCGGCCCTTCGGTTCAGCGTGCGGCGGCTCGCGGGGTCCAGCTTGCCGGTGAGCGCCACCTGCGCCTGGATGAACTCCGCGCGGGGCGCGTCCGTCTCGCGCAGCGTCTGCGCGTGGGCCAGCCGGAGTGCGTTGTTCGCGGGCTCGGCGGCCACCCGCGCGATCCACTTCGCGTCGTCACTCATGTGGCGAGCAGCTCCTTCACCTCGCGCTGCCAGGCCTCGCCCAGCTCGGGGTGCACCATGCGGACATAGGCCGCGTAGCCCTCCAGCCAGCGCTTGAAGTCCGGCCGCCCTCGGGCCTGCGAGTCCACGCCGTGCTTGCGGCAGTTGGCCAGGATGGCCTTGAAGCGGCGGCGCTCATCGCGCGGGATGGACACGCGCTCGTTGACGGTGAGGCCCGTCACGCGCTGGCGTCCGCCCTGGCGCATCACCCGGCGCTTGGGTCCGTTCTCCGCGAAGCCCTCCTGCTGGAGGATGGCGTTCACCCACCAGAAGAAGCGGCCCAGGCGCTCGGGCGGCTGGCGGAAGGAGAAGGACAAGTCATCCGCGTAGCGCGTGTACGCGGCGCCGACCTTCGCGGCCAGCGCGGTGAGGCGCGCGTCCATGCGGCGGCACACGAGGTTGGCGATGGTCGGAGACGTGGGCGCGCCCTGTGGCAGCACGCCGGGCCACGCGACCGTGCCGTCCGGCAGCTTCGCGCGGTAGGTGGTGAGGCCCGCCAGCGTGGTCGCGACCTCCTCGCCGTAGCCATGCGCTTCGAAGAGGCCCTTCACGCGGCGGAAGTGCACCGAGGGGAAGAAGTCCTCCAGGTCCACGCGCACCACCACCGTGGCGCCGACGTGCGGCTCGGCGTTCGTGACGGTGGAGCGGCCCGACACGAAGCCGTGCGCGGCGGGGTGGGCCGGCATTCGCGCGAGCACCTGTTCCAAGAGCGTGCGCTGCGCGGCCTTCAGCTTGGGGCGCGGCGCGCTCAGGCGACGCACACCACCGGAGCGCTTGGGGACCTCGAACTCCACGTAGCCCGAGCCCGACTGGGTTCCCGGGCGCATCAGCGCGTCGAGGTCGCCCGTCCCCAGGCCCAGGAGCTTCGCCACGTCCTCGCGCGTGCGCAGCGAGGGCAGTGCCTCGGTGACGGGAGGAGGACGCTTGCGCGCGGCCTGGGTCATCTCGGGGTAGAGCCCGAAGCTCCAGCCCGTGGGGTTCCAGCCTCCGATGGCGGTGGGTCTCGGGTGGCTCGGCGGCTCCTCGCGCGAGTCCGGGAGCGACACGTCCGCGAGCCCCAGCTTGCGCACCGCGGCTCTCGCCGACGCCGACACCCGCGCGTCCGCATCCTTCACCATCCGGCGCACGAGCCGCGCGGCGCTGGTGCGATCGAACAAGAGGGGAATCAGGCGCGCGGCCCGCAGGCGCTCACGCGCGTCCGGGCTTCGCACGCGGCCTTCGACCGGGTCCTTCCAGGCGCGCGCGACGAAGAAGCGGGCCACCTCGTACTCGGCGAGACCCTGGTTTCGCTCGAGCAGCTCGACGATGGCGTCGAAGCTGGCCTCGGGGTCCTTCATCAGTGGCTTGAGCTCCAGGAGGAGGCCAACCAGGTTCATGTGCCAGGGCTCCAGGGCGGGAAACCGCGGCTCCTGGGACCGCCGCCACCTGCACGGCAGAGGCGGACGAGGTCGAGGAAGCCCGCAAGGCGGACCTCGTACCGCGTCATTCTTCAATGGGAATCAACGGCAGCCGCGACGTGACATCGCGGACGGAAGGCTGGCTGCACGCGGCCCCAGGAGCGCCCCGGATTCCATCACACCCCTTCGCCCTCTTCCAGCAGGGCGAGCAGGGCATCGCGCGGGCCGCCTGGCGCTCGGCGCACCCGTGCGTCCAGCTCTCGCTCGCGGGCTCTCACGCGCTCCCCATGGGCCCGCATGGCAGGCAGGGCGTCGGGTTCCATCCTCGGGCGGGCGAGCACCTCCAGGTTGTGCCGCAGCTCGCTCCAGCTTCGCGGCGCGGTGAGGCTGGCGCTCACGCCGGGCTGCGAGAGGGAGTAGCGGTAGCAGTCCACCGCCGAGGGCAGCACCGCGTCGGGTGTGACTTCGGGCGTGGGGCGCAGCAGGCGGCCGTAGCAGGTGGTGCTGAAGGTGAGCACGCCGGTGCCTCGGGCCTGGGCCTCGGGCAGGAACGCGGCCTCCGCGCCGGGGTGCGCGGCGCTGTGCCGGGTCATCACGACGGGCCAGGGCGCGCGGTGGAGGGCCTCGCGCGCCAGGTCGCGCAGGTGCGTGGAGAAGCCGAACGCGCGGACCTTCCCCTCGGCGCGCAGCCGCTCCAGCGCCGCGAAGTCTTCGTCGGAGAGGCGCTCCGGCGAACGAACCCAGAACAGCAGGAAGACATCCAGGGACGTCGTGCGCAGCCGCCGCAGCGCGGACTCCACATCGCGGCGGAGGGCGGCCTCTCCCGCGTGGTACGTGCCGGCGACCACCACCAACTCGTTCCTCCGGTCGCGCTGGGCGCGGAGGAACCGCGTGAGGGCGGTGTAGCGGGGCTCCCAGAAGAAGGCGTTCACGCCCGCGTCCCGGGCCTCGAAGAAGGGCTCGGGCGTGGTGAGGTTCGCGCCCGAGAGCACGAGCGGCGAGACGCGCAGGCCGGTGGTGCCGAGGGGGCGCGACGAGGAGTGGGCTTCGGGCCGGGGGCGAGGCGTCGCGGGGGCTCGCGGGCGCTTGGGCGCGGGCGTGGGGCGGTGGCGCGCGACGGACGGCGCGGCGGCGAGGGCGTCGTCGGGGAAGACGAGCGTGAGGGCTTCGAGGTGCGCGGTGAGGGCGTCCGTCGAGGCGGCGCTGTCCAGTGCGGCGCTCAGGCGTTGAAGGGCGGCGTCATCGGCGTGGCGCAGGCGCCAGGTCCAGACGGCGGGCTGGAGGTCAGCGGCCTCCACCGTGTCGAGGCGCGCGTCGAGCGTGTCGCACGACTCCAGCACGGAGGCCGCGGCGGCGCGCGCCATGGGCGAGGTGTCGTGCGTCAGCCGCAGCAGCACGTGCAGCTCCTCCGGCGCTCGGGCGGGGTCGAGCAGGTCGCACGCGCGGGCACGCACCCACGGGTCCGGTGATTGCGCGCAGGCGAGCGCCACGTCTTGCGACTCGGGTGAGTCGTCGTCGGAGGGCTCGCGATTCCAGGCGACCCAGAGGTCGAGCGCGGCGCGCCGGACGCTCGGGTCGAGGTCTTCCACGCAGGCCCGCCGAGCGCTGGCGAGGTCCAACACCGCCAGGCGGATCCAGGGATCCTCGTCGCGTTCGGCCTGGGCGCGCTCCTCGGCGGAGAGGTTCCCGTGTCGGGCTCTCGCCGCCAGCGCCACGGCGCGCACGGAGGGGTCCTCGTCTCGTGAGGCCTGATTGAGCAGGGCCTCATCGTTCAGCAGGACCGCGGCGGTGGCCACCGCGCGGCGCTCTCGCGTGGAGCGGGCCTTCGGCGCGAAGCTCACCAGCGCCTGGGCGAACGCTTCGGCGGCGGCGCGCGCGGGGGGCCTTCGCTCCCAGGCGGCCAGGACCTCCTCGCGCACGGCCGCTTCGGGGTCCTCGAGCGCGGCGAGCAGCACCTCCCGGCTGGAGGGATCCGCGGCGAGGCCCGACAGCGCGGCGCGACGGATGGAGGGCTCCGGGTGTCGCGCGAGGGCTCGGCTCCGGGCCAGCAGCTCGGGATGGGCCCGACGCGCCGCCACGCGCGTGGCCCACGCCACCGCTCCGGGGCGTGGGGGCTCGTCCAGCACTCGCGTGGCGAGCACCACGTCCTCCACGGGCGCGCGCTCCATCAGGGAATAGGCGGCCTGCGCGGCGTGGGGCACCCGAGGCTCATCCAGCCAGCGCAGCGCGAGCCGGAGCGCGTCCAGGTCCTTCCGCTCCCGCAGGCGACGGCGCGCCAGTTCGCGGAGTGGTTCGTGGGGGTCTCCCAGCCACTCCACCAGCTCCCGCGCGCTCACCTCGGAGGCGGGCGTGGCCTCCAGCCTCGCCGTCACCACCGCTGGATCCTCGTTCCCGAGGTCAGGCGCGAGGAGGTCGGGCGGGGTGGGTTCTCGGGTGGACATCGCGGCATTCTAGACACCGCCCGCCCTCCACGCCGGGGCTCCGTCCCCTCGGGAGTTCATGGCCGGACGAGGGTGCGAGCGCCCCCTCGAACTAGGTGGTGTGAACACAAACTATCTGCTGTAGAGGGAACGGATGCGCTCCTCGTTCTCTCCTCCTGGGCTCCCGTTGCGTGCGGTGCGTTCGCCAGCCTTGCTGGCGTGTCTGGGGCTGTGGCTGTCCGCCTGCCACGGCTCGCCTCCGATGGTGGAGTCGGCGGACGAGGGCCGGGTCGAGCAGGAGCTGCCCGCGGTGACCTTGGAGGGGATGGACAACGCGCGGCACGTCTTGTGGGGCGCCGTGCGCGGCGACGTGGGCGCGCTGACGGTGGAGGTCTTCGTGGACAGCGTGCGCCTGGGGCGGGCGGACGTGGAGGGTGGGCAGTGGAGCCTGCCGTGGTGGCCCGACGTGAGCGCCCGCGAGGTGGAGGTGGTGGCCTCGCACGTCTCGGGTGAGGTGGGCCGTGCCCACGTGGAGCTGCGTCCGTTGGACCTCCTGGACGCGGCGAGCCTGTACCAGCCCGAGACGCTGCTGACGCTGCCCACCTCGGCCACCACGACGACGCGCTACACGGTGGATGGCTCGGTGCCAACGCCGGCGTCGCCGCTGTACTCGGGGCCGCTCGTGCTGCTGGGGCGCCAGGGCACCGCGCCCCTCTCCGCCATCCCGACCACGGCGCCGGAGGCACCGGACAACTGGGGCTGGAAGGCACCTCAAGGGTCGGTGTCGCTGGCCCACGTCATCCGCGCGCAGGCGTTCGACGGAGCGACGCCCGTGGGCCCGGGTTGGACGCGCACGTACCTGCTGGGCCGCGAGCCGTACACGCTGCCGGTGGTCTCGCTGGTGACGGAGGCCGCGAACCTGTTCGGCGACGCCATGGGCATCTACGTGCCGGGGAACCTGCACCAGGACTCTCCCGAGGACGGCTCGCTGAGCTGGAACACGGGCAACTACATGCAGGACGGCAAGGACTGGGAGCGGCCCGTCTCCGTCGAGTGGTTCGAGGCGGATGGCGCGCCCGGGCTCGCGCAGCCGGCGGGCGTGCGCATCCACGGGTCAGGCAGCGCGGTGCTGGCGCAGAAGAGCCTGCGCCTGTACGCGAAGGAGGACTACGGCCCGGAGTGGTTCTCCGGCGCGCTGTTTCCGGGCCTGAACGTGCGGGACTTCAAGCGGCTGCTCTTGCGCACGTCGGGGCAGGACCAGGTCGCCACGAAGCTGAAGGACTGCGTGCTCCAGGGGCTCTTGCGCGAGACGGCGCTGACGCTCCAGGCGTGCCGCCCCGCGCTGGTGTTCATCAACGGCGAGTACTGGGGCCTGCATGAGCTGCGCGAGCGCTATGACGAGTACTACCTGAGCGGGCACTACGCGGTGGACCGCAAGAAGGTCACCATTTTGGAGGGCGCGGGCGGCCTGCTGGACGTGGGCGCGGAGAGCGACGCGCAGGCGTACCAGGACCTGCTCGAATACGTGCGCACCCACGACCTCGCGGTGCCGGCGTCGTATGCCTACGTCCAGGCCCGCGTGGACGTGGACGACTTCATCGACTACCTCATCGCGGAGATCTACTTCGCGAACACGGACTGGCCGGACAACAACGTCCGGATGTGGCGGTACAGCGGCAAGCTCGTGGCGGGCGCGCCCGCGGCGCAGGACGGGCGCTGGCGCTGGATGGTGTACGACCTGGACTCGGCGCTGCTCACGGGCCCCGAGGACGACACGCTGACGCGGCTGCTGTCGGAACCGTCGTTGTCGGAGCCTTCCGTGGTGCTGCCTCGCAAGCTGATGGCGTCACCGGACTTCCGGGCGCGGTTCGCCGCGCGCTTCCGCTGGCACCTGGACCACACCTTCGCGCCCGAGCGCGTCGTCGCGGCCATCGACGCGGTGGCGGGACAGCTGGCGCCGGAGATGGCCGAGCACATCCAGCGCTGGAGCTATCCCGCCTCGCTGACGGAGTGGGAGGGGAGCCTCGAGCGGATGCGGGACACCGCCGCGCGGCGTCCCGCCTTCATGCGCCAGTTCCTGGAGGAGACGTTCGGCCCTCCCTGAGTCACGGAGGCGGCGGGCCCATGCCGCCGTCGAAGCCCGGCGGAGGACCCATGCCGCCATCGCCGCCCGGTCCACCCGGACCGCCGCCGCTGCCACCCGGCACCTGGCACCGCGCGGCGTCGAGCGAGGAGCGGATGACGAGCGTCTTCCACGCGAGCATCGCGCCGTCCGGCATGCGCTGCGTCTGGAACAGGTAGTCCACGACGGAGTCCGCCGAGACGACGTTGTCGTGCGCGTTCGTCGTGTCACGAGGACCGCGCGCGTTGTACAGCGGCTGCGTGTTGACGATGTCGTCGTCCAGCGCGTCGTCGAAGAAGAGCTGCGACGTCACGTACTCCTGGCCGTTGAGTCGCACCGTGAAGTGGATGTGGATGGTGCGGCTGCTGTACCAGCCGGGGAAGCACGTATCGAACTGCACGCGTCCGTTCGCGTCCGTGGTCTGCACGCCTCGGAACCAGCGCGCGGCCACGGCCTTCGCGTCCGCCGAGGTGCAGAACGTGCTCGCGTCGTCTCCCGAGTAGAGACCCTCGGGCGCGGCGTGCCAGATGTCCACGCTGGCGTTCGGGATGGGCTTGCACGTCTCGTCCACGATGAGGAAGGCCAGACGCACCGGGAGGCCGTCATGGCCCTCGCTGATGTCCTGGCGCTCCAGCGTCCGCGCGTAGCAGGGGCCCAGCGTCGCCTCGCACGTCAGCTTGCACGTGCTGCCAATGCCAGACGCGAACGGATCTGGATAGCCGCCGCGCATGACCGCCGTGCCGCCGGTGGCCCAGTTTTCAGCGGGGACTCCGGAGTCCAGGAGCGTGCCCGCGTCCGACAGCGGCTCGGTGGGGGTGGTGCCCTCTCCGCAGGCGGCGAGGAGGCGCCCCAGGGGAGCGGCGGCCAGCGCCAGCCCGATGCCTCGGAGGATCTTGCGCCGCGTGGCATCGATGGGGGGCGTGTCGTTCCTGACTGGGTTGCTCATCCCGATTCCTCCCGGCGTGACGACGCGCCACGCGCAGCCGCGCCCTTCATGGGTCGCGACCGTGCGCTTATCGGGGAGGAGTCTTAAGCAGGCCTTACGCGCGGGACGCGGCCTCGCGCCACACGCCTTCCAGGTAGGTGGCCGCCGAGCGCAGCGGGCCCTGGGGCGTCTGTTCCGCCGCCTGCTGGACGCGCTCCCGGACTCGCGCGTCCTCCGCGCCGAGCCACCCCAACGCCTGCACCGCCGCGTGACGCACGCGCCAGAAGGGGTCCTCCAGGGCGATCAGCAGCACCTCCAACGCCTCGGGGTGGGCGAGCGACGCGGCGGCGCGCACGGCCGCGCGGCGCACCCACCACACGGACTCCTCGCGGGCCGCGCGGCGGGCTGGGGGCAGCAGCGCCTCCGCCCCGAGCCTCGCCAGCGCGCGCCATGAGCGATCACGCACGCTGGGCATGGCGTCGCGCAGGGACTCGAGCAGGGCGGGGATGAAGCGCGCGTCGCGTGCGTCCCCCAGCCGATGCGCCGCCGCCGCGCGCACCTGGGCGTCCTCGTCCGTCAGCAGGGCCTGTCGCAGGGCATATCGGCCCGGGGAGGACGTGAGGTCCACGGCGTCGACCGCGTCGCGGCGCACCTGCGCATCCTCGTCGAGCAGCCGCACCAGGGCGGGGTCCAGGTCGGGCATCCGCGCGGACTCTATGCCTCCTGCTAGAGTCCGCGACATGCCTGACATGCTGGCCATCATCAGCAAGGCCATCTTCGAGAAGCAGGCGGCGGGCCTCTCCCCCGGCGACGTGCTGCCGCTGGACGTCTACCGCAGCAACAGCCGCGCCTTGGAGCCGCTCGAAGCGGGCGGGAACCTGTTCCTCGTGACGGTGCGTCCGCCGGACGAGGCGCTGTGGCTGGTGGCCGTGCTGCGCTCACCCGAGCAGGATGACGATGGCTGGCGCTCATCAGCCAACCGCATCCCCATCACCGACGTCACCTCGCTCATCCCGAGCATCCGCTTCGCATCCGGCAAGGGAATCCAGGCCGCGAAGGGCGCCCTGGGCATGTCGCTCCAGACGCCGCGCGCGCTGACCGCCGAGGACGCCGCGAGCCTGCTGCAGGCCGCGAAGGGCTCGCGCCCCGCCATCAACCTCACCGCGCATGGGACGGGCGCGCCGCTGCCCTGCCTGTGCAAGCAGTGCCTGCCCGAGAGCCCGGAGCGCGCGGAGATCGACGGACTGCGCTGCGTGCGGTCCCAGGTGGAGGTGGAGGAGCGGGTGCTCTACTTCTGGATGCCCGAGGAGCTCAGCGCGGACGCGGACGCGGTCACGCAGGCCGTGCGGAGCGCGCTGGTGCGGCGGCTCCCGATGGTGGCGCGGTAACCGCGGGCGCTGCTACTTCACCTTCGCGGGCTGCGCCGTGCCGCCGAGCGCGGCGCCAATCTCGCGCCACTCCTGAGCGTAGGCACCACGCGCGAAGGCCTTGATGTCGTCCGTCGTGACGGTGCCGCGCTCCATCGCCGTGTCGAGCGCGCGCACGATGGCCTTGCGGTGCGGCTGCTCCACGTAGGGATTGCCGTCGCGGAACACCTCGCCGAAGAGGGCCTCCAGGCGACCGTCCTGCTTCAGCCGCTCCACGATGCGGTTCTGCGACACCGGCGCATCCGAGTGCGCGTGCAGCATCGCGGACGCCAGACCGCCCTGCGCGTCCTGGTCCGGGAACTCTTCGAGGAGGCCCAGCTCCGCGTCGGCCTGGGCAATGGATTCGGCGTCCGCCGGAGAGATGGCGGGACGGGCCGGCGGCGTGGGCCGCGCGGTGGGGCGGGCGGGTTCGAAGTCGCTCCGCCCTTGAAAGGGACGCATCGTCTGGTTCGACATCACTTCTTTGGACTGGGCGCCGGTGGGCGCCTGGGACTTGGCGCCGGTGGGCGCCTGGGACTTGGCGCCGGTGGGCCGCGCGGCCGGTGCCTCGGGCTTCTTCTCGCGCGACACGTCACCCCGCTCGGGGCGCTCCGTTTCCGGGCGCCTCGACGAGGAGGGGGGGCGGTTGCCACCATCGACGCGGGACATGGCGGGACTCCGGGCGGGAAAGCCCGAGGCGGTGATCGCCCCAGGATGGCCCACGGTGGTTATCGCACCTGCCCTCGTCCAGGTTGCTTCATTCCGAACGGGAAGTGGGTGGATGTGGGAAAATAAACGCCAGCCCGTGGGGGAGGTCGTCCCGCCAGGCAGGATAGTTGTGGCCGCCGCTGTACTCCCGGAGCGCCACCCGGTGACCGGCCGAGGTCAGCAGCGGCGCGATGCGTCGGTTGCCCTCCAGGAGCCCCTCGAAGCCGCCGCAGTCCATCCAGACGGAGAGGGGGCGCTGGTGGGGGCGCCGGGCCAGCTCGAAGACGACGAAGTCCCAGCCATCCAGTGCGTACGCGCCGGACTGCGCCAGCACGTGACCGAAGACCTCCGGCGCGCGCTGGGCGGCGAAGAGGGCCATGAGGCCGCCATAGGACGCGCCGAGCACCGCGTGGGCTCCCGGATGCGCGCGCTCATCCAGGAGGGGCAGCTCGCGCCGCGCCAGGGGGAGCACGGCGTTGAGCAGGAAGCGCACGGTGGCCTCGCTGCACGTGTACTCGGGCGTGCGGGCCTCGGCGCCGTTGGAGACGAAGGCCAGCGCCACGGGACGCATGCGCTGCTGCGCGATGAGGTTGTCCACCAGCACGGGCAGCCGCGCGCGCCGCAGGTAATCCTCTCCATCCAGCACCACCACCAACGGTACGGGGCCTGTCACGGGTGGCGCGTAGAGCGTCACCGCGCGGCGCGCGCCCACGGCCTGGTCCCCCGTCTCCACCGTGTGCCGAGTCAGCTGTCCGCGCGGCACGCCGGGGAGTCGCCGCGCGAACGGCGTGGGGCCGCCCTCGGGCATGTAGAAGCAGTGGTTCTCGTCGCCGAAGCCGTTGTCCGAGACGCGGGGGTTGAGCGGATCCCTCACGCGGCGGCCGTGCGCGTCGAAGAGCGCATACTCCACGTAGGCATCCCGAGGCAGCGTCAGCGTTCGCGCCCACAGGTTGGGGCCCACGCGCTCCAGGGGAAGAGGCTCGCCCTGCCAGTCCTGGAAGTCGCCGTGCACGCGCACGCCGCCGCGCCCGCGCCAGAGGAACGTCGCCGTGTCGCCGTCGATGACCGGGGTGCGCTTCGCGTCCATGCGCGGACAACCCTATGCGAGCGCGGCCGGTCCCAGCAGGTCCCTCAGCGCGGCTTCCAGCTCGGGGTGTTGAAAGACGAAGCCTGCTTCCAGCGCGCGCGCCGGCAGCACCCGCTGGCCCTCCAGCACCACGCGCGCCATCTCTCCGAAGCGGGCCTTGAGCACGATGCCCGGCACGTGCATTCCGGACGGGCGCTCCATCACGCGGCCCAGCGCATGCGCGAACTCGGTGTTCGTCACGGGCACGGGGGACGTGGCGTTGAGCGCGCCCTCCAGCTCCGGATGCTCTAGGGTGAATCGCAGCAGCTCCACGAGGTCCTCGCGGTGCACCCAGCTCACGTACTGCAACCCTGAGCCCACGCGCCCGCCCGCCCCCACGCGGAACAGCGGCAGCATCCGATGCAGCGCGCCGCCCGAGGGGTGCAGCACCACGCCGATGCGCAGCACCGCGGTGGCCACGCCCGTGGCTCGCGCCCGCAGGGCCTCCGTCTCCCAGGCCTGACACACGCGCGCGAGGAAGTCGTCGCCCGGAGCATGGGACTCGGTCAGCGGCTGTGCCTCCCGCGCGCCGCCGTAGTAGCCCACCGCGGACGCCGACACGAACCGCCGCGCCGTCCCCCCGCGCACCATCGCGTCCACCACGGCCCGCGTGCCGAACACGCGGCTGTCGTGGATGCGCTGCTTCGCCTCGTGCGTCCACCGTTGATCCACCGGCTCACCGGCCAGATGCACCACGGCCTCCGCTCCCACCAGCGCGCCTTCAGGCACCTCCGGCCCCACCCAGCAGGTCCCCGTGACGCCTGCCGGAAGACTGGCCAGGGTTCGTTCAAGGTTGCGCGAGAGGACGTGGACCTCATGCCCCACCTCGCACAAACGCTGAACAAGTCGAGCGCCCAGGAAGCCGCTCGCGCCGGTGACGGCGACCTTCACGGGGTGGGTCCTGGCGCGGGCTGTCCCAGGTCCTGCCCCACCAAGGTGCCGAGCTGGACGAAGAAGGCCGCGCGCTCCTCGGGCTTCATCCGCCCGGCGTGCTGGAAGACGACGGCGCCGGTGGCGTCCAGGAGCAGCACGTTGGAGGTCTTGGTGGGCAGCTCCCACGGCGCCCGGCCCAGCGTCCCGTCCAGGTCCACGAGGATGGGGATTCCGACCTTCTTCTCCTCGTCGCGCACGTAGGAGAGGGCGATCTGCCGAGCGGGGAAGAAGTCGTAGCGCTGGAGGTTCGCGACCGCCACCACCCACGCGGCGCTCAAGAGCCCGTGCTCGCGGCCCTTGGCGAACAGCTCTTCCTTCAAGGCCGCGTTGAGCGTGGTGGAGTCCCGGTCCTCGTAGAAGAGGATGACCGGCTTGCCTCGCCAGCGGGACAGCTTCACCTCCGCCCCGCTCGAACCGCGCAACGTCGCGTCCCGGGGGCCCGAGACAGGGACTCCTCCCGCCGCCAGGGTCGCCGAGAGCACGCCAGCCAGCCACGTCTTCATCGGGGCACTCCTCTGTACAGGGTTGAAACAAACATTGGACATAGTCTTGACAAGCGCTAGACGCAAACGCTACCTCTGGGGTGAAGGCCGCAGTCCGTCCTCTCTTCCGTGAGGTCCGCCGCATGGCCCCCGTGCCTCCCAACGCGCAGTCGGCGGGTGAAGCGCCGTCGCTCGAACAGGCGTGGCTGAAGTGCGTGCAGGGGCAGGTGGAGTCCTCGTTGGCGGAGCTGTTCGAGCTGCCGGACGAGGTGGGCCTGGACGAGCGCTGGACCCAGGCGAGGGCGCGCGCGAGGGCCTATGCCCTGCGGCCGGCGAAGCGGCTGCGGCCCGCGTTGGTGCTGGCGGGCTATGGGCTGGCTCGGGGCACCTCGGGGGTGCCGCCGGAGCTGTGGCGCTTCGCGGCGGGCCTGGAGCTGCTGCACACGTTCCTGCTCATCCATGACGATGTGGCGGACCAGGCGGCGACGCGCCGAGGTGGGCCCGCGCTGCACTCGATGCTGGCGGCGGGGCGCGCGGGCGAGGACCTGGCGGTGGTGATGGGGGACCACCTCTTCGCGCGGGCACTGGAGGCGCTGCTCGAGTGTGGGCTGCCCGGCGTCATGGACGTGGCGCGCTACTACCTGGGCGTGTGCCGGCACACCGCGGCGGGACAGTTCCTGGACCTGGAGGTGTCGCGCGCGCCGCTGTCCGAGGTGACGCTGTTCCAGGCGCTGCGGGTGGCGCACTTGAAGACGGCGCGCTACGGCTTCTGCGCGCCGTTGGTGTGCGGGGCCATGCTCGCGGGTGGCGACGAGGCGCTGACGGAAGGACTGGAGCGCGTGGGGCGCCACGTGGGGCTGGCCTACCAGCTCCGCGACGACCTGCTGGGCCTCTTCGGCGACTCGGGCGTGGCGGGCAAGTCCTGCGACAGCGACTTCGTCCAAGGCAAGCGCACCTTCCCGGTGCTGGCCGCGTACACGCGCGCCTCGCCCGAGGGCCGCGCCGAGCTGGATGCCCTGTGGTCGCTGCCCGCGGAAGAGAAGGACGCCGCCGCGGTGGCTCGGGCCCGGGCGCTGGTGGAGTTCCATGGGGGCCGTGCCGCGTGTGAGCGGCGGGTGGAGCAGTGCTCTCGCGCCGCGCGTCGTGCGCTCCGGGGGCTCCCCAATCCTCAAGGCATGCGCGAGCGGCTGGACGCGCTCATCGAGCGGCTGACGTACCGGGCCGCGTGAGGACGTCATGAGCGGACCCCACAGGCCGAGCGTGGTGGTGGTGGGCGCGGGCGTGGGCGGGCTGGCCGCGGCGGCGCGGCTCGCGCACCAGGGCTTCGACGTCCAGGTTCTGGAGAAGACAGCGGGGCCCGGCGGGCGCTGCAACCAGCTTCGGGTGGACGGCTTCACGTGGGACATCGGCCCCACCATCGTGTTGATGCCGGAGGTGTTCGAGGAGACCTTCCGCGCGCTTGGCCGGCGGATCGAGGACTACCTGACGCTCCTGCGGTGCGATCCGAACTACCGCGTGCACTTCCGCGACGGCTCGCACATCACGTTCACCTCCGAGCTGTGCGCCATGGGACGCGAGCTGGAGCGCGTGGAGCCCGGCAGCTACCAGCGCTACCTGGCCTTCCTGGCCCAGGGCCGTGAGCAGTACCGCATCAGCCTGGACCGGCTGGTGGGCCGCAACTACGCGGGGCTCACGGACTATCTGTCGCCCCGCGTGCTGGCGAGCCTCTTCCGCGTGCGCGCGCACCGCCGCATGTACTCGGACGTGGCGCGCTTCTTCCGCGACGAGCGGCTGCGCGCGGCGATGACCTTCCAGACGATGTACCTGGGCGTGTCCCCGTACGCGTCTCCCGCCGTGTACGGCCTGCTGCCCTTCACGGAGCTGGGCGTGGGCATCTGGTTTCCCCAGGGCGGGCTGTATGCCATTCCCCGCGCGCTGGAGCGGCTGGGGCGCGAGGAGGGTGTGCGCTTCCGCTATGGCGCGCCCGTGGAGCGCATCCTCACGGAGGGCGGCCGTGCCACGGGCGTGCGGTTGGCGGGCGGCGAAGTGATTCGCGCGGACGCGGTGCTGTGCAACGCGGACCTGCCCTATGCCTACGAGTCATTGCTGGACCCGAAGGCCGCCCCGCTGAAGCGGCGCACCTCGCTGCGCTTCACGTCGAGCGCCTACCTCCTCTACCTGGGCTTGAAGCGGCGAGTGCCAGGGCTCCTGCACCACAACGTCGTGTTCGGTCGGGACTACCGAGGTTCGTTCGAGGACATCTTCGAGCGCTTCCGTGTGCCGGAGGACCCGAGCTTCTACGTCAACGTGCCCACTCGGACGGACCCGGGGCTCGCGCCGCCCGGCCGCGACGCGCTCTACGTCCTGGTGCCCGTGCCACATCAACACGCGAGCCTGAGCTGGCGCGAAGAAGGGCCGCGCGTGCGCGCCAAGGTGTTCCAGCGCCTGGCGGAGCTGGGGATCCCCGACCTGGAGCGAGACATCGCCGTGGAGCGCGTCTTCACGCCGGACGATTGGGCCGGCACGTTCAATCTGGCGCGCGGCAGCGCCTTCGGGCTGGCGCAGAACTTCATGCAGATTGGTCCCTTCCGTCCCGCGAACCAGGACGCGCGCGTGCGCAACCTCTTCTTCGTGGGGGCGTCCACGCAGCCGGGCACGGGGTTGCCCACGGTGCTCATCTCCGCGCGGCTCGTCACCGAGCGACTGGGGGATTGGGCGCGCACCGCGGGGCTCGTGCCCCGGCCGGCAGCGCATGCGACGGAGTCGTTCTCGGAGGCCACCGCATGACGCCCGCTCGGAACGATGCGCCGCTCATCGCGCGGGGGTACGGGTTGGCGAAGCAGGTGACTCGCCATCACGCGAAGAGCTTCTACTTCGCCTCGTATCTGCTCTTCGGGGCGCGTCGGAAGGCGGCCTTCGCGCTGTATGCCTTCTGCCGAAGGCTCGATGACCTGGTGGATGGCGATGCGGGGGAGGGGGGCGACCTGGCCCTTCGCCTGGCGACGGCGCGGTGGCGTGTTCGCGAGCTGTATGCGGCCCTGCCGGAGCTGGCCTCTCCCGAGTGGGGAGCGCTGACCGGGCGCTCGCGCGGAGGGGACGCCCGCGCGCCTTGGGACGCGGGCGAGTTCGCCGCACTCGGGCACACGGTGCGGCGCTACCGCATTCCGGAGCAGCCCTTCCAGGACCTCATCTCCGGGATGGAGATGGACCTGACGCGCGCTCGCTATGACACGTGGGAGCAGCTGGACCTGTACTGCTACCGGGTGGCGGGCGTGGTGGGGCTGATGCTGACGCCGGTGCTCGGGGGCGAGGATGCGCGCGCGGTGGCTCCGGCCGCGGACCTGGGCCGCGCCATGCAGCTCACCAACATCCTGCGCGACGTGCGCGAGGACCTGGAGCGCGGTCGTGTCTACCTGCCCGCCGAGGAGCTGCGCGCGTTCGGCCTGTCGGAGGACGACCTGCGCCGAGGCGAAGTGGATGCGCGGTGGCGCGACTTCATGCGGTTCCAGATTCGTCGCGCTCGGGCCTATTACGCGCGCGCGGCGTCGGGCGTGCGCTACCTCCGAGGGGTGGGCTCACAGCGGATGGTGCGGCTCATGGGCGCCATCTACGGCGACATCCTCCGCGACATCGAGGCGAGGGACTTCGACGTCTTCCGCGCCCGCGCGTTCGTGCCCACGCGACGGAAGCTCGCGCTGGCGGCACTGACCTTCGTGCGCCCTCAGGCCGTGCTGCCCGAGTCCCCCGAGGCGGCGCGCACGCCGCTGTTGCGCACGGGGACGGAAGGCTGATGGCGCCACCATGAAGCGAACGCGCGTCGCCGTGGTGGGGGGAGGAATCGGAGGGCTGACCGCCGCGGGGCTGCTGGCGAAGGAGGGCCACGCCGTGACGCTCTTCGAGGGCAGCGCGACGCTGGGCGGCAAGGCTCGCGCGCTCACGTGCGACGGGCTCACGCTGGACACCGGCCCCACGTTGCTGACGTTGCCGGAGCTGGTGCGCGGCACGTTCGCGGCGCTGGACGCGGTGGACCTCTTGCCACCCTTCATCGAGCTGGAGCCGCAGTGCGCCTACCGATTCTCGGACGGGTGCAGGTTCACGGCGCACAAGGACCTGGAGCGCACGGCGTGGAGCGCGGGCGAGCTGCGGCCTTGCGAGCGGCGCGGGGTCCGCTCGTTCTACGACGAGGCCGCGCGCATCTGGCGCGCCGCGGGCGAGCCCTACCTGGAGGCGCCCTTCGAGGGACTGGCCGGCTTCATGGCGCGCGTGGCGCGACGGGGCGTGGGCGCGGTGGTGGCGGGGATGAAGCTGCCCACGCTGCATGACCTCGCGGTGAAGCACTTCAAGACGCACCACCTCCAGCAGTTCGTGGGGCGCTTCGCCACCTACGCGGGCGCCTCACCCTATGCGGCGAGCGCGGCGTTCTCGCTCATCCCGCACATCGAGCGCGCCTATGGGGTGCACCATGTCCGCGGCGGCATTGGTGCGTTGGTGGAGGCCCTGGGGCAGGCCGTGCGCCGTCAGGGCGTCACGGTGCGGTTGGGTGTGCGCGCCAGCTTCTCGCGAGACGCGGAGGGTTACCGCGTGGGGCCGCTCGGGAGCGCGGAGCCGTTCGACACGGTGGTGGTGAACGCGGATCCGCTGAGCGCGGCGCGCCGTGAGTCCGAGCCCCTGGCGCTCTCCGGCTTCGTGCTCCTCCTCGCGGTGGAGGGACGCCCGGCGCTGCCACACCACACGGTGCTCTTCGGGGGGGATTCGGCTCGCGAGTTCTCCGAGCTGTTTCGCGGACAGCTCGCGGCGGACCCCACGGTGTACCTGTGCAACCCCTCCGCGACGGACGCCACCATGGCGCCGCCGGGACGCACGGGCGTGTTCGTCATGGTGAACGCGCCGCCGCTGCCTCAGGACGCCGAGGCCGCCGAGCATGCCGCGCGCGCGTGGGAGCTGAACGCGGAGCGGGTGAAGGCCCAGATGTTCGACAAGCTCCATCAGCACTTCCCGGAGCTGCGCGGACGCGCGCGCATCATGGGGCAGCGGACCCCGGTGGACCTGGCGGAGCAGGGTGCTCCCGGTGGCTCCATCTACGGCTTCCTGCCGCACGGGAAGTTCGGTCCGTTTCGGCGTCCTCGCATTCGGGGGGGGACTCCCGGCTTGTTCTTCGCGGGAGGTGGGACGCACCCAGGCGGTGGGGTGCCGCTCGTCATGCTGTCCGGGCGCTTCGCCGCGGAGATGGCCCTGGCGCACTTGCGGAGGGAGACATGAGCGAGCCATGCACCTTGCCGCCGTTGCCAGAGGTGGCGGGGGCCTATCGCTGGTTCTACGCGGACGTCAGCGCGGGCCCCTTCAGCGCGGTGTGCATCTTCATGCTGGGGTCGCTGTTCTCGCCTCGGTACTCGGCGGCGGCGCGGCGCGGTGGACGCCCGGTGGAGCACAGCGCGGTGAACTTCGCGCTGTACCACGAGGGGACGCGCGAGGCGTGGGTGCTCAGCGAGTACCCGGAGGCGCGTGTCGAGGCGCCGCGCCAGTTGAGCATCGGGCGCTCGTCGCTCACCTACGCGGAGGACGGCGCGGTGCGCATGGAGGTGGATGACTGGACCGCGCCCTGGGGCCGGCCGGTGCGTGCGCGCCTCCTGCTGGAGCCGCTGACGCCCTCGGGCGAAGAGGTGATGCTGGCGCCGGGGTTGCCGCATTACTGGCGCGCGGTGGCGCCTCGGGCCCGCGCGCGCCTGGAGGTGGACACGTTGGGCGTGGCGGTGGAGGGCCTGGGCTATCACGACACCAACCACGGCGAGGAGCTGCTCGGTGAGCGCCTGTCGGGGTGGCACTGGACGCGGACGCACCGCGCGGACTCGACGGTGGTGGACTACCACCTGCCGGGCCGCGTCCCGTCGCTGCGACTGACGGCCTCCGCCTCGGAGGTCTCATGCGCGCGAGGGCTCTCGTCGGAGCGGCGGTCCACCTACGTGTCGAGCTGGGGCCTGCGCATCCCCGAGCGGTTGGCGGCGGGGCCCGCGCCGCTGGGGGAGCCTCGGTTGCTGGAGTCCTCGCCGTTCTACGCGCGTCTGGAAGTGCGTGAGGGTGGGTTGGACTCGCTCGGAGAGGTGGCGGACTTTCGTCGCTTCCACTCGCCCTTCATTCGCTGGATGGCGCACTTCCGCACCCGCGTGGAGCATGCCGCATGAGCGCGCTGGGAATGGTGGCGCTGTCCTGGGCGGGCGTGGCGGCGGCCTTCAGTGTCGTGACCTGGCATCGCCTGGGGCGGCGCGTGCCGGTTGCGGAGCGCACGCGCGTGCCCGTGTTGTTGCTGCGCCCGGTGGAGGCGCCCACGCGGCAGGAGTTGGAGAACCTCGCTCGGCCCGTGGACTACGCGGGGCCGCTGGAGCACGTGGTCATCTCGCCGTATCGGCCTCGGCTGGCGCCGGGGGTTCGGTGGCTGCCGAGCGAGCCGCTCACGCCCAACCGCAAGGTGGGCCACCTGCTGCACGCGTTGGAGGTGCTCGATACGCGGGAGCGCGTGGTGGTGGCGGTGGACGCGGACGTGGCGGTGACGGGCGCGCTGGTGGAGGGATTGGTCGCGCCCGTGGTCGCGGGGGCCGCGCTGAGCACGGCCGCGCCCATGCCCGTGTCGCCCCGAGGCGTGTCGGCCCGGGCGCTCGCGGGTCTGCTGCGCTACACGCACCACAGCTTCCGCGCGCTGCACGTCATGAGCGTGGGCGCTCCGGCGGTGTGCGGCAAGGCGCTGGGGTTGTCTCCCCGGGCGGTGGAGACGCTGCGGAGCGTGGCGGATCATCTGGGCGAGGACCTGGAGCTGTCTCGGCGACTGCATGCGCACGGCCTGACGGTGGCGCTGGCGGCCGCTCCGGCGGTGGTCCCGCTGGAGGCCAGCTCCGACTGGTGGGGACCGCTGACGCGCTTCACGCGGTGGATGCGCGTGCTCGCGTCGCATCGACCCGACCTGTACCCCTCCGTGCCGCTCCTGTTCACGCCCACGGTGCCACTGCTCCTCATCGCCGGGGCGCTGCGCGAGCCGCTGCTGGGGGGCGCGGTGGCGTTGCTGGTGCTGGCTCGACTGGGCCTGTCGAGGCGGTTGGCTTGGGTAGGCGATGACGTGGCCCGAGCCGAAGGAGACGCGGGCGGCCTCATGCGCGCGGGGACGGACTGGCTGCTGGGGGAGTGTCTGCTGTTGGCCGCGTTCCTGTGCTCGCTGCGCCGCTCCGGCCCGGTGATGTGGCGCGGGCATCTGTATCGGCTTCGCCCTGGTGGCCGACTGGAGCGCGTGTGGCCCGAGCCGAGCGGAGGACCGGGATGACCTACGCGCGCTTCCTGGGCTTGTTCGTCGTCTTGCCCCTGGCGCTGCTCCTCGTGCGAGAGCGGCGCATGCTCTCGTGGCGGTTCCTCCTGCCGCTGGGGTGGCTGTTGCTCGTCGTCTACGCGGCGACGACGCCGTGGGACAACGCGGCCGTGAAGTGGGGGCTGTGGGACTTCGCGCCGGAGCGCATCTGGGGGCCTCGGTTGGGCTGGCTGCCGGTGGAGGAGTACCTGTTCTTCGGGCTCCAGACGCTGCTGGTGGGGGTCTGGGCACGGGCCCGGTTGGAGCGCGTGCTCGCTCCCGAGCCTCGTGTCCGGGTCTCACGAGAGGTGGCGTCGTGATGGGTTCTCGCTGGGCCTATCTCATCCATCTGCTCGCGTGGGGACTTCCCGTCATCGGGTTGCAGTTGTTCTTCCTGTGGCGTCACCACGGCGCGCGCACCGGAGCGGTCCTTCGCGCGGTGCTGCCTCCGGCGTTCGGGGTGGGCGTGTACTTGTCGGTGGCGGACCACCTGGCCATCTCCACGGGCCTCTGGCGGTTTGGCGAGGGCCGCCACTTGGGTTGGTACGTGGGGGCGGTGCCGCTGGAAGAGGTGCTGTTCTTCCTGCTGACGAGCGCGCTCGTGTCGCTGGGGGTGGCGCTGTTCACCGCCCTGGCGCGCGGCGAGGCCCGGGCCGCTTGATTCGCGCGGCGAAGGGCGGGCCCCTCGGGTGGGCGCTGGACCGCTACGTCGGATGGAAGTTTCGAGGCGCGTTCCGGGGCCTGTGGATGCGAGGCGCGCTGCCCACGGGGCCGGAGGGCCGGCTCGTCTATCTCAACCACGCCAACTGGTGGGACGGCTTCGTGGCGCACCAGCTCTGCCAGCTGGCGGGCTGGGACGGCTACTGCCTCATGGACGAGGAGAACCTTCGCCGCTACCGCTTCCTGGCGAGGCTGGGGGCCTTCAGCATCCGTCGCGGGGATGCGGCGTCCTCGCTCGGCTCGCTGCGCTACGCGCGGAAGCTGCTGCGCGGGCCGCACGCGACGATGTGTCTCTTCCCCGAGGGGGAGCACCGTCCCTTCGGCGTGCTGCCGCTGCGCCTGGGGCGCGGCGTGGAGCTGCTGGCCCGGGCCGCGGACGTCACCTGTGTGCCCATGGGAATCCGCTACGCGTTCTTCGAGGACGAGCGCCCGGACGTGCTCGTGGAGGTGGGTGAGCCTCACGCGCCGGGGCCGCTGGCTCGATTCCAAGAGGGGCTGGAGGGCGTGGTGGCGCGGCTGGCGCGCGTGACGGACCTGGAGGGCTTCACGCGATGCATCGAGGGCGCCCGGGGCGTGGCCGAGCGCTGGGACTCGGTGCGGCGCTGGCCCGCCCGCTCGCCGCGGTCCGCGCGGTGATGAAGGCCTGCGCTCCCCACGAGGTCGTGCTAGGAGATCCGGGCGCTCGGGAGCACCTCAAAACCCTCATCCCGGTGGGAGTACAGGACGCGGAGTCAGCGGAAGAGCGGGTCGCTCTCTGGCCGCACGTGCGAAGTGCCTCGTTCCGACCTCCGCGGTGACACACACCATGGCAGAGCGCACCTACCGCATCCACATCGCCGCCGAACTCTCCGGCGTCCGGGTGGAGTTGATCCGCGCCTGGGAGCGGCGCTACGGCATCCTGACCCCGGAGCGCACGCCCTCGGGCTACCGCGTCTACACGGAGCGGGACGTGGCGCTGCTCAAGCGCTTGAAGCAGCTCACGGATGAGGGCGTGGCCATCAGCGAGGCGGCGCGCATGGTGCCGCGCCTGCTCTCGGAGCTGTCCGCGGAGCCCCCGCCGGGCGAAGTCCGCCCCACCGTCAACGGCGCGCAGCTGGAGGCGTGGAAGGCCGCGATGCTGTCGGCGGCCGAGGACTATGACCAGACGCGCGTCTCGGAGATCCTCGACGAGGCGCTGTCCGCGCTGCCGCCGCTCAAGGCCTATGAAGAGGTGCTGTCGCCCGTGCAGTTGGAAGTGGGTGACCGCTGGCACGCGGGCCTGCTGACCGTGGCGCAGGAGCACCTGGTCTCGCAGATGGTGCGGATGCGCATGGTGAGCCTGCTGCACGGCGCGCCCAAGGGCGGGCGTCGTCACGCGGTGCTCTCATGCTTCCCGGAGGAGCAGCACGAGATTGGCTTGTTGGGCGCCGCCCTCCGCCTGCGCCACGCGGGCGTGCGGGTGACGCTGCTGGGGCAGCGGGTGCCGGCCGCGGACCTGGGGCGGGTGGTGACGCGGATCCGCCCGGACCTCGTGGGCCTGTCCTCCGTAAAGGACGAGGGCCGGGCTTCGTTCGAGTCCACGCTGACGGCCTTGGTGGACGCGATGCCTCGGGGGCAGCTCATCTGGGTGGGCGGGCGCGCGGCATTGGCGCACCGCGAGGTGTGTGTGCGGCTCGGCGTGCGCCTCTTCGAGGACGAGCGCGACTGGACGCGGCTCTTGGAGTAGGCGCTGCGCTACTTGTCCGCGACCCACGCGAAGTGGAAGTGCACCTCCAGCGGGGCCGTGGTGCCCGCCGGCAGCGGGTCGAACGGCGCGGCCTTCTTCACCGCGGCGAGCGCCGCCGCGTCCCAGGCCTTGGAGCCGGACGCCATCAACACCTGACTGGAGACGAGCTTGCCGTCCGGGCCGAGCAACGCCTGGACGATGGCCTTCTTGCCCACCGCGGGAACCTGCTTCGCGCCCGGCTGGGCCCAGTTCCGCGCCACGCGCGCGAAGGTCTTCTGCGAGTAGGTGGCGCTGCTCAGGCTGGACTGGAAATACGTCTGGAGCTGCGGGCGTCCCCCGGCGGCGAGGGCCAGGGTGGGCAGCGCGAGCGCCAGCGCGGCGACGAGGGCGAGGCGAGACATGGCCCGAGTATAGGGCCCGCTCACGTCCAGGTGAGGTCGTACACGGCCTTGTCGCCGTCGGTGCTCAACACGCGGACCACGGGCTGCTGCGCGCCGCTGATTTCGAGCCCCGCGGAGAAGAGGCCGACGTAGAAACCGACGATGACGACGGGGCGGCAGGTGAGCACGTAGTGCGTGGGGCCCTGCTGCACCAGGTGGGCCTCCAGGTAGTTGGTGCCCGTGCGCAGGTTGCGGGTCATGCGCTCCAGCATGCGCTGCGGTCCCAGCAGCCGCACGCCGGTCAGCAGCGCCCGGCCAATGAGCGTGCCGCCGTAGCCGTGCAGGAAGCGGTGCCCCACCAGCGCGGCGGCCTCGTCCAGCGGCGCCTTGGGGGCGAGCGTGGCGGCGGCCTCGCGCAGCGCGCCCACCCAGACCTCCAGCGGGTAGGCCACCGCGAGCGGGCGGATGGGGTCGATTCCCACCTGACGCAGGCGCTGGACGCAATCGTCGTCCATGCGCGAGCCAAGGGCGCGGATGAGTCCTTCGAAGCTCTGCTGGAATACGACGCGCTCGGGGCTCTCCACGCGCGCGCATGCTAGCCCGGGGGGCTTGCGCGCCTCAACCCACGAGGTCCGGCCCTTCAGTGCAGGGTGCTCTTGAGGAGCTGGAACCCCGTCCCGATGCCCTCCACGTTGGTCAGCTTCAGCAGGGCCTCGCCCGAGGACAGCTCCCAGTACACGTCCGCCCGCGCGTAGTCGTCCGGGAACATGCGCGGGTAGGCGGTGAGCTCGGTCCAGGAGACGCCGTCCGCGCTGGCGAAGAGATGGGCGCTCACGTCCCCGTCCGCGTACACGTCGCCGCTCGTCTCGCGCGTGGTGCCCATGAGGTAGCCCCCGTTGCGCAGCCGCAGCACTGAGTAGCTGGGGCCCGGCAGGCGCTTCATCTGCGCCACCTCGTCGTCGGTGCCCACGCGGCGGATGACGGGCACGGGCGGCCGGTAGAGGTTGTCCGTCCCGAAGAGCAGGCCGCGCGGCGTGATGATGCCGTCCACCGCGACGCCCGTGGGGCCGTCCAGCACGGGCTTCCAGGTGACGCCGTCATCCACCGAGCGCAAGAGCCCACCGTGCAGGTCACCCATCATCGCCCACAGCACGCCCTGCTCGGGGTCCGCCACCAGCGAGTGGCAGTGCCGGCGCCCCTGCAGCGTGGCGCGCACCTTCCATGTGGCGCCTCGGTCCGTGCTCGCCCAGATGCGCACGGGCGATTCCTCGGCGAACACCTGGTACTCGCCGAAGAAGAGCGTGCCGTGCAGCTCGCGGATGTTGCCGGGCTGGAGCATGCGGAACAGTCCCAGGGGCAGCACGTTGCTCCAGGTGGCGCCGTGGTCGATGGAGCGCGCAATCGCGTGCGTGCCGTCCATGGCCTGGGTGTCCGCCAGGAGCGTGCCGTCCTTCAGCGCCGTCATCACCTGGAAGGCCGAGCCCGTGGGGTGCATCCCGCGCGGCTTGAACGAGCGCGCGTTGTCCGTGCTGGCCCACAGGCGCGAGCGCCCCGCGCCGTTCTTCACCGCGTACACGGTGCCGCTGGCATCCACCGCGAGCACGTCGTGGCTGGAGTCCGAGTGCGTCACCTCCGTGGTCATCGTCCGGGGGCGCTCCTCCGGGGGCGCGCCGCCGAGCCGCCGCGCCACCTCCGCGCCCATCCGCACCTGGGCGCGCTCGGAGAGGACGCCGGCGCCATCCTGCATGTCGGACTGGCAGTGCTCGGGGTTGGAGGGGTCCCTCAGCAGCGCGTCGAAGTCCACCACCTGCGGCGCGGGGACGGCCGAGCGCAGCCAGTCATTCATCGCGCGCCGCGCCGTGGCGTCCGGCGTCCCGCTGGCCGTGGAGACGCCCTGCGGCGGCAGCGTGCCCGCGTACACGTTGCAGTGCGCGCGCAGCCGGGACAGGAGCGCGTCGAGGGAGGTCTGCAGCGTGGCCGAGGAGGTCGTCGTGGCCTCGTCTCCACCCAACATGACGAGGCAATCCGAGACGCCCGTCAGCTTCAACGTGCCCGCGTCGAGCGCCGTGAGCGCCGCGTCCACGCCCAGGCCCTCCTGGCTGACGTTGAGCACGGGCGCGCCGAGCAGCCGCTCGGCCACCGCGGGCCAGGTGTCCCGGTAGTCTCCCGTGGGCGCGCCCTTGCCCGCCGCGAGCCCGCCGCCGATGAGCATGACCGTGCGCGCCGCCGTGCCCTCCACCTCGATGCCGCCGAGCCCCACCAGTCGGCCCTGCGGCTGACCGAAGCGCTCGGGCGCGGAGGCATGGGCGCCCTCGGCCGCGTAGCTCTGGGGGAAGAGGTCTGCCTGTCCCTGGGCGATCGCGCCGTCGACTTCGAACGAGACCGCCAGCTCCTCGCGGAAGCTCACGGAGAGCGCCACCGGATCGCTGTGCACGGTGTGGTGGGCGGTGAGCGTGGCGCCGGGAGCGCCCTGGAAGGACAACGCCACGGGCGCCGACGCGAGCGCTCCATTCGCATCCGCGCGAGCGACCGTGGCCGCGTGGATCCGCAGCGCGTCATCGCCCGCGACGAACACGAAGCTCAGTCGCTCACCTGCGCGCGCCACCGGCACGCGGAAGCGGAACGTCGTGCGCTGCGCCACGGTGCGCGAGCCAGGCAGCTCCTGCTCGAAGGCCGGCGGGAAGACCTGCGCCTCGGGATAGCCCGTGGGCGGCTCAGGGGGCGGCGGCGTCTGGGGCTCGGGAGGCGGAGCGGGCGGCGGTCCCGCGTCGGGCGTGGCGGGGTCGACGGGGCGGGGGCCGTTGGAGATGGGCGGCGAGTCGGGCGTGTGCGCGCCCCTCTCTGGATTCGAGGAGCAGGCCACGCCGACACAGCACACCCAGGCGACCCAACACACCGCACTTAGACGCAACCGCCGCATCATGACTTCCCCCGTGTCGTCACCCCATCACTCGCCAAGGGTGGGTCCCATCGGGGGGCGGGGCACAGTGCCTCGGTGGGGCCTTGCCCGTGTCGACGTTCGCGCAGGGGAGCTGTCTTCGAGGCCAGTGCGAGGCGCGCGGGGGCCTGCCTGCTCAGCCCTTCTGTCGCATGAAGTGCTGACGGCGGTCGGCGGGGAACTTCTCGATGGCGTAGCGCAGCATGGTGCGTGGCATCTCGTGCGCGTGGCGGTCGAGGAACGCCTCTTCCTGCTTCAGGTCTCGGTTGCCCACCTCGCGCAGCATCCAGCCCACCGCCTTGTGCATGAGGTCGTGCTTGTCGTGGAGCAGCCGCTCCGCGAGCCGCAGCGTGTCCTCGAACGCGTCGGCCCGGATGAAGGCCAGCGTGGAAATGATGGCGATCCGCCGCTCCCACAGCACAGGGGAGCGCGCCAGCGTGTCGAGCCAGGGCTTGAGCGTGGGGTTGTCCAGGAGGTGAGGACCGAGCAGCCCCGGGGCCACCGTGTCCACCAGGTCCCAGTTGTTGAGGCCCGCGAGGTGCGTGCGGCACAGCGCGAAGCTGTGGGCCCGCGTGGCGGTGTCTCCCGAAGCGAAGCGGCCCACCAGGATGAGGAAGCCGGTGAAGCGGTGCTCGTGGATGCCGTCCTGGAGCAGCTCGGAGATGGCCTCGGGGGGCAGGGCGCGGAAGGTGCGGGCCAGCTTGCGTTGTGGCGGCACCTGCACGCCGATGAAGCGGTCGCCTTCGCCATAGCCGCCGGGGGCGCACTGGAAGAAGCGGGTGAGGACGGTGGCCTTGTGCGGATCCGCCAGCAGGGCCAGCTCGTGCCGCACCGCGGCCGCCGTCAACGTGGGGGCTTGGGGCATGGCGGGCACTCTAGCCATGCGCGTCGGCCGACGTGTCGACCGTCGCGTTCCGACACGTCGTCTCCGGCGGTAGAGTGCCGGCCACCGCGCCGGGAGTCCGGCCGGGACCTCCCATGCCTTCCGAACCGATTGCCGATGTGTCGACGGCCGCGCTCCAGGACCGGGGGCGTCGCGCGCGAACTCCACGCGTCGTCCCCGCGCTGACCCTCGTCTCGCACCCCGTGCCTCGGCGCGCGGGAGAGCGGCTGCTGCTTCAGGCCGTGGCGGCCGGGCGCTCGGTGGAGGTGTCGCGCAATGCGCCGGACTTCACGCGCCCCAACCAGGCGCTGGGCCTGCCGCTGTCTGATCCGTTCGTCAGCCGCAAGTCGCTGGTGTTCGAGCCGGTGGGTGAGGGGGGCGTGCGGCTGGTCGTGGGCGAGGGCGGCACGCGCGTGGTGCTCGCGGGTGAGGTGCTCGAAGGCAGCCGGGACTTCGATGCGGACGCGCTCGCGGAGGGCGTGGCGCTGGAGCTGGCCGGGCGCGTGGTGGTGCTGCTGCACACGGTGGACCTCGACCTGGAGGGCGCCTCGGACACGCTGGAGATGGTGGGCGAGAGCACGGGCGTGCGCCGCGTGCGTCGACACATCGAGCGCGTGGCGGACCTGGACGTTCCGGTGCTCATTCGCGGCGAGACGGGCACGGGCAAGGAGCTGGTGGCGCGGGCCATCCATCAGCGCAGCCGACGGCGCGCGGAGAAGTTCGTCAGCGTGAACCTGGGCGCCATCCCCAAGGAGCTGGCCGCCGCTGAGTTGTTCGGCACGCAGAAGGGCGCGTACACCGGCGCGACGAGCAGCCGCGAGGGCTTCTTCGGCGCCGCGCGCGGCGGCACGCTGTTCCTCGACGAGGTGGGCGAGGCGCCGCCCGAGGTGCAGGTGATGCTCCTGCGCGTGCTCGAAACAGGGGAGATGTATCCCGTGGGCGGCACCACGCCCGTGAGCACGGATGTGCGCCTCATCGCCGCGACGGATGCGCACCTGGAGGAGCAGATCCGCGACGGGCGCTTCAAGGCGCCGTTGCTGCATCGGCTCGCGGGCTATGACATCCGCGTGCCCGCGCTGCGCGAGCGACGCGAGGACCTGGGGCGCCTCTTCTTCCACTTCGCCGCCGAGGCCCTGGCGACGTTGGGCGAGTCCCACCACCTGGAGAGCGAAGACCCCCACGCCGAGCCCTGGCTGCCCGCGACGCTGGCCGCGCGGCTGGTCCACTTCGGCTGGCCCGGGAACATCCGGCAGCTCCGCAACCTCACACGCCAGCTCGTCATCGGGAGTCGGGGCCAGCCGCGTCTGCACATTGATCCGGTGCTGGAAGCCGAGCTGGGGCCTGGAGTCTCGACGCCGCGTGCCGTGCCCGTGACGCCTCGGCCGGCTTCGGTCACGCGACGCAAGCCTTCGCAGGTGACGCAGGAGGAGCTGCTCTCCGCGCTGCGAGACAACGACTGGGACGTGAAGGCCGCGGCGGATGCGCTGGGGATACCGCGCCCCTCGCTCTACGACCTCATCGACAAGAGCCCGCACCTGCGCACCGCCGGCGACCTGAGCGCGGAGGAAATCACCCGCTGCTTCCACGAGTCCGACGGGGACCTGGACGCGATGGTGCGCCGCCTGGAGGTGTCTCGGCGCGCGTTGGGGCGCCGCCTCAAGGAGCTGGGCTTGGGCGCCAAGGGCACCTGAGAGGTGCTGGCCGTGCTGGCACGCTCCTCGCTATACGGGCCCGCGGAGTCGAGACAAGGAGCGGGCACACATGCGAGTTCGAGACGTGGGTCTGGTGGTGATGCTGTCCCTGGGAGGCGTGGCGTGCGTGACGGCGACCTCGCCGAGCGAGAGCGCGACGACGGTGCGCGAGGCCGCGGACACGACGTGCAAGGCGACGACAACGGCGTGCGGTGATGGCGGGACGTGCGCGTTCTTGCGCATCGGAGAGAGCTCGACCGGCGGCACCCACTTCAAGCCCGAGTGTCTGGCGGTGCAGCAGGACCAGCCGCTCATCATCGAGAACGACACGGATGGGAACCGGTGCGTCAACCTGCCGTCCATCTTCGTGGGCGTCACCACGGGCTGCGTGCAGGTGAATGCCCATTCGAGCTGGCAGGGCGTGGTGAGCCCCAACGCGACCGTCGAGAACTTCGCGCTCACGGGGACGAAGGGGGACTGCCAGGCCGGCTGTCCGACGTCCATCGAGGTCACCATCAACGGCAGCCTCGACGTGACGAGCAAGGGCGGCGAGCCCGACGGCGTGCGGGCCCGGTAACGCTCACGGCGGTGGCGCGGTGGCCTCTCGCTGAGCGCGTGGATCCATCGAGCCCCAGGCGCGCTCCAGGTGGCGGTTGCCCTGGAGCGCGGCATTCAGGTCCTCGCGAGCACGCCGCAGCCACTCGCTCCGTTTCTCGGCCGGGGCGGGTGTGTCCGCCAGCGCCGTGAGGAGCGCCGCGCGCAGGGCCTGTGCCTCGGGCCAGTGCGGGCGCGCGGACAGCGCCTGCTCCACACGCACCAACCCTTGCTTCAACACAGGCGAGGCGTCCCGAGAGACCTTCGCCGCCATCAAGCTGACGTGGCCGAAGGCGAGTTGGTGCTCCAGTCCCGTGGGCTCCAGCGCTACCGCCCTCTCGACCGAGCGCAGCGCGTCCTCCCCGTGCTCCGAGAGGGCCTGCGTCTCCCCCTGGTAACGCCACGCGAGCGCGAGCGAGGGATTGAGCGCGAGGGCCTTCTGAAGGGCTTCCGTGGCGCTCGCCAGGCTCGGGCGCGCGTCTTGGCCGCGTGACTTCTGGAAGGCCCCCACGAGCAGGCGCACACGGCCGAGCTGCGTCCACGCCTCGGGCAGGTCGGGCAGTGAGCGCAGGGCTTGTTGGAGCGAAGCCTCCGCGTCGTGCGCGCTGGCGAGTGGCGAATCTCCGTGGGAGAGCTGCATGGCGGCCCACCACGCGCGGAGTTCTCCGGCGTTGAACGCGGCGAAGCCCTGCGTGGGCGCGCGGTCCTGCGCCTGGGCATAGGCCTCCAGCGACTGGCGCACGAGCGGCTCCGCGTCTTCGCCCCGGCTCCACGCCTCCTTCGCCTGTTCGAACATCGCCGTGCCCACTCCGTTGGGGAGCTGGGGCAGGTGCGTGTTGAGGGTGGCGCCGTGGCGATAGAGCGAGAGGGCCCGCTCGAGATCCGCGCGAGCATCTCCGCCGTGGTCTCTTCGCAGCCGAGCCCGCGTGATGAGCGCCTCGCCCTCGTAGAACCAGGGGACGACGTTGCTCGGGTCCAGTTCGCGAGCGCGGCTCAGCGCGGCGGTGGCCTCATCGAGGCTCGCCTCGGGTGAGGGCGCGTGTGGATCCGCTGCTTGCTTCACGTACTCCGTGCCCAGGTTGATCCACGTCTCCGCTGGACTGGCGTCCTGGGCGAGCGCGGTGCGGAAGGATTCGATGGCGCGGGCCCGATGCTCACGCGGGTCGCCGCCGTGCGCGCCCTCATGGTCCGCCCAGACGCGGTACACGAGGCCCCGGTCGATGTGGAAGTTGAAGTCGCGCTCGGTCGCGGGCACGTGCTCGAAGGCCTCGGCGGATGCTCGGAGCTGCTCGCTCGGATCCTGACTGCGCTGCTGCCGAGCGCGCGACCACTGCCAGTAGGCCGAGCCCAGCGCGTGCCACGCCACGGCATTGGTCGGCGCCAGGGTGAGCGCCTGCCGAGCCGACGCGACCGCCTGACCCAACAAGGCCTCGGCCTCGGGGCTGCCCTGGCTCACGCGCTGCTGCGCGAAGCGGCGATGAAGCCGCGAGGCCAACAGGTGTGCATCCGCGTCGTCGGGGTTGGCCGTGAGCGCATGGCCCACGGCCTCGAGTCCCTGGGTATAGGCCGGCAGCACGTCGCCGCCGCCGCTGACCTCCATGAGGAGCGCATCCTGCTCCAGGTCGGCCCGCGCGCGGTGGACGGCGGGCACGCTGCGTCCAATGGCGGCGGCCTCGGCATAGGCACGACGGCCCGCCTCGAAGTCCGCGCGCGCGGCGTCGCGCTGACCCGCGTTCCAGCGATGGAGGGCTCGCGCGTGGAGGATGTCGCCGCGCAGCAGCGGGGCCTCATGGAACCAGGGCAGTCTGCCGCCGAGCGCATCGAGCTGTTGAAGGGCCGCGTCGGGGCGGTCCTCGTGGAAGGCGCGCAGGGCCTCGACGTACTCGGGCGCGGGGACCTCGGCGCCCTGGCTGCGCTGGAGGAAGTCGAGGGCGGGGGCGCGGAGGCGGTGCTCGGCGTCGCGCTGTTTCGCCTCGCGCTGGGAGGGCTCGGCGCTGCGCTCCGCTTCCAGTCGCGCGCGCTGATACTGAGCGCCGAGCACCCAGGCGAGCGCATACGCCACGCGAGGCTCATGCTCCCCCGTCGCCCACGCGGCATCGAGGTGCTGGCGCGCAGAGGACAGGTCATCCAGCGCGAGGAAGGCGCGGCCCAGGGCGTAGTGGCCGGAGCCCTCGGCCACGGGGCCGGCCTCGCGCATGCTGGTCTCGATGTCAGTCATCCGCGCCAGCAGCAGGCGACGGTCCGCGCGGGTGTCATGCAGAGGCGCCTGTCCGATGGCACGCGCCATGGCATCGATGCGCTCGACGCTCTCCGTGAAGCGACGGGCGAGCTGCTCTCTCCGGGCCACCTCACGGCGTGCGCGCACCGTCTGCCCCACGCCGAGCGCAAGCGCCAACGCCACGACGCCGAGCGCCGCGGCCACGCGCCAGTGTTTGCGCAGTCGCTTGCGAAGTCGGTAGCCCGGGCTGGGGCGGGCCTGCACGGGCTCGCCGTTGAGGAACCGGTCCAGGTCATCCGCGAGCGCCCGAGCCGAGTCGTACCGGGCCGAGCGGTCCTTCTCCAGACACTTGAGGACGATGGCCTCCAGGTCCGAGGGGATGTCCGCGTCCACGGCGCGAGGTGGGCGAGGCTCGTGGGTGGCGATGCGACTGAGCACCTCCAATCCATTGGAGCCAGGGACAGGCGGTTGTCCGGTCAGCAGATGGTAGAGCGTGGCGCCGAGGCTGTAGACATCCGCGCGTCGGTCCAGCCGAGCCACTTCGCCCCGGGCCTGCTCGGGGGCCATGTAGTGGGGCGTGCCCAGCACGGTGCCGGAGGCGGTGTCGCCGTCCTTCCAATCACGGGCGAGCCCGAAGTCCATCACCGAGGGCAGCAGGCCACCGTCCTCGGTGCGCTCCACCAGGATGTTGGAGGGCTTGAGGTCGCGGTGGACGAGCCCGGCACGGTGGGCGGCGTGGACACCCAGCGCGGCATCATGAAGGACGAGCGCCTTCTGCTCCACGGTGAGCGCCGAGGCGAGCGCATGGAGCGGCTGTCCATCCACGTACCGCATCGCGATGTACGCGCGTCCCTGGACCTCACCCACCTCGTAGACGCGACAGACGCGCTCATGGTCCACGCGAGCCTGGGCACGGGCCTCGGCGATGAACCGGCGGGTCAGCTCCGGGTCTTCGTCGCGAACGAACTTGAGCGCCACCTCGCGACGCAGCCGAGGGTCATGGGCCAGGAACACGCGACCCATGCCGCCCTGCCCCAGGAAGCGCACGCAGCGGTAGCGATCCCAATGCGGCACGGGGAACGCAGGCGCATCGGAGCGAGGCGGCGGCGCGGCGCCCTCTTCGACGGGAGGAAGCGTGGCCTCGGGCTCGCCCGTATCGGGGCGTGGACCGTGCGCGTGAGGAGGTTCGCGGCGCAACGAGGCAAGGGTATCCGAGGACAAGCGGCCTTGCTCGGTGAGCAACTCCAGAGGCCCACGTCCAAGTCGCGCGACCTCGGCGCGCAGCGAGTCCACTTCGTCCCGAGAGATCCACCCCTCGGCGAGCGCCATCCTCAGCTCGGCTTCGTACTCCTCACGCACGGCGGAGTGCCCCTGTCTTCCGTCCAGGCAGGAGAGGGCCAGGGCGGCGGCCATGCAGCGTAGCGGAAGAGCGCGAGCCCGCGCGCATGGCGAAGGCGCCGCGGGGTCGTCACCGTGCCATGGGTGACGACCACGCGAGGGTGCTGCGCTACGGCTTCACCTCCACTGGAAGTAGAGCGGCCGTCCCTCAGCAGTCATTGAAGCAGGTCCAGTGGTCCTCGTTCCTGCCGCAGATGCCGTCACCGCAGTAGCCGCAGTCGACGTCGCAACTGAAGCCCGACTCGCCAGGACTGCAGGTGCCGTCGCCGCAGTAGCCGCAGTCGATGCCGCAGTTCCAGGTCTGCTCTCCCGAGCCGCAGACGCCATCGCCGCACGAGCCACAGTCATAGGCACAGGACGTGGCCGTCTCCGGCGCTTCGCACACGTTGTCGCCGCACACCGTGTGGCAGTCGGCGGCGCAGGTGACGGGGCTCTCCACGCCATTGCAGGTGCCATCGCCGCACAGGGGGAACCCTGCCTTGGCCGTGTGCAGGTCCGTGTTTCCGCCATCGCTGACAATGGCCGTCGCCGCGGAGAACCACGCGGGGTCGGCTGAATAGCCATTGATGTTCTGGGTGTCCTCATCGTCCGTGTGGATGAGCCCCGTGGCCGCGGCGACGGCGAAGCCGGGTTCCGCGAAGACGCCATACTCGAAGCCGAGCGAGGGCAGCCTCAAGGCGACGGTCCCTCCGCCTCGGAAGAGGCAGAAGTACATGCGCGTGTTCCCATCCATGGTGTTGGGGGCGATGTTGCCGAGATACGAGTTGAGGTTGTTGCGGTCCTCGTTGTCGAAGTACCGAGAGAACTCCACCGACCCCGTGGGGCACTGCGTGCCCAGCTTCAAGACCGCGTAGTTGCTGCGTGAATCGCTCGACGCCAAGAGGGAATGAAACAACACCCCGTCCACCCGGCAGAAGTTGAGCTGGGTGTCCGAGTTCCCAGTCATCACGGTGCCGCCCACCCAGCCGCTGACATAGCTGCTGGCGCGCTTGTCTTCGTTGTCCAGGTTGAACTGCAGCGCAGGGCTGTTCGCGGGGCACCCCGTGGCGGGCGCGATGACGCCCACGTCCTGGGGGCGGACCACCATGGGCAGCGTCATCAACAGTCGATTCACGGAGCCGCGAGGGTCCACCACCAGGTTGGGCGTGGCGTTGTTGTAGAGGGCCGTGGCCACCTCGTTGGGAGAGGCCAAGGGGTGATCTTGCAGGTAGAGCGCCGCCGCTCCCGCGACGAAGGGAGCCGCCAGCGAGGTGCCAGAGCCGGTCGAGTAGCTCGTGTCGGAGCCGATATCGGCCGAGAGGATATGGGAACCCGGGGCGAAGATGTCCACGCCCGCGCCGTAGTTCGAAGCGCCACTGGAAAACTGTGAGCGCTTGTCGCTCTGGTCCGTTGCGCCCACGGTGATGGCTTCACGCAGGCGGCCTGGAGAGGACCGCTCGACGTCCTTGTCTTCGTTGCCAGCCGAGATGACCACGGTGACTCCTGCCTGAATCGCTCGCAGGACAGCCTTGTCGGTGGGGGTCTTCCAGTTGAGCCAGCGACGGAAGAAGCCTGGGGAGGAGCCATAGCTGATGTTGGCCACTGCGGGCTTTACGTGGTTGCGCGCCACCCAGTCCATTCCCGCAACCAGGGTGGAATTCACGAGCGACACGGCGGGGTTGTAGGCAGTTCCTTTGCAGCCAGCGACGCGCACCGAGATGATCTTCGCGGCCTTTGCGACGCCCGTCGTCTTTCCCCCGATGACGCTGGCCACACTCGTGCCGTGCCCATTGCAGTCCTCGCGCTGGCCAAAGATGCGGACGAAGTCGACAGCCTGGATGGCACGACCCTCGAACTCGACGTGCGAACGCCGCAGACCCGTGTCCAGGACATAGACATTCACTCCCGCGGCCGTGGTGTTGTACTGATACCGGTAGTCGACGGGACGCAACCGTTGGTCGATCCGGTCCAACCCCCAGTCGGGGGACTGTTGGACTCCACTGGTGGCCTGTTGCGCGCTGCCCTCGCTGTCCTGCTCCACGGAGTCCACGCGGGTGTCCAAGCTGAGTGCGCGAGCTTTCGCGTCCACTCCGAGGAACGTGAAACCGGGCAGCCCTGGGTAGGTATCCTCCACCGTGCCGCTGTATGCCGTCGCCAGGGTCTGAGCCAGTGCTGCTACGTTCTGTGCTGCGGTGCTGTCCGGCAGCATGACGATGAACCGCCCTGGCAATGCGTTCTCGTTCTCGAAGAACTTCGGTGGGGCGGGCGTAGGGGGGATGACGCCGGTGGAGTTCCAAGGATTGGCCGGTTGGTCATTGATGGAGACCCAGAACCGACTTGTGGTGGGAAGCGTGCCTTGGGCCCAATAGGCCCAGCCACCCCCTCCATCGTGGAACTCGGCCATCTGCCAGCCCGGGCCAAAGGTCTCGGCGCACATCGTGTCCGCCAGCTCGGGTGAGGTCAGCACCAAGGCGGGGATGGCCGGGGTGAGCTTCACTTCTCCGGCGGCCCATCCATTGTTGGCGGTGAAGGTGAACCCAGTTGGAGCCGCGCGCCCATCTTGTTTGAGGCAGAGCACGGGCAAGGCCGTGTCCGTCGTGGTGTCACCGAGATAGGCATTGCTCTGCCCATCCGCGCCCATGTCGACATAGAGGCCCCTCTGTTCAAACACCCGCCAGGTCATCCCGTGGCGGTAGCCCTCGGAGACCAGGGCGCTCTGGGCCTTGAGGTCGGTGGAACCCGGGGGCTCGACCTCGCGTACCTCACAGCCCGCCCAGGTCACGGCCATCACCCACATCGACGCAACACCTACGGCTCTGCGCATCCATCCTCCAATTTCAGGCCAAGCCTGATTATCTTGAAAAATAGCACAGCCGTGTCATGTCGACATTGAACACAGAGCGCTGCTGTTGCGGTGTCGCGGAGGAACGCGACAGTGGATTTCCGTCCCTGGGTTCAGCGGAGCCCCTACGCTGCCGGGGCCATGTCGAGCCTCACGTCATCCGCTGCTCCGCGCCGCTTCCATGCCGAGCCCCTCGTCCTCGTGGTGCGCCACATTCGCGAGGCACTGGCTCGCGGTGAGCCGCGGGTGTGCATCGAGGTTGCGGATCCAGACCTGGGGCGCGGTGAGTATCCGGGGGCGCGAGTCGGGCCGGAGGGAACGCTCGTCCACCGTTCCTTCCGTTCGTGGTGTGACCTGGCGGAAGGATTGTCGTGCCGTCTGCTCACGCCGCGCTCCGTGGACGCCACGCACATCGCGTTGACGTTCGAGCCGCTGGGCGCCGAGGCGTCCTGGCATGGCGCTGCGTCCTCGGAGTCCACGCCCCGGCAGGAGCGATACGGTGCGGGCTCGGCGTTCTCCGCGCTGCGCAAGTTCGAGGACGCGGGGTTTCTCTTGCCGTGGCTCGAAGCGCTGGGGCGACTGCGGCTTCCTCCCGGTGCGCGCGTGCTGGACCTGGGCGTCAACCGAGGTGACGAGCTGGAGACCTTCGCGTGGTTCGAGGGACTCCAAGACGTCGCCTTCGTCGGCGTGGATCACAGCGCCACGGCGCTCGCCGAGGCGCGGGCGCGCTTCCCGGACGCTCGGCACTCCTTCCACGTCGCGGACCTGAACGCGCTGCCGCCGGACCTCGGGCGCTTCCACCTCGTGGTGTCGGTGGGCACGCTGCAGAGCCCGGGGGTGGAGGACCACGCGCTCCTGCGCAAGCTGGTGCAGGAGCACCTGGAGCCCGCGGCGGCGCTGGTGCTGGGCTTCCCCAACTCGCGCTTCCGCGAAGGCGAGGTCGTCTATGGCGCGCGGGTGCGCAACCTGCGCGAGCCAGACCTGTCGTTGGTGGTGAAGGACCTGTCGTTCTATCGCCGCTACCTGCACCAGCACGGCTTCCGCACGTTCCTCGGGGGGAAGTACGACCTGCTCCTCACCGCCGTGCGCGGCGCGCTTGCCGAGGAATGAGTCCCTCCGGAAGATGCCGGGATGAACTCCACCTGGGTCCTCGACGAGCCGCAGCCGCCCCCCGATGAGCGCATCGCCTATGGCGAGGGGCCGCACCGGTTCGCGGAGCTTCGAGTGCCCGAGGGCCCGGGTCCGCACCCGGTGGTGGTCTTCGTGCACGGCGGCTTCTGGCGCGCGAAGTACGGGCTGGAGCACGCTGGCCACCTCTGCGCGGACCTGACCCGTCGAGGCTTCGCGACGTGGAGCCTGGAGTTCCGTCGCGTGGGGCACGCGGGCGGCGGCTACCCCGGGACGCTCGAAGACGTGGCCGCGGGGCTGGACCACTTGCGGGCCGTGGCGCCTTCGCGCGGGCTGGACCTGGACCGCGTGGCGGTGATGGGCCACTCCGCGGGCGGGCAGCTCGCCATGTGGCTGGCGGCGCGGTCTCGGCTGAAGCCTGGTCAGCCATTGTACTCAGCGGATCCGCTCAAGCTCCGAGGCGTGGTGTCCCTCGCGGGCGTGGTGGACCTGGAAGAGGGCGTGGCGAAGCGTCTGGGTGATGGGGCCGTGGCGGCGTTCGTGGGCGAGGGCGCGACCGACCTGCCCGCGCGCTACGCGGTGGCCTCTCCCGCGATGCTCCAGCCGCTGACGGTGCCGCAGGTGCTGGTGCACGGGACGGTGGACGACACGGTGCCCGTGGAGATGAGCGACGCCTTCCATGCGAGAGGGACCGCGCTCGGCGCGCCCATCACCTACGTGCGGCTGGAGGGCACGGGACATTACGAACTCATCGACCCGCGCTCCCAGGAGTGGCCCCGCGTGGTGGAGGCGCTCCAGTCCCTGCTGTGAGTTGCACGCGCTTCAAGACGCGAACGGCGCGCGACCCGGGGAGGGGCCGCGCGCCGTGAGGGTCCTACCGAAGAGGACCCGCGCGTCTCAGAAGATGCTCCAGAGGTACTGGTTGGTCACCTCGTGGTGGAACTGGATCTCCGAGGTCTTCACCCGCGTGCCCAGCTGCTTGGGGCTGCGCTCGGCCGAGGCGGTCTTCAGCTCGGCGAACTTGCCCTGCACGTTCTCACCCAGAATCTGGGCGACGAACTGGCTGCCCTTGAACAGGCGGACGGCGTCGAAGATGTTGTCCGGCAGGAAGCGCGTGCGGCTGCGCTTGGACTCGGCGTCCTCCTGCGGCTGCGGGCCCTCCATGCCGGTGCGCAGCAGCGTGAGCAGCACCATGTACGGGTTGGAGTCCGGAGCCACGCTGCGCACCTCGACGCGCGCGCTGCGCTCGTTGCCGAACGGGATGCGCACCATGGCGCCGCGGTTGTTTGCGCTCGCCTTGATCTGATTCGGCGCCTCGAAGTGCGGATCCAACCGGCGGTACGCGTTCACGCTGGAGTTGAGCACCAGGCAGATGTCGTTCGCGTTGGTGAGGATGCGGTCGATGAACGACCAGCCCTCGGCGGACAGGCCGTCCTGCCCGTTCTTGTCGTAGAACAGGTTCTTGCCGCCCTTGGACAGCGACATGTTCATGTGCATGCCGTTGCCGTTCACGCCCGTCACGGGCTTGGGCAGGAAGCACGCGGTCAGCCCCATCTGCGCGGCGACCTGGCGGCACAGGAGCTTGTAGAGCTGGATCTGGTCCGCGGCGATGAGCGCCTCGCTGTACGTGAAGTTCATCTCGAACTGGCTGGGCGCCACTTCCGGATGGTCCTTCTCGTTCTGGAAGCCCATCGCGCGCTGGGCCTCGGCCGCCTTGTCGATGAACGTGCGGAGCGAGTCTCCCGGCAGCGCGTGGTAGTAGCCGCCCGTGGAGATGAACTCGAACTGGTTCGTCTCGTGGTAGTGGCGCTCGGCGTCGCGGCCCTTGAAGAGGAAGCCCTCAATCTCCGGCGCCGCGTGGAACACGGAGCCGTCCTTCTGGAAGTGGCCGTCCGTGAAGCGCTTGAGCTGGCCGCGCATGTCGGAGTGGTACGGCGTGCCGTCGCGCTCCAGGACCTCGCTGAACACCAGCACCTTGCCCGGCCCGAAGATGTCCGACGGCAGCCAGTAGAACGAGGCCCAGTCGATGTTCAGCCGCAGGTCGCTCTCCGCCTGCGCGGAGAAGCCCCGGATGGACGAGCCGTCGAAGGTGAGGTTGTCGGCGCTCTTGAGCAGGAACTTCTTGTCGTAGTCGAGCATGTGCAGCCGACCCTCGAGGTCGGTGAAGCACACGGTGACGGCTTTGATCCGCTTCTCGTCCGTCAGGTACTTGATGCGCTCGTCGCGGAGCTTCTCCGGCGACTCCCGCTTGATGCGCTGCTCCTTCACGCGGAGGTTCATCACCTCCAGCTCGTCGTAGGGAATCTCCAGGAAATCCCGCAGCGGCTTCGTCGACTCCATGAGCATGCCTCCCGGCAGTGGGCCCTCGCCGAGCGCTTCGTGGGCGGGGCCAGAAAGTTCTGGGCACAGGTATTTACATTTGCTGGCGAGAAATCAAGTCTAAATCTCGTGGCATTTAGCCAAGAGCCTTGGCTTCAGAGCCTTGAATGTAGGTTCTGAACGCTCCAAACCGGGTTTTGGAGGCTCAGATGTCGAAATCCGGACGCTGCGGACCGGCCCGGGGCAGCTCCAGGGTGACGAGGGTGCCCTCCCCCAGGGTGCTCTCCACCTGGACGGTGCCGCCCAGGGCGGTGAGGACCTCCCGGACCTGATGGAGGCCGAGCCCCAGCCCGCCGTAGGCGCGCACGGAGACGGCCCGCTCGAACCGCTCGAAGATGTGGGGGAGGCGGTCGGGGGCGATGCCGATGCCCTGGTCCTTCACGGTGAGCCACACGGTGTCGTCGCGGGTGCCGGCCGCCAGCTCGATGGGTCCCCCGGCGCCGAACTTCATGGCGTTGGAGAGCAGGTGGAGCAGGACCTGCTCCAGGCGCTGTGCGTCCCAGCGTCCCACCAGGGGGCCTTGCACGCGCAGCACGAGCGGCGAGTGGGCCTGCGCGAGGGACTCGTGGAGGCGCTCCGCGACGGCGTGGATGACGGCGGCCAGGTCCACGGACTCCACGGTGAGCGCCAGCCGACCGGACTGGAGTTGGGACACGTCGAGCAGCTCCTCCACCAGCCGGGCCAGCTTCAGCGTCTGCTGGTCGAGCATGCGCAGCGCCTTGCGTGAGCGCTCCGGCAGGTTGGCTGGCAGGTGCCGCAGGACGCCTTGGACCGTCAGCCGCAGGGAGGTGAGCGGGGTGTTCAGCTCGTGCGAGGCGACGCTGAGGAACTCGTCGCGCACGCGGATGGCGTCCTGGGCTTCGCCATACAGCCGCGCGGTGTCGATGCTCACGGCGGCGCGGCGGGCCAGCTCCTGGGCCAGTCGCAGGTCGGCTTCGTCGTGGCGATGCCCCGTCGCGGACGAGGCGAAGGTGAGCACCCCGAGCGTCTTGCCGCGCGCGGTGAGCGGCACGTGCATGAGCGGCCCGAGGCCCATCGCGCGCAGCTCGTGTTGGAAGCGCGAAGGCGCGGCGGGGTCGTCGAGCGGGGCGTCGGACGCGAAGCGGGGCGTTCCAGTGCGCAGCACCTCGGCCAGGGGCGAGTCCATGTCCCGATGCCAGTCCGGAGGGGCCTGACCGAGCCGCAGTCTCAGCCGCGCCTCCCAGCGGGGGTCCGCGTGGGCGAGCGCGAGCACGCGCAGCCGGTCATCCTTCTCCACGAGCGTGACCATGCACCAGTCGGCCAGGAACGGGACGAGCAGCCGCGTCACCTGGGCGAGCATGGACTCCAGGTCCAGCGACTCAGCCAGGGACAGGCCCGACTCGGCGAGGAAGCGGACGGACTGCTCCGCGCGTCGGCGCTCCTGCACCTCCACCTTGAGCTGCTCGAAGAGCTGGCTGTTCTCCAGGGAGATGGCGAGCTGGGATGAGAGCGTCCGGAGCACGCCCACCCGCTCGGGCGAGAAGGTGCGCGTGGCCAGCTCGTTCTCCAGGTACAGCACGCCCACGGCGCGACCGTGCCGGAGGATGGGGACGGCGAGCGCGGACTTCACCTCGCGGCGCGCGACGTAGGGGTCCGCGACGAAGCGCCCCTGGTGCGCGGCGTCCGACAACACCAGCGTCTCCCCCGTGCGCCACGCGTGCTCCACCAGCGAAGCAGGGACTTGATCGGACGCGGCCAGCGCCACGCGCTCCAGCCCGACGGGCTCGGACGTGACGCCCACGGCGCGGACCACGAGGGCGCCGTCTTCATCGAGCACCAAGGCGCCCCGCGTCGCCCCGGCGACCTCGAAGCACACCGCCATGAGCTTCTCCAAGAGGCGGTCCAGCACCACCTCGCCCATCAGCGTCTCGGAGGCCTTGCGCAGGCTGCTCAGGTCCAGCGAGGCATCGGGGGCGAGGCGTGCGGCCCCCTCGTTGGAGAGCTTGAGGCCGGGGAACTCCTCTTCCAGCAGGGCCACCTTCGCGCTCGCGCCCCAGCGCGCATACGTCTCCAGCGCGGCCCGCAGGTGGAGCAGCGCGAAGCGGCGTCTCCCGAGCGACAGGTAGAAGCGCCCCGCGCGCTCGTTCGCCAGCGCCTCGTCGCGCAGGAAGCCCTCGGTGTGCGCGCCGTCGATGGCCTCGTCGTACAGCGCCATCGCCTCGGTGGGGCGAGACTCCAGCCGGGCCAGCTCGGCGGCGACGAGCCGATGCTTGTGACGAAAGTTCTCCGGACACTGCGTGGCCCACGCCGCGAGCTGCGCCAGAGAGGGCGTCACCCGCGCGACGGTGCGGGCGGGCGCGTCGTCGCGCGCGGTGAGCGTCAACGCGAGGAAGAAGGCGCTCTCCACGGAGCGGAAGAAGCCGCGGGCATGCTCCACGAGGGGCACGGTCGCGTCAGCCATGCGCTGGGCTTCGTCCAGGTCGCCCAGCAGGTACGCGGCCTCCATGCGCAGCGAGGCGAGCAGGTGGCGCACCGACGGCGCCATGTGGGGCGTGTCGAGCAGGGCCTGCTCGCGGAAGTCGTCGTCGTCGAAGCGGGCGACCTGGTGCGTGAGTCCCTGGAGGCTGCGGATGAACTGGCGGCAGACGATGACCGCGTCGGTCGTGGCCCGCACGCCGCTCTTGCGCAGGAAGGAGAGCGTGCCGACGACGGAGCCCATCACCCGCGCCAGCTCGGTCCCCATGGCCAGCTCGATGGTGAGCGCGGTGGTGAGCGCGTAGGCGGTGGATTGGAAGTCACCGCTGGCCATCCCCGTGGCCGTGGCTCGGCGCATCAGCGGCAGGCTGGTGCGCAGCGGCGCGCGCCAGTGCTGGATGTGCAGCGTGAGCGAGAGCAGCGCGCGGCACTCCATGCGCGCATCCCCCATACGCCGCGCCAGCTCCACGCCCAGGTTCCCGAAGGCGTTGCCACCCTCCAGGTCTCCGAGTGTCGCCAGCACCATGCCGTGGCCGGCGTACACCACGGGCGCCCACGGCGCGTTGCCCTCGGTCAGCAGGAGGTTCAAGGCGCGGGTGTTGGCCAGGGCAAAGAGGGTGGGGTCCAGCAGCAGCGCCGCGCTGATGAACTCCGACAGGAGTCTCACGCGCGCGAGGTGCTCGGGGTTCTCCATGCGCGGCGCGCTCAGCAGCTCCTCCGGGGAGCGGCCTCGCATGTTGCCGGGCACGGCGGCCAGCTCCGCCGCCAGCGCGGCCTCGCGGTCGTGCTCTGGGAACTCCACCCCGAAGAGGCTCAGCCCCGCTTGCCCCCAGTGCGCGGCCTGCGCCAGGTCCGCGTTCGCCAGGCTCGCGAGCGTCTGGAGGGCATAGAGGTCCACCTGCTCCAACCGGTTCGCGGCGTGCTCCAGCGCGGTGCGCACCAGCCGCGTGGCCAGCGCGGGCTCGCCCGAGTGGTACGCGCACAGCGCCGCGTCCTGATGCAGGGAGAACACCTGGGCGCGGCGGGACGGCCACAGCGAGGGGGGCAGGAGGTCGATGGCGCGCAAGAGGTACACCAGTCCCTCGCCGAACGCGGAGGCCGCCTTGGCCTTGCGGCCCGCCTGACCATTGAGCCCCACCCATTGCAGTCGCTCCGCGGATCCGCTCACGGCCTCCGCGCCCAGGTGGAGGTGGTCCACCACGGCGAACAGCCGCGCATCGAGCAGCTCACCCGAGGCTCCTCGCAAGAGCAGGCGCCCCGCCTCGCGATGCAGTCGCTTTCGCTGCGTGTCCGACAGCAGGGCGTAGGCGGCTTGCCGGACGCGGTCGTGCGCGAAGCGGTACGTGGCGTCCTGAGGCGGAGGGGCTCCCGGCAGCGGTGGGCCGTCCACGCGCAGGGCACGAGGCGCCTCCTGCTCGGGGATGAGCAGGCCCTCGCGCAGGATGCTCCACAGCGCGGAGGCGGACTCGTCCTCGGGTGCGCCCACCAGCGCGGACAGCAGCCAGAGTTCCACGCGGTCTCCCAGGCACGCGGCGACCTTGAGCACGTCCTGGGCGCGCGGTGGGAGTCGGCGGATGGAGTCGCGCATCAGCTCGACCACGTTCTCCGTCACCTCCACCCGTTCCAGCCGCGCGAGGTCCCAATCCCAGACGCCCCGCTCCAGGTCGAAGCTGAGCAGGCCATCCTGGTGCAGGTCGCGCAGGAGGCGGCGGATGAAGAGGGGGTTGCCCGCGGTCTTGCGCAGCAGGAGATCCGCGAGCGGACAGACCCCCTCGGGCGCGCGGCGGAAGGTCTCCGCGCACAATCGCGTGAGCGCTTCCAGGGTCAGCGGCGCGAGCGCGAGGGTCTGGTGTCGCATCACCTGCGGGATGCGCAGGGCGGCCAGCACGTGCGCGAGCGGATGCTCGGGTTCGACCTCATCGGGGCGGTAGGCCGCGACCAGCAGCACCCGCCGCGAGTCGGGGTCTCGCATCAGGCTCTGCAGGAGCTGGAGCGAACCGGAGTCCGCCCACTGGAGGTCGTCCAGGAAGAGCACCAGCGTCTGACCGGGCTCGGGGAGCGCCTGGACGAAGGACTGGAACGCGAGGTGGAATCGCGCGGCGGCCTCCACCGCGCCCAGCTCCGGAGGCGGAGGCAGGGCGCCCATCAAGGACTCCAGCTCCGGCACGACGTCGCGGATGACGCGCAGCGAGTCCCCCACCGCGTCGAGCAGGCGTCGCCGCAGCAGCTCGCGCACAGACTCGGGCTCCTCGCGCAGCGCGTGGAAGAGTGACTGGAAGGACTCCACGAACGCGGCATAGGGAACGTTGCCCTGGAGCGCGTTGAACTTCCCGAAGAGGAAGCGGTCTCCCGGGGGGGCCCGGCGCTGGAGGTCTCGGACGAGCGACGACTTGCCCACGCCCGCGTTGCCGGTGATGAGCACCGTCTCACTGGGGCCGTGGCGCACGCGCTCCAGGGCCGCGCTCAGCTCGGCTTGTTCGCGCTCGCGTCCGTGGAGGTGCTCGGAGACGACGAGCTGTCGGGCAAGGTCCACGCGTCCCAGCTCGAAGGACTCCGCGCGTCCCGTGCTCCAGCGGCGGCGCGCTTCCTCCAGGTCCGCGAGGAGGGCCTCCGCGCTCTGGTAGCGCGCCTCGGGCATCTTCGCGAGCAGCCGCAGCACGATGTCCGACAGCGGCTGCGGCACGGTGGGGTTGGCGAACGTGGGAGGGACCGGCGGGCGCGCGAGGTGCGCGTGCACCAGCTCGGCGGGATCCGTGGCGAGGAAGGGGGGCTGGCCCGTGAGCAGCTCGTAGAACGTCGCGCCCAGCGAGTAGAGGTCGGCGCGATGGTCGATGGGCCGGCTCATCCGCCCGGTCTGCTCGGGGGACACGTAGGGCAGGGCCCACGGCAGCTCCCCGGGGCTCTCGTCGGGCGGCGACAGGCCGGAGACCTTCGTGGACAGGTCGAAGTCGATGAGGGTGACCTGCCCGCCGCCAGCGGCCACCACGATGTTGGTGGGGTTGAGGTCGCGATGGATGACGTGCTGACGGTGCAGCCGCGCGACGATGGCCGCGAGCTGCGTGGCCATGGTCAGGAAGGTCTCCACCGTCACGGGCCGGCGCCGCGTCCACTGCTGGAGGTTCTCCGGGCCCACGTCCTCCAGGACGAGCACGGGCCGATGCGCCGCGTCCTCCTCCAGCGCGACCGGGCGGGCCACCCCCGGGATGCCTCCTTGCAGGGACCGCAGCAGCGCGTACTCGTGCCGCAGCATGGCGCCGCTGCCCACCGCGAGCGGCCCGGCGCGCACCTGCTTGATGACCCGGAGCTCACCGCCCGGCAGGTGTCCTCGCAACACGAGGTACCGGTGCCCGCGATGGATTTCCCGCACACCCCTGTCGCAGAGGGACTGCAACATCCTCGACTCCCGCGGTGGTGGGAGCCGAGGCCACGGCAGTGCTGCTCGCGCGGCGACGGCTCCCCGCCTAGCTGAACACCGCGGCGTCGCGATTTCAGGGCGCGAAGCACCGGGGCGAGCAGGCGGAGCGAGCGCGCCGCCTCTCTGCCGGTCTCGCTAGCGCAGCCACTCCACCACGTCGGGAGGCAGCGGCGTGCCCGTGGGCCACAGGACATACGCCGCGCCGCGCGAGTGTCTCCACGCTCGCCACAGCTCCGAGCGCCGGTAGGTGACGGCCGTGCCCTCGTTGCTGCGGGCCGCGGGGTCGTTGCAGAGGACGTCTCCCTCGGGCGTGAAGCCGCGCACGACGATGAGGTGTCCGTCCGTGCGCCGCGAGGGCGCGCCCGTGAGCTGGCCCTCCTCGAACGCGATGCTGATGCTCACCGGGATTCCCGCCGCGATGAGGCGCTCCACCTGCGCGAAGGTGTCGAGCCGGGCCACCAGTCCCTGCAGTTCGCCGCTGCCGCGCGCCGAGGCGTAGGCGGTGTTGAAGCTCCAGTTCCCCGTGCCCTGGTACGCGACGTCATACGTGTGCGCCGCGGCCTGGGGCACGGGCTCCTCCAGGTTGGCGCGGCCCAGCTTGCGGCTCCAGTAGCCCAGCAACATCGTGGTGGACGTGGGCGAGCACCAGACCTCGCCGCCGTCCGGATAGAGCATCTGCGAGTACCCCGGCACCTCCAGCGCGGTGCCCCACGCCGTGCGCTCGGAGGCCGAGTCCTCGGCCGTGCGGCGGGTGTCCGTCACCGCGGCGGAGAGCGCGCGCACGCGAGGGCTCGCCTCCGGCCGCGTGGAGTAGAGGCCCACCGTCACGCGCAAGGCGTCCGCGCGGCGCTTCAGGTTCAGCGTGTCCGTGGACACGGTGCCGTCCGCATCCTCCTGTGCGTTCACGCTGTGGCGCGACACGGTGTCCCGCTCGGAGGCCCACACGCCCAGCTCGTAGTCGCGCGTCCATTGCCCCTCGATGCGCGCGGCCACCCAGACCTGCACCCAGGTGCCCGGCGGCGTCTGCGCCTCGAACGACGGCACGACGCTGTCGAAGCCTCCCGAGACGGCCTGAACCTCGGAGACCGCCGTGCCTACGCGATAGGCGTCGAGCGTGGCGCCGGTGCCCGCGTCCGGTGGCGCGCCGGTGGGGAAGGGCACCGTGCTCGCGTGGGCCGTGTCGCCCAGGACGAGCGCGCCGTCCGCCGTGAGGGTCGTGCCGTCGCGCGTGAAGCGCTCGAAGTCCCGCGCCTCCGCGCCGCGCCGCCACTGGCGCGTGGTGGGGCCGTCATCGGTGGAGGAACCCGGGAGCGACGAGGGCGGCTGCGAGGCGCATGCCGTCGCGAGGGAGAGCAACAAGGCGGTCAGCCAGCGGGCGCGTGCGTTCACGCGCGCGAGTCTGTCAGGCGCGGCGCGGCCCTCACAAGGAGCCCGCGGACTTCGGCGTCGCACCCTCCTTCGCGAGGTGCTTCAGCGTCAGGTAGACGTACTCCGCGCCGGGTTGCAGCGACCCCACGGGGATGCGCTCGCCGGGCGCGTGGGCGGTGCGCGCGTCGTCGGGCGTGAGCGCGAACAGGTCGATGCCATACGCGTGGATGCCCGCGCGGCGCAGCGTGGCGGACTCGGTGGTGCCGGTGGACATGCGGGGGATGACGGGCACCCCGGGCCACACGCGCGCGGCGGCGGACGTCACGGCGCGGAACAGCGCGTTGTCTCCCACGGGGGACATGGGCGAGTCGGGCGGACTCACGTCCATGTCCACCTGGAGGGTGGGGTCCGCGATGGTGGCGACGATGCGCTCGCGAACGGCGCGGGCGTCATCATCGGGCAGCAGGCGGCAGTTGAGCGTGGCCTCGGCGGAGGCGGGGATGACGTTGGGGCGCGTGCCCGCTTGGAAGAGGGTGGGCACGCAGGTGGTGCGCAGGACCGCGCCCAGCGCGGGCTCCAGGCGCGCGACGGTGTCCACGTCCTCCTGGGCGGGAGCGTCCGGCGCGGCGGCGATGCGGCGCAGCGCTTGTCCCAGCTCGCCCGGCGTGACGGCGGCGCGGCCCTGGACGTGGAGGCGGGTGGCGGGCGTCAGGCGCGCGGGAAAGGTGAGCGTGCCCACGCGCGCCACCGCTTGCGCCACGCGCACCAGGGGGCCCGGCTCCACGGGCGGCGCGGACGAGTGGCCTCCGGGGCCCTTCGCCCTCAGGACGACGTTGCGCGACACGCGCTCCGCGGCCTGCACGGCGACGAAGAGCACGCGGCGCCGGTCGCGGGTCAGCTCCGTGAGGCCGCCCTCGTTGAGCGCGAACTCCGCCTCGCGCAGCTCGGGCCGGTGCTCCAGCATCCAGTCCAGGCCCTGACCGGAGCCCACCTCCTCATCCGCGCCCAGGTAGAGCACCACGTCGCGCGACAGGGGCGTGCCCTCGCGCTTCAGCCGACGCAGCGCGAGGACGCTGGCGGCCACCATGCCTTTGTTGTCCTGGACGCCGCGGCCGTAGAGCAGGCCGTTCTTCTCGGTGAGGACCCACGGGTCGCTCTCCCACTCGGCGCGCACGGCGGGCACGGTGTCCAGATGCGCCACCACCAGCACGGGCCGACCTGCGCCCTTTCCCTTCAGTCGCGCCAGGAGGTTGCCGCGTCCAGGCGAGGGCTCGAGGAGCTCCGACTCGATGCCCGCTTCTTTCAGCCACCGCGCCGCGACTCGGGCCGCCGCGACCTCGTTGCCGGGAGGATTGGAGGTGTCAGCGGCGACCAGCTCCGCGAGCAGCGCGCGCATCTCCGCGGCCTCGCGGGGACCATCCGCGAGGCAGAGCCCGGGGATGAGGATCAACCAGAGACAAAGCAAGGAGCGCATGGCAACCGTGCGGAACGCGGGTGGAGGACGCGGGTTCATTGTAGCGTGCGCACCACGACACGCGGTCGCGGGGGCAACGGATTCTGGAGGGGCGTCACGGTGGGCGCGCGGGTCGAGGCTCGAAGCGAGGAGAAGTCGAGATGGGGCTCGTGCGCGGGGGTGGCTTGAACGCCCGCGTGTCGAGCCTCCGCAACGGGAGACCGCACCGATGTCCGCACCTCTGAGTTTTCGCACCGTCGAGCTGCCGCTGCGTCACGCCTGGACCATCGCGCGAGGGACGAGCACCTCGAAGCGCAACGTGCTCGTGGAGCTCCGCGCCGAGGGCCACGTGGGCCACGGCGAGGCCGCGCCCAACGTGCGCTATGGCGAGTCCGCGGAGACGGTGACCGCCGCGCTCCAGGTGCTGGCCCCGGTATTGGAGGGGCGTGACCCGCGCTGCTTTCGCGACCTCTCCGAAGCGCTGGAGGCGGCGCTGCCCGGCAACCACGCGGCGAAGGCGGCCGTGGACCTCGCGCTGCATGACCTGGCGGGGAAGCTCTTGGGCGCGCCGCTGTATCGGATGCTGGGCGTCACGCCGACGCGGATGCCGGCCACGTCCATGTCCATCGGCATCGATGTGCCCGAGGCGCTCGCGCTCAAGGTCCGCGAGGCGGCGGACTTCGCGGTCCTCAAGGTGAAGCTGGGCGCGGAGCGCGTGCGTGAGACGTTCGGCGCCGTGCGGGCCCACACGCGGCAGCCCATCCGCGTGGACGCCAACGAGGCGTGGCGCCCCGATGAGGCGCTGGCGCACATCGAGTGGTTGGCCTCGCAGGGCGTGGAGTTGGTGGAGCAGCCGCTGCCCGCGGCGGACGTGGAGGGCGCGAAGTGGCTGCGCGCGCGCTCGCCCCTGCCCCTGGTGGCGGACGAGGCCCTGTCCATGGCGGGCGACGTGCCTCGGCTGGTGGAGGGCTACCACGGCATCAACGTGAAGCTGCAGAAGTGCGGTGGCATCCGCGAGGCGCTGCGCATCATCGAGACCGCGCGCGCGTGCGGGCTGAAGGTGATGCTGGGCTGCATGGTGGAGACGGGCGTGGGCATCGCGGCGGGCGCGCAGCTCGCGCCGCTGGTGGACTGGGTGGACCTGGACGGCAACCTGCTGCTGGCGGAGGACCCCTTCGTGGGGCACCCCGTGGTGGCGGGGCGCATCCAGCTCGGGAGCGGCGCCGGACTGGGCGTCGAACTCCGGGCCGCTTCATGAAGGCCGCGCTCATCCAGGACCCGATGGCGGTGCTGGCCGTGCTGCTCACCGTGCTGTCGGCGCTCTACGCGGTGGAGCGGACGCGGGCGGGAGGCCGGCTGTTCCAGGTCGTGCCGCTGCTGGTGTTCGCGTACTTCGTGCCCACGCTCTTGTCGAACCTGGGCGTCATCCCCACGCAGTCGGAGCTGTACCGCTTCGTGCGGACGTACCTGCTGCCCGGCAGTCTCGTGTTGCTGGTGCTCTCGGTGGACCTGCCCGGCATCGCGAGGCTCGGTCGCGACGCGGTGGTGCTCTTCCTGGCGGGCACGCTGGGCATCATGGTGGGCGGTCCGCTGGCGTACCTCGTGCTCGGGCGGCTGGTGCCGGCGGAGCTGGGGGACCAGGCGTGGAAGGGGCTCGCGGCGCTCAGCGGTTCGTGGATTGGCGGCAGCGCGAACTTCGTGGCCATTGGCCAGAGCGTGGGCGCGCTCGACAGCATCCTCAGCATGATGGTGGTGGTGGACGTGGGCGTCTCCAACGTGTGGACGGCGGTGCTGCTGTCCTTCGCGGGTCGGGAGCTGGCCATGGACGCGCGCATCGGCGCGGACCGGCGCGCGCTGGAGGCGGTGCGTGAGGAGGCGGCTCGACTCCAAGCGGGCACCGCGCGGCCCGCGAGCCTGCCGGACCTGATGTGGATGGTGACCATCGCCTTCGGCGTCACCGTGGCGGCCACCGCGCTCGCGGCGCGGCTGCCGGACATCGGCACGGTGGTGACGGGCTTCACGTGGGTGGTGCTGCTCGTGACGACGGCGGGCGTGGTGCTGTCCTTCACGCCGGTGCGGAAGCTGGAGGGCGCGGGCGCCAGCCGCATGGGCTCGCTGTTCCTCTACCTGCTGGTGGCCACCATCGGAGCCCAGGCGGAGTTCCGCAAGCTGCTGGACGCGCCCGCGCTGGTGGCGGTGGGCGCGCTCTGGATGGTCATCCACGCGGGAGTCACCATGGGCGTGCGGCGCTACCTGCGCGCGCCGGTGTTCTTCGCGGCGGTGGGCTCGCAGGCGAACGTGGGGGGCACCGCGTCCGCGTCGGTGGTGGCGGCGGCGTTCCACCCCGCGCTCGCGCCGGTGGGTGTGCTGCTGGCGGTGCTGGGCTACGTGCTGGGGACCTACGGCGGGCTGGTGACGGCGTTGGTGCTGGAGCAGGTGCACCACTTCATCCACGGAGGCTGATGATGCGCGCGGCTTGGGTGTGCACGGCGGGGCTCGTGCTGGGGTGTGCGACGGCGCCGGTGTCCTCGGAGGCGCCTCGGCCCTCGTTGCAGGGCGTGGTGGACGGGCTCGTGCAGGAGGCCGCGCGGCTGGCTCCGGGCTCGGACGTGGCGCTCGCGGTGCAGGAGGTGGGCACGGGCGAGTACGCGGGCGCGGCGGACACGGTGCCGCATGTGTCCGCCAGCTCGGCCAAGGTGTTCTGGGTGGCGGCGGCGTTGCGAGACGTGGCGCTGTCCCAGGTGTCGCCGCGCGCGGAGAAGGTCTTCCGCACGTCCGACAACGAGGCCTCTGGAGAGGTCATCGACCTGGTGGGCGGCCCGGACGCCATCAACGTCTATCTGCACGGGCTGGGGCTGGAGCACACGGCGCTCACCAAGTGGAACTACGGCAAGCCGCGCTGGGCGACGAACTCGCCGCGCGCGCTGGGCAATGACAACTACTTCTGCGCGGCGGACGCGGTGTCCTTCCTTCGGCGCCTGGACCGGGGCGAGTTGCTGGATGCCGAGCGGACGGAGCGGCTGCGCGCCTGGATGCTGCTCACGCCGCGCGAGGGCTGTGGCGGTTGGTTGGGCACGCGCTTGCCCGCCGCCGCGCGGGCGTCGTTGCAGCACAAGGGCGGCTGGCTGCCTCCGGGGTGTTGCTCGGATGACGCGCGCTACAACGTCCTCAACGAGGTGGGGCTGGTGACCCTGCCAGATGGCCGGCGCTACGCGGTGGCGCTGCTGGCCGCGCACGGGCCGGACTGGCCCAAGCAGGCCTTCTTCATCGAGCGCGCCTCGTGCGTGCTCTACCGCCACTTCTCGCGCGACGCGGCGCTGGACTGTGGCGAGGCGCTCGCGGCGGCGGGCGGTCCCGCTCCCTCGCGCCTCGCGCCGGGAGAGGCGCCTCCGAACTACGACTGTGATTGAGCGTGGGGACCGCTCACGTGTGAACGAGCGCGGGGAGCGCTGACGCAACACCCTGCGCCACGTGCTTCCCAGCTTGGGAAGACCCTGTCACCGCTCGCTGTGCCCCTCCGCTCGTCGCGGCGTGGCTCGCGCGCGCGTGGAGCGGCTTCGGGGCAGGGGACCTTTCCTCCAGACAACGTCGCGGCGTCGCGCGCAGGGAACTGACCGATAGCGCGCGATGCCAGCGTGCGCTGCTGCGCGAAACCGGTGGGCCGTGCTGGGCGCGGCGGGGCCCGGCGCTCAGCTTGCAACAGTGAAGGTCTCGCCGGAATCCGCCGGCCCATTGCTGGAGCATTGCCCATGAAAGCCATCTCGCGTGTTGCCGCTGTCATTGGCGTCGCCTCTGCATTCGCCTCGTTCTCCGACGCGCACGCCGCCACGGCCACCGCGAACCTGACGGTGACGGCCACGGTGGGCTCGGTGTGCAGCATCAGCTCGGGCACCCTCAACTTCGGCAGCTATGACCCGGTCATCCTCAACGCGAGCACAGGCGTGGACCTGCTCGGCTCCGGCACCATGAACGTGCAGTGCACGCTGTTGGGCACGGCTGTCATCACGATGGGGCAGGGCTCCAACGCGGACACGGGCTCCACGGATGCCGCGCCGCTGCGTCGGATGAAGAACACGGCCTCGGCGAACTACCTGTCCTATTCGCTGGACCAGGACGCCGCGCGCCTCGTGGTGTGGGGCAACACCGCGGGCACGGGCCTGGCCTACGTGGGCACGGGCTTGTCCGTTCCCGTGCCTGTCTACGGCACCGTGGCCAAGGGGCAGAACGTGCCCTCGGGCAACTACAGCGACGTCGTCGTCGCCACCATCACCTTCTGAGGGAGACCGACGCGTCATGTGCATCCGCTTGCTCTCCCGGACCCGAGCCCTCGTGGGATGGGCCGCCTTGGCCTGCATGCTCCCGAGGGGCGTGAGTGCCTCTTCGGTGGAGGTGAACCCGGTCCGGCTCGAACTGGCGTCCGGCGCCCGCGGGACGGTGGTGATGGTGAAGAACCAAGGCACGGAGCCCACGCGCTTCCAGGCCTCGGTCCACACCTGGGCCCAGGACGAGCGCGGACACATGACGCTCGAACCCACGCAGGAGCTGTTCTTCTTCCCGTCGATGCTGACGCTGGAGCCAGGGGAGTCTCGTCCCATTCGGGTGGGGCTCTCCTCGGCTCCCGCGGAGGCGGAGCGGGCCTTCCGGCTCATCGTGGAGGAGCTGCCGCCGCTGGAGCCCGCCGTGCCCACGGCGGGCCTGAAGGTCCTCACCCGTGTCTCGCTGCCGGTGTTCGTCGCGCCCAAGCGCCGGGTCTTCGAGGGGCGCATCGAGGACGCGGAGGTGCGCGCCTCGCGCCTGCGCCTGCGCGTGCGCAACGCGGGCACGGTGAACTTCTTCGTGCGTCAGGCGCGCGGCCACGGCCTGGACGCAGAGGGCAAGGCCGTGGCGGAGCTGGGACAGCCGGGTTGGTACGTGCTGGCCGGAGGCTCGCAGGTCTTCGAGCTGGAGGTTCCTCCGGAGCACTGTCGAAAGGTGCGCTCCGTGGAGCTGGAGGTGGAGACGGACCAGGGCGTGCTTCGCCAGACCGTCGCCATTCCCAACAGCGGGGCGGCGCCCTGCGCGTCTTGAGTCCTCCGTCATGTCTCGGGCCATGTCGGCACGGCGCTCGTGGGGGCACCTGGGATGGGCGTGCGCGGCCTCGCTCCTGGTGATGGGCCTGGAGGCGCGAGCGCTCCCGACTCCCGAGGCGCGGGTGGCGCCGCAAGAGCCCATCGTCGCCGAGCTGACCCTCAATGACATCCCGCGCGGTGAGGTGTTCCCCCTGCTGCGCGACGAGGACGTGTGGCTCCCGCTCTCCACGCTCCAGGAATGCGACGTGGACATGGGGAAGCTGGGGGGACGCACGGAGGTCGTCGCGGGGCAGGGCTATGTCTCGCTGCGCTCCTTGGCTCCGGACACGACGTTCCAGTTCGACGCGCGCGCGGCCACGCTCCAGGTCCGGCTGCCTGCCACGGCGTTTCGTCCAACGCGCATCGACCTGGCCCTGGAGCCGCCTCGGGGCTACGGCGTGCGAGGCGATCCGAGTGGCTTCCTGAACTACGCCGCGCGAACGCGCAACACGTGGCTGACCCTGTTTGGGGAGGTGGGCGCCTCGGTGGGCCGGGGCCTGTTCACCACGCAGGCGCAGTGGCATCCAGGCCGCGAGCCTCTGCGCGGCCTGACGCAGCTCACGGTGGATTTCCCTGAGGTCATGGTGCGCGCCATCGCGGGGGAGTCCACCGGCTATGGCGGTGCCCTGGGCGGTGGCGCCGTGGTGGCGGGGCTGCACGTGCTGCGCTCGTTCGAACTCAATCCCTACTTCGTGCGCAACCCGGTGCAGGACTTCGCGGGGGACGTCAGCACGCCGTCGTCGCTGGAGGTCTACGTCAACAACCAGCTCGTGCGTCGCACGGACCTGCCGCCTGGGCCATTCCGACTGGAGAACGTCACGGTGCCTCGGGGCGAAGGCTCCACGCGCTACGTGGTGCGGGACGCGTTCGGTCGCGCCCGCGAGGTGCGCTCCTCGTACTCGCTGGGCGAGCAGCTCCTGGCGCCGGGCGTGGTCGACTATCACCTCTCGGTGGGGGCCGAGCGGCAGTCCCTGGCCACGCGCAGCTTCGACTTCGGATCGCCGCTGCTGTTGGGCAGCTTCCGCGTGGGCACGACGCCATGGCTGACGCCCGGGGTGCGTCTGGAGGTGTCCCCGGACCGCCTGAGCACGGGGCTCATGCAGACCGCGCAGCTTCCGGTGGGGGCGATGGAGCTGGCGGAGGCCGTGAGCCGGAGCGAAGGACAGACAGGCGTGGCGGCGGGAGTCGCCTACGCGTTGCAAGGACAGTGGATGGGCGGCTCGTTCTTCACGCGAGCGATGAGCGCTCACTATGCCCACACCAACCTCGCGCCGGCGGATGATCACCCACGGCTGGAGACGGGCGGTGGCTTCTTCCTCTCGCTGGGCAATCGCGTGAACGTGGGCGGACAGCTCGCGGTGACGCACTGGCGAGACCGCGGCTGGACCACGTGGCTGGGCGCGACCACGTCCGCGCGGGTGACGGACCTGGCCACGCTCTCCTTCACCGCGAGCCGAGGCCAGGAACAGTCCGGGGTCGCCGCGCTGGAGGGGACGGTGTTCCTCAGCGCCATCCTGGATGCGCGGACCTCGGCCTCGGTGGGCTATGGCCGCGCGGTGGGTGGGGACACGGCCTCGGTGGATGTCTCGCGCGGCGTGCCGTTGGAGGGGGGCTGGGGCTTCCAGGTCCAAGGACAGACGGGGCGCGCGGAGCAGGCGCGAGGGCGGGTGGATTACGAGGGAGACGTGGGCCGCGCCACGGCGGGCATGGAGTGGGCCGCGGGCAACCTGGTGGGATTGGCGGAGGTGTCTGGCGGAGTGGTCGCCATTGGCGGACGCGTGCGCGCCACCCGCGTGGTGGACCAGGGCTTCGCGCTGGTGCGTGTGACGGGCGTGGAAGGGATTGGGGTGCGCTTGAACAACCATGTCATCGGGCGCACGGACCCCGCGGGCGAGTACGTGGTGACGCGACTGCAAGCCTACAGCCCCAATCGCTTGTCACTCTCGGACGAGGAGCTTCCCCTGGAGATGCAGGTGCCCACGACCGAGGCCATGGTGGTGCCGTGGCGCCGGGGCGGCGTGGTGCTCGACTTTCGCGCGCGGGTGCTGCGCGCCCTGCGCGGACGGCTGGTGCTCGTCACGGGGGAGGAGTCGCGCGCGCCCGCGTATGGCGAGCTGAGAGTCGAGGCGGGAGGGGAGCGCTGGAGCTCTCCGGTGGGGGCGAAGGGAGAGTTCGAGCTGTCGGGCGTGCCGCCGGGGCGCTACCCGGCGACGGTGGTGTTTTCGGGGGGCCAATGTGTCGCCACCTTGGATGTCCCCGCGGTGTCGGGCCGGGTCGTGGACGTGGGGCGGGTGAGGTGTGTGAATGAATAGGCGCGACGTGCGAGGGCGCGGGGGTGGCCTCTTCCTCGCGGGACTGTGTGCGTTGGTGCCCGCGTCGGCGGGGGCCTCGTGTTCCTTGCAGGGAATCGTGGGCCTGAGCTTCGGCGCGTACAATCCGGGCTCCGCGGTGCCGCTCGATACGGTGGGGAGCGTGGGCTACCGCTGTGACTTGCTGCAGTTGTCGGTGGTCAACATCTCCTTGAGCCGAGGCAGCTCGGGCAGCTACGCCGCTCGGCAGATGCAGGGACCTTCCTCCAATACCCTCTCCTACAACCTCTACATGGACGCGGCGCACCTGACGGTCTGGGGCGATGGCAGCTCGGGCACGTCACGCTATGGGCCGGTGCTGCCCATTCTCGGGGCGGACGTGAGCCTGCCTGTCTATGGCAGGATTCCCGCCCTCCAGAACGTGGCGTCGGGCGCGTATTCCGACACGGTGGTGGTGACGATGACCTTCTGAGCGCGCGCGTCTTGAATGGACCTGGGGTGGCTTGCCTGTTAGTTGCAGGAACTACCTCAAGGAGCCGTCGTGTTCCGACTCGAGACTGACCGGGCGCTCATCCAGGCATTCCGACCGAGAGATCGCCGGGTCATTGAGATGCCCAAGGGCGTCTCCTTTCCCCATTTCGTCCGGGACTATCTCGCCTGGACGGAGACCTCGGGCGCGCGCGTGTACCTCGTCTTCGCCGCGACGGGCAGCGTGAAGCCGATTGGCATCATCTTCCGCCGGGATTCCCTGGGGGGAGAGCGCATGGCGAGCATGTGCGAGTGGTGCCACACCTATGGCGGGTCGTCCGAGGTGGGGCTGCTGACCACGGACGTGAACAGCAAGCGCCGGGTGGGCGTGAGTCTTTGCGCGGACCTGCGTTGCAAGGATCGGCTGGAGGACGCGGCCAATCGTTCCGGTCGCCATCCAGGAGAGATTCTCGCGGAGCTGCGCGCGCGGATGTCCCGCTTCGCGCAAGAGGTCCTGGACTTCAAGGTCGAGCAGGCGTCACCGGTCGAACTGTCTGACGACAGGAATTGAGTGGCGAGTCTCTCGATCCCGCGTAGACGTGCCTCAGGACTTGGGGCGCCACGCCATGCGCATGTAGCCGTGGCCCGCGGCCAGCTCCTCCAGCATCTGGTTCAGGCGCTTCTGCCGGGTCGCTTCCTGTTTGGCGCGGGAGATCCACCCTACGTAGTCATTCCGCTGGTAGGCCGGACGCTGCCTGTAGGCCTCCACGAGCCGGTGCTCCTGGAGGGCCCGCTCGACGAACGGTGGCATGGGGTGCAGCGCCCTCTGGAGGCGCGAGGTGTCCGGCTCCTTCACCGGAGCCTTCTTCGCGACGGTCTTCTTGGCTGCGGTCTTCTTGGCTGCGGTCTTCTTCGCCACGGTCTTCTTCGCCACGGTCTTCTTCGCCACGGTCTTCTTGGCTGTGGTCTTTCGGGTTGAGGTCTTCATCAGTGGGAGCTCGCGGTGCGGGAGCGGCGGGCAGGTGATGCTACGGGATGGCGCGCATGTCCGCGAGTGCCTCCCAGCGCCCTCGCGAGGAACGGCGCGGTGCGACTCTCGTGGGACTGCGCCACCTCCGCGGGAGTGCCCTGGGCCACGACGCGCCCGCCGGCCTCGCCGGCCCCAGGGCCGATGTCGATGACCCAGTCGCTTCGTGCCACGAGGCTCATGTCGTGCTCCACCAGCAGCACCGTGTTGCCCGCGTTCACCAGGCGATCGAGCTGCGCCAGGAGCTTCTCCACATCCGCGGGATGGAGCCCCGTGGTGGGCTCGTCCAATACGTACAGCGTGTCCCCATGCTGGGTGCGCTGGAGTTCCGTCGCGAGCTTGATGCGCTGGGCTTCGCCCCCCGACAGCTCCGTGGCGGGTTGGCCCAGTCTCAAGTAGCCCAGGCCCACCTCGCGCAACACGCCGAGCGAGCGCATCACATGCGACACGTCCGCGAAGAACTCGTGCGCCGCATCCACGGTCATGCGCAGCACCTCGGCGATGTTCTTGCCTCGGTATTGAATCTCCAGTGTCCGGGCGTTGTAGCGGGCGCCGTGGCACGTGGGGCAGGGCGCGAAGACGCTGGGCAGGAAGATGAGCTCGACGCTGACGAAGCCCTCGCCCGCGCACGTCTCGCAGCGTCCCTTGGGCACGTTGAAGGAGAAGCGCCCGGCGTCGTACTTGCGCGCCCGCGCCTCCTTCGTCCCGGCGAAGAGCTTGCGCACGTTGTCGAAGAGGCCCGTGTACGTGGCGAGGTTCGAGCGCGGCGTGCGGCCGATGGGCCTCTGGTCCACCACCACCAGCCGCTGGATGTCCTCCATGCCGCCGTGAATCCTCCCGCCGAGCGTGAGCGGCACGGCGCGCTCCAGCTCCTCGCCCTCCTCGGGCTCCTCGGTGGGGTTCGCGTGGCCCAGGTGCCGAGACACCAGCTCCACCAACACCTGGCTCACCAGACTCGACTTGCCCGAGCCCGAGATGCCCGTCACGGTGGTGAGGGCCTTGAGCGGGATGTCGACGTCGAGGTGGTGCAGGTTGTTGCGGGTGATGTCTCGCAACTGGAGTTGACCTTGGGGCGCGCGGGGCGTGCGGCGCACGGCGAGGTCCGCCTCGCGCAGGAAGCGCCGCGTCTGCGACGCCTCCACGGCTTCCAGTCCTGCGGGAGGACCGCTGTAGAGCACCTGTCCGCCCTGCTCGCCCGCGGCGGGCCCGATGTCCACCACCCAGTCCGCCGCGCGGATGACCTCGACCTCGTGCTCCACGACGAAGAGGGAGTTGCCCGAGCGCTTGAGCAACTCGAGGGCCTGGAGGAGCGCCTGCGTGTCCGCGGGATGCAGCCCCGCCGACGGTTCATCGAGCACGTACACCACGCCGAACAGGTTGGAGCGGATCTGCGTGGCCAGCCGCAAGCGCTGAAGCTCGCCGGGTGACAGCGTGGGCGTGCTGCGCTCCAACGACAAGTAACCGAGCCCCAAGTCCACCAACACCTGGATGCGCCCGAGCACGTCGCGCGCGAGGCGCTCGGCCACCAGGGCCTTCTCGGGATGCTCGCGCACGAGCTGGGCCCAGCCGCGCGCTGTCCCTTCCGCGGTGGGGCGCAACGCCTCGGCGACTCGGGTGAGCGGCTGGCGTGACAGCTCACCGATGTCCACGCCCGCGAACGTCACGGAGAGGGATTCGAGACGCAGGCGCTTGCCGTGGCAGAGCGGGCACTCCTGGCTCAGCAGGTGCTGCTGCACGCGCTTCTTGATGGCGGGGCTCTCCGTGCTCGCGAACGTCTGGAGCACGTAGCGCCGCGCGCCGGAGAAGGTGCCCATGTAGCTGGGCGGATCCTTGCGCTGCAACGCGCGCCGGGTCTCCTGCGGCGTCAGCCCCGCGTAGACCGGGACGACGGGCTGCTCCTCGGTGAAGAGGATCCAATCGCGGTCCTTCTTGGGCAGCTCGCGCCAGGGGCGGTCCACGTCGTACCCGAGCGACACGAGGATGTCGCGCAGGTTCTGGCCGTGCCATGCGGGCGGCCACGCGGCGATGGCGCGCTCGCGGATGGTGAGCGAGTCGTCCGGTACGAGCGAGCGCTCGGTGACTTCATACACGCGGCCCAACCCGTGGCACTGCGGACACGCGCCCGCGGGCGTGTTGGGCGAGAACGCCTCGGCCTCCAGGTGGGGCTGCTTGGGCGGATAGGTGCCCGCGCGCGAGTACAGCAGGCGCAGCGAGTTGGACAGCGTCGTGACGCTGCCCACCGACGAGCGCGTCGTGGGCGTGCCGCGCTGTTGCTGGAGGGCGACGGCGGGCGGGAGCCCCTCGATGGAGTCGACCTCGGGGACGCCGACCTGGTCGAGCAGGCGTCGCGCGTAGGGCGCCACCGACTCGAAGTAGCGCCGCTGCGCCTCCGCGTAGAGCGTCCCGAAGGCCAGCGAGGACTTGCCCGAGCCGGAGACCCCGGTGAAGACCACGAGCGCGTCGCGAGGAATGTCGACATCGACGTCGCGGAGGTTGTGCTGACGGGCGCCTCGCACGCGAACGCAAGCGCTGGGCGACTGGGGCGCGGTGGACGCCCGGGAGGGCGGCGGACTTCGTCGGGTCATGGCGGGAAGACTGCGCATCCGAGAGGCCCCCGCTCAGGGGACCGTTCGGTGAAGGGGGAGGCGAGGGGGCCGGGGCCCGTCATGCCAGCTCGGGCGGAGCCTTGGGGCGATATTCGTGGACCCACACCGCTTCCAAACCCCAGGAGAAGAGGGCCCAGTGCCGCGAGCGGCGCGGGAAGTCCTCGGCCTCGATGGACCGGGTCACGGTGATGATGCGCGTTCCGGGTTGGCAGGTGCGCAGGTGCGCGACCAGCCGGGCCTTCGTCTCATCGCCGAGCGCTACCCAGTTGGTGAAGACATGCGTGGCCTGGCTCAGGTCCGCCCGCATCATGTCTCCCTCTTCCAGCGTCATGCCCGCGGCCCGGAGTCTCGGGGCGACCCGATTCACGTGCTCCGCGAGCAGCTCCACGCCGTGCGCGAGCGAGCCCAGCCAGCTCGCCGCGATGAGTACGCGGCCTCGGCCCGCGCCCAGGTCCACCAGCCGGCTTGAGGGCCCGACCCCGGCGCGCTTCAAGACAAACAGCGCGGTGACGAGCGGCGTTTCGCCATACACCAGTTCGCGGAAGCGCTGCCCGCTGGCTTGCAGCGCGCGGACGACCTCGAACGAACGTCGCGCGCGGTAGGGCGTGCGCAGAATCCCTTCCCACCAGATTCCCAGGTAGGGCCCAAGCAGACGGGGACGCAGCACCACGAGCAGCACGTCGCTGGCGCGCAGGAGGACGCTGAGCACCGTCACCTGGAGCTGGAGCGCGAGCCGTTGGACGAGCGGGAGGTCGAACTCCGTCAACGCGTCGTCGTGGCGTGAGTCCGGGGGCTGGGGCTCGGTCATGGCGCGGCGCTGATGCCAGGGAGCTTCGCCCAGAGGACGGTGGCGTTGGGGCGCGCGGGCTCTGGCTGGATGCCTAGCTTCTTGAAGTCCTGCGAGTAGCGCGAGCCCTTGAGCACCACCGCGCGGCGCGCGACGCGCTGGGCCTCGGCCACGGTCTCTCGCGTGAGGGGGCTGTAGTCCGCGTGGCGGCGCAGCGCCTCGAAGGCGGCGGAGGACTTGCGCTGACGCTCGAACATCGGGTCGAAGAGCACCACGTCGAAGGCGCCCGAGGGAAGCGTGCGCAGGTGCTCCGACGCGTCGGCGTGCACCACGCGGATGGCGCACGCGGCGGGATGACGAGGAAGCCCTTCGAGTCCGTGGCGGACGAGGAGGTACAGGGCGGGACTCTTCTCCAGACCCGTCACCGCGCCCGAGGGCCCCACGATTCGCGCCGCCACCTGCGCGTCCGCGCCCAGGCCCAGGGTGCAGTCGAGGACGTGCTCGCCCTCGCGCAGTCCGGCGACGCGCAGGAGCATGTCCTCGGGCACGCCCGCGTCGAGCTGCCGGATGCGCAGGTGTCCCAGGCCCGGCGAGAAGCGCAGCACGCCCTCGGCGTCCACCAGCGACACGGCCTCCGCCTCGAAGACGACGAGCGCATCCGCCGTCTCCGCGAGCAGCTTCTTGAGCGGGAGCTTGTGGTGCCGCGCCACGAAGGGCACCCCCGCGTCCTCGGCCGCGAGGCGCGCGCGCGTGGACAGGTCGTCATCCACCCGGTCCGAGGTGGTGACGAGCAGCGGGAGGCGAGGGTGGGGTGGGAGCGCGTCAGCAGCTCGCGGAAGCATGTGGCCAGTATATTGGCTCGCATGTCCCGCACCCCTCTCGACTCGTCCGCTCGTGTCGTCTACGGCGCCACGCGCTTCAACGCGCCCGGATCCTTCTCGGGGTTGGCCTTCTCGTCGGACTCCCGCGAACTCTCGGTGCTGGCCGACGACACGCGCCTGCTGACCTTCTCCGTGGAGGACGGTGCGCTCGTGGACGAGCGGGTGCTCGACGTGGGGCGGTCCTTGTTCTGTCTGCCCGATGGAGACGTCATCACCTCGACCTGGGGACAGGCGCGGCGGTTGAAGCCCTCGGGCCGGATGGCGTGGAAGGTGGGGACGCTGGACAACAAGCTGGGCAACGTGAGCGTGAGCCCGGATGGCACGCGGCTCATCACCTTCGGCGAGGAGCAGGACACCCGCGTCTGGGACGTGGAGACCGGCGCCCTGCTGCACACGCTGCCACCCGAGGACGGACAGCTCTACGCGGCGGCGTTCAGCGCGGATGGGGCGTGGCTGGCCACGGGCTCTTCACGGGGCATGGTGCGCGTGTTCGATGCGCGCACGGGGAAGGAGCGGGCGAAGCGCAAGCGCACCAAGGTGCTCGCCCTGGCCTTCTCTCCGGATGGGAGCCTGCTGCTGAGCGGGCACGGCGTGGGAGACGTGAGGCTCTGGGAAGTGCCGGGTCTGGCGCCGCGAGCCGGCTTCACGGGACAACACACCTTCGAGGCCACGGGCGCCTCGGGAGGCGCGGGGTGCCGCTGGGTGGCGTTCTCTCCAGACGGAGCGCGCGCGTACTCGCTGGGCAACGAGCGGTGGGTGCGCGTGTGGAGCGTGGACTCGGGGGAAGAGCTGTCCCACCTGACGGTGCCGCGCCGTCACGCGCAGGGCTCCAGCACCGCGCTGTCGCCGGATGGAAAGTGGCTCGCGACGGGCTCCACGGACGGCGCGCTGAGCGTCTGGTCCACGGAGGACGGGCAGCCGTGCACGGGCGACGCGGCGCCCACGGACATCGAGGGACTGGCGCTCACTGCTCGTGCCGTGTCGGCCGCGAGCCGCTCGACGTGCGTGACGTGGGAGCGGGCCACGGGGAAGCGGTCGGAGATTCCCACGACGTTTCCGCCCACGGACGTGAAGGGGCTCGCCTCGGGGGAGTGGGTGCGGCTCGATTACGACTCGGTCTTCGTGGGCGAGTTGTTGGGCGAGGAGTCGCTGCCGGCGTTCCAACTGGGGACCTATGCGAGTGGCCCGCTCGCCCTCTCGCGAAGTCAGACGTGGATCGCAGCCTCCGCCGACCACGACGTCGAAGTCTGGGATGTGCAGCGCAAGGTGCGGGTCGCGACGCTGACGCATGACGCCCGGGTCCAGGCGTGTGCCTTTGGCCCCCAGGACGCGTGGCTGGTCAGCGTGGACACGGCCGTGCGGATCTGGTCGCTCGTGGGGACACCGCGACTCTTGCGCTCCATCCCCTTGAAGGCGGGCGGCGTGGCGCGCGGGCTCGCGGTCTCCGCGCGCGGGTGGATCGCGGTCAGCTTCGACGAGGACGTGAACCACTACCATGCCCGCTGCGCCATCCTCGTCGTGGATCCACGCGATGGCGCTGTCGTGTCGCGGCTGGCGCGCCCGCGGCTCCGGTTGGGACAGGTGGCTTTCGTGGGGGAAGGGACGCGGCTGGCGGTGACCGGCTCCGGGGGGCGACTGCTCCTCGCGGACGTGGCGCAAGCGCGCTGGCACGACGCTCCCGAAGAGGCGCGGGATGAGGAGGAGGAGCCGACCCGACGCGAGGAACTCGGGGCCCACCCGCTGGCCGTCGACGGCAATCACGTGGCCTTCATCGGCGAGGACCGGAGCGTCGCGGTCATCGAACTCGATGCGGTGGCGCGCGAGGCCGGTGAGCCTTTCCTGCTGGAATCGGAGACGCGGGTGGTGGTGCCGGCGGAGCCCGTGCGCTTGTTCGAGCAGCGCCTCGCGGGTCATCACTTCTTCTTCGAGGGACGCTTCAAGCAGGCCAGCAAGGCCCTGCGGGAGGTCACGGTGAAGGAGCTGGGCGGCGCCGTGGTGGCGAAGCCTGGACCGGTGGTGACGGATGTGGCGCGAGGGGAGCTGGGGAAGGGGAAGCCGAAGGCGGGTGTGCCCACGAAGGCGCGGGTGCTCTCCGAGGAGGTGCTCATCCGGCTCCTGTTGCCCACGCGGGAGGAGGCCTTCGCGATGCTGCGGGGCGAGGTGGAGGATGGGCTCGGGCGCTGGAATGCGTGGCGCGAGCGCTTCCGCCGTGACCTGGGGGAGCGCTTCCCGGTTCCGCTGACGGGCATCGACCTGAGCGGGCGGCGACTGTCCGAGGCGATGCTCGACGTCATGGACTTCCGCGAGGCGAAGCTCGTGGGCACGGACTTCTCGGACGTGAACCTGTTCGACGCTGACTTCCGAGGCGCGGACATGCGCGGCGCGAACCTCTCCCGAGCCCATTGCTACCGCGCCATCTTCACCCTGGCGGACCTGCGCGAGGCGAAGCTGTCCGCCGACCTGATGACCACGCGCTTCGACGGCGCGGACCTCCGGGGCGCGGACCTGTCGGACGCGAACCTGGACTACGCGAACCTCAGCGGCGCGGACCTGCGCGATGCGCGCCTGCCCGCCAACGCGCGCGACGTGAAGCACGACGCGAAGACCCGCTGGCCGAAGGGAGCGGGGCCCTGGTGAGGCCCCGCTCGGCGCCGAGCGCTACAGCTTGCTCGGGTCGTCCACGCGGAAGTGGGCCAGCCAGTAGTCGTCGGCGAAGCCGGGCCAGTCGACGTGGAGCTGCTGGAGGTGGATCTGCCCGTACGCGCCGATGCGCGGGTCCGCGTCCAGGTCCCACAGGTCCAGGCCCTCGAACTCCGACGAGGCGCCGTAGCCGATGGGATAGAACGTCTGCACATAGCCGTTCACGGCATCAATCATGTAGATGCCGGACTGCTTCCCGTCACCGCCGACGCTGACGTACAGGTTGCCGTGCGCGGAGACCTTGCCGCCCTGAATCCAGGCGTCACCGGGGATGAGGCTCGTGAGCTGGGTGCTCTGCTTCTCCGTGATGGTGACCGTGTTCCCGGACACGCCAATCTGGAAGGCGCGCATCGTGGTGGGCCCGAAGGCGTTGGTCACGACGTAGAACCAATTGTTGCGAGGGTTGTACGCGAGGAACGGCACGCCCCCCGACCAGTTGGGCATGTAGGCCATGCCAATGTATTGCAGGTTGGTATTGAAGACGCCGATGCCCGCGACGCCCGCGCCGGGTCCATCCATGGCCACGTAGATGAGGCCGTTGACGTGGACGAGGTCGCCGTAGTGCCGGAAGCCCGCGTTGTACCAGGGCGTGGGCATGGAGTAGCGCGGCGACGGGTCCTCGTTGATGGCGGTCATCGCCTGCCGGCCGATGATGCCGTTGAGGTTCACGTCCTTCCCCCAGTTGGTGTCGTTTCGGGTGAGGTACCAGTTGTAGGCATCGTGGGTGATGCCTTGGATGTCATTGTAGAAGTTGGGATAGCTGCGGTCGTCCGGGAAGTCTCCCAGGTAGGCGCTGATGTTGGGGATGCTGTAGCGGAAGCGCTCCGAGAACAGCACTGCCTGCGTCGAGTCGATGCCCGACCGGTACTGGCCCACGCCCCAACCCCACGCACACGCCCACTGCCACGTCTGGAGGTTGACCGTCTGCAAGCGCTGCCATGCGCCGCTCCCCCACTTCTCCAACCGCAGCACGCCGGTGGCGTCCGTGGTGGTGCCGCACGTCTGATAGAACTTCTGCCACGCGCCCCAGCCCGACCACGCTGACGCGTAGGAATGCGTGGGGCACCACATGGCGTCGTACTCGACGTTGAGGCCCGTGCAGAAGTTGGAGGTGAACCACGACGTGTTGGGCGTGCCCGCCGCGCTCACGCCGCCCCCCTCCGTGCGTTGGGCCACGACATCCGGCGCGGGCTCCCGCCGACGCAGCGCGGACATGGCGGGATCCTCGATGCGGCGCGACGCCTCCACCAGCGCGGCGGGAGCTTCCTGGCCGGACAGCTTGCGATACGCCTCGACGACCGACAGGCCTTGCAGCTCGCGGCTGTCCGGCATGGGCGAGCCCTTGGGGCCCTTGGCGACGGAGACGATGCCGTGCTCCGGCGTCTCATAGAACGTGAGGGTTTGTCCCTCTGGCAACCGCACGCTCGCGAGCTGGATGCCTGGGTCCTGCTGCTCGCTCGCGGTGGCCGCCGCCCGAGTGTCCACGGCCTCGGCGCCACCACATGCGGACAGCATGCCCGCGCACAACAATCCCCCGATGATTCGCTTCATGGAGTCGCTCCTCGAACGGGCCTGGAGCACCCCTCCCCATGGGGGCGCGACGGCCGCGTTTCCCTGGGAACGGGGCCCCCGGTTTTGCTTCGGGATAAAGCAGTATTTATTGGAATAGCTGCATGTCGTCTCAGGCCCTGGGGCGCTGGTACGCTGGCGCGCCTGGGAGGGCACCATGCGGACTCGGTCATACGTGGCGGTGGGCCTGGGGAGTCTCGTGCTGGTGGTGGCTGTGGGGCTGTTGGCCTGGCGCGGAGGTCGTGAGCCCGCGCCGGTGCCCGTGCGCGCGGCGTCGAACCGGCTGCGTGTGTTGCCTCCGCTCGCGGCCCCACCCCGTGGGTTGTTGCACGCGCGCGGCATCGTGAAGAACGCGCGCGGCGAGCCCGCGGCGGGCGTGGACGTGTCCGCCACGATGGCCATCGCGGGGGAGACGCTGTCCTCGCAGCCTTGTTCAGAGGACTCGCCGGAGCTGACGCTGTCCAACTCCGGATGTCAGGGAGCCGCCGCGCTGTGGTTGCGCGAGCAGGTGGAGCAGCAGCGAGGACAGGCGCCGGTGCTCGCGCGCGCCACGACGGCGGCGGACGGCACCTTCACGTTGGACGCGTTGCCCGAGGGCAGGGTGGCCATCTGGGCCTTGAGTGCGGCGGGGTCGGCGCTGGCGCGAGATGTCCCGTCGGGCTCGGAGCAGGTCTCCTTGATTCTCCAGGCGAGCTACGCCGTGTCCGGCCGGGTGGTGGACGAGAGCGGTGTGCCGCTGCCCGACGCACAGGTCACGGTGTTCCACCGGGCGCACTCCCGCTACTTCGAGGGCCGCACGGGCGCGGACGGTCGCTTCCGCGTGGGCCCGCTGCCTCCGGGTGACTACTCGTTCATCGTCTCCCATCCGCGGTTCCTCACCTCGGACGTCGCCGAGACCTCGGTGACGGGAGAAGAAGACGAAGACATCGTGTTGTTCCGCGCGCGCCGCATCGTGGGCCGCGTGGTGGATGGAGATCGCCCCATCGCGGGGGTCGAGGTCCACGAGGAGGAGGGCGAGCGCGTGTCGGTGACGGACTCCGAGGGGCGCTTCTCCTTCGAGTCCCTGCCGCCCGGTGAGTACCGGCTCGTGGCGGACAACGCGAACCGACAGGGCTTCTCCCGTGTCGCCCTCACCGAGGACTTGAGCGAGGCCCGCGTCACGCTGCGGCTGGGCACGTTGGCGTACGTGGAAGGCTCGGTGCGCGGAGAGGATGGCCGGCCGGTGGCGGGGGCTCACGTGGTGGTGCGTGACTTCGTGCAGATGGGGCGCGTCGTGCTGCCTCGGGAGAGGGAGGCGGATGCGGACGCGGCGGGCCACTTCCGAATCGGCCCCCTGTCGGCGAGCAGCTACGGCTTCGTGGTGTCGGCGCCGGGACACATCGACGTGAGCGAGGAGCGCACGGTGGTCTTCGGAGAGGCCATGGACTTCACCCTCAAGCCCGCCGTGCTCGTCGAAGGTGTCGTCACCGACGAGAAGGGGAACCCGGTCCCGGAGATCTCCCTGGGCTTGATGACCCGGGCCGTCATCGAGGAAGGCGTGGCGCGCCACCTGGACGGCCACCTCTCGCCGTCTTCATTCCATGCGCCCATTCGCCATTCGCGCGCCATGCTCGTCGGCTCGCTGGTGACGTCCGATGCGCAGGGGCGCTTCCAGCTCAAGGCGCCGGCCGCCGCGTCCTACGAGCTGCAAGCGCGCGCGGAGGAATACCTGTCGCTCACGCAGTCGGTGGACGCCCCTTCGCGAGATGTGCGCGTGGTGGTTCATCACGGCGGCACGGTGAAGGGCTTCGTGGGAGACCACCTCGGCGTGCCCATCGCGGACGTGGAGGTCTCGCTCACGAGCACCGAGGGCGAGGAGCTGGGCCCGACGGTCACCGAGGCGACCGATTCGGAGGGACACTTCACGCTCCTCGGAGTTCCTCCCGGGAGCTACGCCGTGTTCTACACGGTGGGCGAGGGCGGGATGCGGCGCGAGGCCTCCGTCCCCGTGCGCATCCATGGCGCGGAGACGGTGGAGGTGTCCTTGCGCGTGCCGCTGACGGGCTCGCTGGCGGGCGTGGTGGTGGACACCGCGGGCCGCCCGTTGGCCGGGGTGGACGTGGAGGCCGAGGCCCGCGACGAGGACACGCGCTTGGGAGCGCTGGGCTTCTCCACGCTCCAGGCTCGGACCGGGCCGGACGGTCGCTTCTCTTTCGAGCGCATGGCAGAGGGCCGCTACGCTTTGCGCGCGAGTCTGGATGGCTATGCGACGGAGGTCCCTCGGCCTGCCAGGCGGGCGCCCGCTCCGCGCGAGGAGTCCGACGATGCACTGGATTCAGACGCGTCAGACGAAATCACCGCGGCGGAGGAGAGCGAGGTGCTCGCGAAGACGGGCACGCGCAACACGCGCCTGGTGATGCGATTCCAGGGGCGCATCACCGGACGCCTGGTGGACGAGGCGGGCAAGCCCATCACCGCGTTCTCGGTCAGCTCGGAGTCCCACCGCGACCCGACCGGGGCCTTTACCTACTCCGTTTATCGCAATGAGAAGCAACTCCTCATCTTCGACGTGCCGGGCTACACGTACGCCACGCGCCAGGTGGACGTCCCCTTGGGGGAGAGCGTGGACCTGGGCACCGTCCGGCTGGAGCGAGGGCGGCGGATTCGCGGGCGCGTCCTGGATGCCCAGACGGGCCGCTCCCTGGTGGGCGCCCAGGTCCAACTGCTCTACAGCCATGCACCGGATGACCAGGAGGCGCTGCGCGAGGTGCTCTCCCAGGAAGAGGGCGCCTTCGAGTTTCCCGCCGTGGAGCCCCGCCAGCTCACGCTGAAGGTCTTTGATTCATCGCACGCCACCTCCCTGCACCCGCTCTCGGGGGGGGATGAGTTCCTGGAGGTGCGGCTCGGCGAGGGTTCCCCGGATGAAGGGGGATGAGGCCCCGGGAGCGTCACGCGGCGTGTAACAGCGTGCGTCGACAGACGCCGGGACTTCTTTCCTGGGTCGGATTGGGATAGTGCTCACGCGTCACGATGCACGTCATCTTCCTGGAGAGAGCGCTGCAATGAAGAATGCGGAGAGTTCGCCCCTGGCCCCGGAGCTTGCGCGGAGACTCACTCAGGGAGTCCAGCAGCTTCGCCGGGTCCGAGAGACCGCGGAGCGCCTGGGAGGGATTGCCGAAGGTTTGACGGTGGTGCTGGCCAAGGGCGAGGCGCAGAAGCCCGCCAAGGCCGCGGCGAAGACTCAGGCGCCCGTCCGCCAGACGCGGTCCACGGCCCCGGCCGCCCCCCCCAAGGCCGCGCCGGTCGCCGCGAAGGCCGCGCCCAAGGCCGCCGCCAAGGCCGCGGCGCCTGAGGAGTCCGAGGAGATTCCCGAGTACCAGAAGCTGTGGCCCTGGCTGGGCGAGATGCTGGCGGAGAAGAAGCGCGCCAGCTCCAAGCAGTCCTGACGTCGCAGTCGTGACGTCCTTTACGCCGGCCGCGCGATTCACCTCGCGGCCGGCGTTTGCGTGACTACGGCGCGGAAGGCACCTCGCCCGTGAGCACGCAGAGCAGCACGTCCGGGTCGCACTTCACGGGGAACAGCGGGTTGATGCCCGAGCCCCGCAGGCGCCCCGCGTTGAAGTCCGCGTACGGGTCGCAGAGCGCGTCATCCGCCTTCCCCGTCTTGCTGTTGCGGCACGACACCACGGGCCAGATGCCCTTGGCGCTGTACTCCGCCGTGCAGCCGTTCTCCGTGTAGCGCAGGTCCGCGGTGAACTGCGTGCCGGGAATCTCTGGCGTGTTGTAGATGCGCAGGTTGGACCACGCGTACTCGAAGCTCTGCGCGGGCATCGCGGGAGGACCGCCGTCCGGAAGCGTGCCACCGTCCGCCAGGCCTGGGGGCGAGGAGGGCACCTGGAGCCGGGCCGCGTTCAGCGTGGGCACCTCACAGAAGTGGTCTTCACCTGGCACCGCGGTGCTCAGCGGGCCCACCGAGTAGAGCGTGTGCGCCGCATCCGGATCCGGCCGTGAGGCGTAGTCCTCGGAGAGCTTGCCCATGCGCGCGCTGCGCACGCCCACGGAGTCGGGGGCGCTCGGGTCCTGGCTGAAGAACTTCTGCATGCCCACCGGCTCCGGCTTGAGCCGCGCGCAGGCGAGGTCCGGGTTCTGCCCGGGCTTGAGGGTGTACGAGGTGGTGAACGAGCCGGTGGAGCCGTCGATGACGGCGCGGGCCACCACGCACTGCGGCTCGGGAGCGTCCGTGTTGCAAGCCGCCGCCGCGATGGCCGCCGCCGCGACGCCCGCGCTCAGTCCCAACAATCGAAGTTTCATGTGGAGTCGTGTCCTTGCGGGAGCCGAGGCTAGAAGCTCAACTTCGCGCTCAGCCGGATGACGCGCGGCGCCTGATATTCGGTGGGGCGCTTGAAGTTGGGGTTGATGTCCGCGGTGCCGATGGGCGTGTTGGTGGACGTGGAGATGACCTTGCACGCGGCCTTCGTCTCATCGTGGGCGCAGGCCGTGAGGTCCTCGGGCTTGCCGCCCTGCTCAATGGCATACACGCGCGTGAACGTGAAGGTCTGGTCCACGTTGGTGTACTGCTGGAAGTTGAAGAGGTTGAAGACCTCCAGCGAGGCGGACAGCACGTAGGGGCCGGACAGGCGCCGGGCCACGCCCACCACCGCGTCGATGTCATGCACCCAGGGCAGCCGGCCGGCGCTGCCACGCGGGAGGATGAACGTCTCCGAGCCGCTGCGGCGCGGGTGCGCGCCCAGGTAGTTGAGCGGCGCGCCCGAGCGCGTCCGGTAGTAGGCGCCGAGGTTGAAGTGGGTGTTCGCGTCGAACTCGAAATCGCGGCCCGCCATGACCTTGATGGAGTGCGTGCGGTCTCCAGGCAGCGGCCCCTCGCGGTTGTAGGTGAGGGACAAGAGGTCGAAGTCGCGCGTCAGGTTGGGCGACAGCTGGCCTGTGTCCGCGCGGAACAGGCCCGAGTAGTTCCCGCGCAGCGTGGACCACGTGTAGCTGGCCTGGGCCAGCCAGCCGCCGGTGAAGGCCTTGTTGTAATAGAGGCTCACCGCGTCGTAGTCGCGGCGCGCCACCGGGAAGTCCGACGAGAAGCCCTTGCCCGGGTTGCCGATGAAGAACGTGTTGCCGTCGTCGCGGCTCATGTCCTCGATGACGTTGTTGAGCGCGCGGCGCGTATAGGACAGGCCCACGCGGCCGAGCAGCACCTCGTACTCCGCGCCGATGACGAACTCGTCCACCGACTGCGGCTTGATGTTCGGATCCACCGGCACGCGGTCTCCGCCCTGCGCGTCCCAGTACTGGTTGGGGCTCTCGCGGTTGCCCAGCGGCTGGCCGCTGCGAGTGGGCACGCAGGTGGTCAGCCGGCCCGTGGCGTCGCTCGGGTTGCACGGCGGCGCGTCGTAGGTGGCGGACAGGAGCTGCTGCTGCGGGAAGGACAGGTCCGCCATGTCCAGCGGGACGTTCTCGTAGAAGCGCGCGTAGTTGACGAAGACCTTGCTGCGCCCCTGCTGGGTGAAGTCGTAGATGAGGCCCACGCGCGGCGACCACTGGTTGGGCAGGTACAGCCCCACCTTGTCATCCAGGCCCCAGATGGTCTGCGCGTCGTAGCGCACGCCCGCGTTGACGGTGACCTTGTCGAGCACGGACCAGCTGTCCTGCACGAAGCCGCCCACCGTCACGGACGTGGACGTGCCCTCCTTCTCCGCGAGGAACACCGGCTGGTCCGGCCCCTCCAGATAGCCGTACTGGTTGAGGCTGAAGAAGCACGAGCCATCCGTGCACTCCTGCCAGGGCGTGAGGCCGGTGCGCGCGCGCTTGTTGTAGAAGCTCAGCCGCTCCATGTCGAAGCCGGCCTTGATGACGTGGTGGCCCAGGCCCTCGAGGAGTCCGGTGGCCAGCACCTTGCCCTGCACGCGGTCCAACCGCTGGGTGCTGATGGTGCCAGGGCCGCCCGTCGTGTAGCTGGTGACGGGGCAGCGCAGCCGGCGCTCCGCGGGCGTGGTGCCGCAGGCGTCCGCGTCGGGCAGCTCCTCGAACTCGTCGATGGTGTGGTAGCCGGGGTTCTTCGTGCGCCGCCAGGAGATGTTGGGCGTGGCGGACAGGCCCTCGCCGCTGGAGAGGCCCGAGCCATCCGACGGGAGAATGGAGTCGTTCTGGTGGTGCCAGCCGAACGTCGCGTCCACCAGCAGCTTCTTGTCGAAGAACGACGAGGAGTCCTTGGCCACCAGGTCCAGCGCGCCGTTGTTGCGCTGCGTGGCGATGGAGCCATACGCGCCCTGCACGTACGCGGTGCAGGCCAGTCCCAGGCAGACCTCGGGCGCGCCGTCCGCGCTGAAGGAGTACTTGCCCTGCCCACCGGAGGAGCGCGGCGCGCCGAACACGGAGAGCGACACGTTGTGGTTGGGATTGAAGAGGTACGTCAGCTTGGCCACGTACTGGAGGCTGCGCTCATCCGCGAAGCGCGACGTCTTGGTGCCCTCGATGGGCGTGGCCAGCGAGTAGCCCGTCTCCAGGTCCTTGCGCTTGGCGTCCTTCTTCGCGCAGCCCTGGTCATCCGGCCCCTCACAGATGTCATACGCGTTGAGCTGACGGTCCACGCGGATGCGATTGAAGGACGGCGCGGCACCCACGTAGAACCAGAGCCGGTCCTTGATGATGGGGCCGCCCAGGTCGAAGCCGAAGCTGCCCAGATTGACGGGCGTGCCCTGCGCGGAGATGACGCTGCCCTCCTGGCGGATTTCCGCCGTGGAGGCCTGGAGCGCGCCCGGGGCGAAGTAGGTGAAGACGGAGCCGTGGAACTCGTTGGAGCCGGACTTCGTGACGACGTTGAGCACGCCGCCCGTGGAGCGCCCGTACTCCGGCAGGTAGCCGCCGGTGATGACGTTGACCTCTTGCACGAAGTCCACGGACAGCGGCGTGCCCAGCGTGCCCACGCCCGGGTTGTTCACCGACAAGCCATCCACCACGTACTGGCTCTCGGGGGACGTGCTGCCGCTGACGCTGACGCCGTAGCGGTCCGACTGCGCGCCCGGGGCCAGCTCCGCCAGCGACTCGAACGAGCGCGAGGCCGCGCCCTTGGTGCCGGGCCGGATGATGGCCACGTTGCGCAGGAACTCCTGGTCCACGCTCACCCCGGAGCTGCTGGAGCCCACGTCCACCGTGGGCGGCGCGCCCACCACCGTGCGCTCCTCGGTGATGGTCGAGGGGAGCAGCTCCACGTTGAAGCGGATGGTGCGGTCCAATCGCAGCACCAGCCCCTCGCGGGCGTAGGGCTGGAAGCCGTCTCGCTCCACGCGCACGGTGTACGTGCCGGGCGGAAGCTGCGGCACGCGATACAGGCCGCTCGCATCCGTGACGACATCCCGCGCCCCCTGGAGGTGGGGCGACGTCACCGTCACCACCGCGTCCGCCAGGGGCGCGTGGCCACCGTCCGCGCTGACCACGGTTCCGATGATGACCGAGGTGCCCTGGGCCAACGCCCCGACACCCCATAGCAACACCGCGAGACACAGCCCGCGGGCGAGACCTGCACGTTTGGACAAAGCCAACCTCCCTCGAACCAGCGGGGTCAACTCTGTCTCAAGACGTGAAAAGTCGAAAAGAGGTAATCAGCGAGATTTCTCCGCGGAGGGCTCAGAAGCCGCGGAGGGCGCCTCCGTCGCAGGCGATGGACTGGCCGTTGATGTACGCGGCGGGCTCGGAGGCGAGGAAGGCGACGAGGGCGCCGAACTCCTCGGGGCGACCCAGGCGGCGCGCGGGAATCTGGGGGGCGACCTTCTCGTCGGTGAGGCCCAGGTCCTTCATGCGGTCCGTGGCATGGTAGCCGGGCAGCGCCGCGTTGACGGTGATGCCGTGCGGGCCCACCTCGTTGCTGACGGTCTTCACCAATCCGAGGAGCCCGGCGCGCAGGCCGTTGGAGATGGTGAGGTTGGGCAGCGCCTCGCGTGCGGCGGTGGAGGTGACGAGCACGATGCGTCCCCAGCCCTGGGCCTTCATGCCGGGCAGGGCCTCCTGGATGCTGTCCACCGCCGTCATCCACAGGCTCTGGAAGCCCGCCTGCCATTGGGTGTCGCTGATGGACTCGATGCCGCCGGGCGGCGGGCCGCCCGAGTTGATGACGAGGATGTCCACGCCGCCCAGCTTCGCCACCACCTCGCGCACCAGCGCGCGGGCAGCGCCGGGCTGAGACAGGTCGCACGGGACGGCGAGCGCGGCGCCCATCGCCTGGGCCGTGGCGTTGAGGCGGTCTCCGCCGCGCGCGCAGAGGGCCACGGTGGCGCCCTCCTTCACCAGCGCGGTGGCGCACGCGCGCCCCAGGCCGGCCGAGGCGCCCATCACCAGCGCCCGTCTACCCTTCAGTCCGAAATCCATCCGCGTTCTCCTTCATGAAGGGCACCATCCGGGCTCGGATGAGCTGGCCGGCGCGCGTGAGGTCCACGTCCTCCGGGCGCGTCAGCTCCCGCGCCAGCTCGGACACGATGCCGCTGGCGAGCGCGCCCAGCTCGTAGGCCAGCCGGTACGGGACGCGGCTGAAGCTCACGAGCGAGTAGCGGCTGACGAACTCTCCCGGGAAGGCGTTGAGCAGCACCTTCTCCACGCCCTTCTCCAGGAGGAAGCGCGGGTCGGCCGTGCTGTCGCGCATCTCGATGAAGTTCTCCACCGCCATGTCCGCGATGGCGTCCGCGTTCGTCTTGCGCAGCCGCTCGAACTCCGCGAAGGCGCCTTCCCACGTGGCGTGCCGGTCCAGACACGCCTCCAGCACGGTGCAGTCCTCGAAGCCGCAGTTCATCCCCTGGCCGTAGAAGGGGACGATGGCGTGGGCCGCGTCGCCCAACAGGAGCGTGCCGCCGCCCAGGCGCCACCGCGGGGACTTCACCGTCACCATGTGCCCGGTGGGCCGGGCGAAGAACGCCTGCACCAGGTCGGGGATGAGCGCGCGCGCGTCCGCGAACTGCTCCTGGAAGAACGCCTCCAGCCGCGCGGGCGTATCCAGCGAGGCGAAGCTCACCGGGCCCTGCCACGGGAGGAACAGCGTGCAGGTGAAGCTGCCATCCTCGTTGGGCAGCGCGATGAGCATGTACGTGCCCCGCGGCCAGATGTGCAGCGCGTGCTTCTCCATCTGGAAGCGCCCGCCCGCGCCGGGGGGAATGGTCAGCTCCTTGTAGCCGTGGCCGAGCTGCTCCTGCGTCACCTGCGCATCGCTCCACGCCGCCAGGGTGTGGCGCAGCACCGAGCCCGAGCCGTCCGTCCCGAAGAGGACGCCCGGGCGCACGTCGCGAGACGCGCCGGTGGCCTCGTCGACCACGCGGATCTCGCCCGCCTTCAGGTTCACGCCGCTCACGCGCTGGCGGAAGCGGATGTTCACCCGGCCCGTCTCCTCCGCGCGCGTCATGAGGAACTGGTTGAGCCAGCCTCGTGACAGCGAGTTGATGTGCTGCGAGTCATCCTTGCCGTAGGGCTGGAAGGTCAGCTCGCCCCGAGGCGAGTGGATCATCCGCCCGCGCATGGGGATGGCGTGGCGCAGCGCCTCGTCCTCCAGGCCCAGCTGCCGGAGCGCGTACAGGCCGCGCGTGGAGATGGCGAGGTTGATGGAGCGGCCCGCCTCCACCGTCTCGCGGCGCATGTCCGCGCGGCGCTCCAGCACCTCCACGGGGTGGCCGCGTCGAGCCAGGTTGATGGCGAGCAGCGAGCCCACCAGCCCCGCGCCCGCGATGGTGACCGCTTCCTTGGGCTCAGCCACGGGCGTGGCCCTCCAGCGTCTTCACGAAGCGATAGACGTCCAGGAACGAGTTGTAGAGCGCGGTGGGCGCGGCGCGGATGATGTCCGGCTCGCGGAAGTCGCAGATGACGCCCGCCTCGCCCAGCCGCGTGAGCAGTTGCTTGGGCTCGCCGCGGAAGCGCAGCGAGAGCTGGGCGCCGCGCTGCGCGGGGTCTCTCGGCGTGGTGATGCGCACGAAGCCCTCCGGCAGTTGGTCGAGGAGGAACTCCAGGTAGCCCGTGAGCTTCTGGCTCCGGGCGTGCAGCGCGGGCAGGGTGGCGCGGTCGAACAACTCCACCGAGGCGCGCAGCGCGGCGAGCTGGAAGATGGGCGGGTTGGAGAGCTGCCATCCCTCCGCGCCGGGGAGCGGGTCGAACGTGGGGCCCATCTGGAAGCGCGTGGCCTTGTTGTGGCCCCACCAGCCCTCGAAGCGCGGGAGCTGGGGCGAGCGCGCGTGGCGCTCATGGACGAACACGCCGCCCAGGCTGCCGGGGCCGCCGTTGAGGTACTTGTAGGAACACCACACCGCGAAGTCCGGCCCGGTGTCATGCAGCGCGAGCTTCAGGTTGCCCGCGCCGTGCGCCAGGTCGAAGCCCACCTGACAGCCCTGCGCGTGGGCCGCGCGGGTGATGGCCGCGAGGTCGAAGGACTGTCCGGTGAGGTAGTTCACGCTGCCCAGCATCACCAGCGCGATCTCCTTCCCGTGTCGCGCCAGCGTCTCCAGGACGTCCTCGGTGCGCAGCGTGGCCTCGCCGTCGCGCGGCTGGAGGAGCATCACGGCCTGCGTTGGATCCATGCCGTGGAAGCGCGCCTGGGACGCGACCGCGTACTGGTCCGACGGGAACGCGCCCGCCTCGATGAGAATCTTGTAGCGCTCGCGCGTGGGTCGGTAGAACGACACCATCATCAGGTGCAGGTTCACCGACAAGGTGTTCATCACCACGACTTCTTGCGGCTGCGCGCCCACGATGCGGGCGACCTGCTCGGTGAGTAGCTCATGGTAGGGCAGCCACGGGTGGCGCCCGTGCACGTGGCCCTCCACGCCCAGCCGCGCCCAGTCCTCCAGCTCCTCCTGGATGTACTGGCGCGCGCGCTTCGGCTGCAGCCCGAGCGAGTTGCCCGCCAGATAGATGGACGGCTCGCCCGAGGGGCTGGGCGGGAAGAGGAACTCGTCGCGGAAGGAGGCCAGCGCGTCCTCGGCGTCCATGCGCCGGGCGAAGGCCTCGGTGTTCTCGTAGCGATGCGAAGTCATGGTGCGAAGTCCTCGCGCGAGCGTCCCAGCCACGCCAGGGCGTTCTTCCAGAGCAGGCCCTCGCGCGCGGCGGGCGACAGCTCGGTCAGCGATTCAATCAGGGTCCCAGGCCGCTCCTCGCCCAGGGGGAAGGGATAGTCGCTGCCCAGCGCCACCTTGTCGGGGCCGAACAGCTTCACGATGCCGCGCAGCGTGTCCGCGTCATGCACCAGCGAGTCCACCCAGAAGCGGCCCAGGTACTCGCGCGGCGGCACCGGGTTGTCCACGGCCACGAGGTCCGGCCGCGCCTCGAAGCCGTGCTGGATGCGGCCCAGCGTCCCGGGGAACGAGCCGCCGCCGTGCGCGAACGCGAGCCGCAGCTTGGGCAGTCGCTCCATGACGCCGCCGAAGATGAGCGAGCAGATGGCCAGCGACACCTCGGCGGGCATGCCCACCAGCCAGGGCAGCCAGTACTTCTGCATCTTCGCCTCGCCCATCATGTCCCAGGGGTGCACGAAGATGGACGCGCCCAGCTCGCTCGCCGCTTGGAAGAACGGGAAGAGGGCCGGGTCGCTCAGGTTCATGTCGTTGACGTGGCTGCCAATCTGCACGCCCACGAAGCCCAGCTCGCGCACGCAGCGCTCCAGCTCGCGCACCGCGCGCTCGGGTGACTGGAGCGGCACGGTGCCCAGTCCCACGAAGCGCTTGGGGTGCGCGCGCACCACCGAGGCCAGGTGGTCATTGAGGAAGCGCGCCAGGTCCTCGCCGTGCTCGGGCTTGGTCCAGTAGCTGAACATCACCGGGATGGTGGAGAGCGCCTGCACGTGCACGCCGATGGCGTCGCACTCCTCGATGCGCTTCACCGGGTCCCAGCAGTTGCTCTCGATTTCGCGGAAGAACTTCCCGTCGTCGCGCAGCATCCGCGCGCGGCACGGCTGGTGGTGGTCCAGGGTGATGAAGCCGCCATAGCCGTAGCGCTCGGCGAAGCGCGGCAGCTCCGCCGGGAGGATGTGCGTGTGGATGTCGATCTTCATTTCGCCGGCTTGTTCGCCTGGGTGACGCGCGTCCCGCACTGCTTGCAGGTGCAGTGCTCGGGGTTGCCGTAGAAGCGCTGGAAGATGGGCGGCAGCTGCGTCACCAGGTTGGTGACGTGGAGGTACTCTTCATAGAGCGTGGTGCCGCACTGGGGGCAGCGCCACAGGAAGCCATCCAGCTCCTGCGGTTGCCGGCGCCGCTCCAGCACCAGCCCCACCGTGCCCGGCGGACGCTGCGGCGAGTGCGGCACCTTGGGCGGCAACAGGAAGATGTCGCCCTCCTGGATGGGGATGTCGCGGACCTCGCCCTCGTCGATGACGCGCAGGGTGATGTCTCCCTCCAGTTGGTAGAAGAACTCCTCGCCCTCGTTGATGTGGAAGTCCGTGCGCGCGTTGGGGCCGCCCACCACGGTGACCATGAACTCGCGGTCCGCCCACACCTGCTGATTGCCCACGGGGGGCTTGAGCAGGTGGCGGTGCTCGTCGATCCACTTCTTGAAGTTGATGGGCGTCAGGCGTCCCATGTCATTCATCTCCGAGGGTGGCGATGCACTTGAGCTCGATGGCGATGGGCGTGGGCAGCCGATTGATCTCGAGCGTGGTGCGGCAGGGCTGCGCGTCCTTGAAGTACTCGGCCCACAGGCGGTTGTAGGTGGGGAAGTCCTTCTTCATGTCGGTGAGGTACACCGTCACGTCCACCAGCCGGTCCCACGACGAGCCCGCGTCCTCCAGGATGTAGCGCACGTTGCGGAACACCGAGTGGCACTGCGTCTCGATGTCATACGAGGTGATGTTGCCCTCTGCATCCAGCTCCACGCCGGGGATCTTCTTGCTGCCGCGCTCGCGCGGGCCGACGCCGGAGAGGAACAGCAGGTTGCCCACGCGCCGCGCATGGGGATAGAGGCCCACCGGTTCCGGGGCCTTGGACGAGTCGACTCGCTCGCGGGTGCTCACGCATGTCTCCAGGGGAACGAACTCACAGCTTGATGCAGACGTTCTTGGGCTCGGTGAAGAAGCGCAGCGCGTCCCAGCCACCCTCGCGGCCCACGCCCGACTCCTTCACGCCACCGAACGGCGTGCGCAGGTCGCGCAGCATCCAGGTGTTCACCCAGACGATGCCGCTGTGCAGGCCCGCGGCGAAGCGGTGCGCGCGTGACAGGTCCTTCGTCCACACGCTGCCAGCGAGGCCATAGCGGGTGGAGTTGGCCCACGCGAGCACCTCCTCCTCCGAGTCGAAGGGCATGAGGGTGGCCACCGGCCCGAAAATCTCTTCCTGGTTGGTGCGGCACGCGGCGTCCAGGCCTTCCACCAGCGTGGGCTCCACGAACCAGCCGTCGTGGCAGCGGCCCTCCACCTTCGCGCGCTGACCGCCCGTGAGGATGCGGCCGCCCTCCTGCTTCGCGAGCGCCACGTAGCCGAGCACCTTGTCGAAGTGCTGCTGCGACACCAGCGCGCCCTGGTCGGTGGTGGACTCTAGCGGGTCACCGACGCGCAGCGAGCGCGTGCGCTCCACGAGCGCGTCCCGGAAGCGCGCGTACAACGGGCGCTCCACGAAGATGCGCGGACCGCAGAGGCAAATCTGTCCCTGGTTGGCGAAGGACGAGCGCACAGTGGTGGCCAGCGCCTCGTCGAAGTCGCAGTCCGCGAAGAGGACGTTGGGGTTCTTCCCGCCCATCTCCAGCGACAGCTTCTTGAAGGCGGGCGCGGCCACGCGCGCAATCTCCGCGCCGGTGCGCGTGCTGCCGGTGAACGAGATGGCGCGGATGTCCGGATGGACGCTCATGGCCGCGCCGACCTTGGGACCGAGGCCGTGCACGAGGTTGAGCACGCCGGGCGGCAGGCCCGCGTCACGGCACGCCTGGGCGAGGAGGAACGCCGTCATGGGCGTGACTTCGGACGGCTTGGCCACCACGCAGTTTCCCGCCGCGAGCGCGGGGGCAATCTTCCACGTGAGCAGGTACAGCGGCAGGTTCCACGGCGAGATGCAGCCCACCACGCCGAGCGGCGAGCGCAGCGTGTAGTTGAGCGCCACGCCGTCCATGGCGTGCGACTCGCTGGCGAACTGGGTGGCCGCGTCCGCGAAGAACTCGAAGTTGAGGATGCTGCGCGGGATGTCCACCGTGGACGCGACGGACAGCGGCTTGCCGGTGTCGATGGACTCCGCGCGGGAGAACACGTCCAGGCGAGAGCGAATCGTGTCCGCGAGTCGGCGCAGGTGCCGCGAGCGCTCGGCGGCGGAGAGGGCGGACCAGGAGGGGAAGGCCCGAGCGGCTGCCTCCACCGCGTGGTGCACGTCCGCCTCATCCGAGTCCGGCACGAGTGCGTAGGTCCGCGCGGTGGCGGGCTCGGGCTTCTCCAGCCAGCCGCCGCCCGTGGCGGGCACCAGCTCCCCACCGATGTAGTTGAGCACCTTCTCCAAGGCCGAGCCCTCCGTCGTGACGCGCCGCGCGATGCGATGACGCGGGCCCGCTTCCCCGAAGTGTCCGGGGCGAGGCTCGCAGCCAGCTGTGCGAAGCGCGGCGCAATGTACGCCGCTCACTCATCTGTCACCAGCGATACGACGGTCCGCCGAGGAGCTTCCGGTATGCGCTGTCGCCTGCCCGCTACTCCGCGCTCCAGAGGAACGAAAGCTCCAGCGCCACCGCATCGAAAGGCTCCGCGCGCACGGCGTCGGAGCCCGCGTGGGTGCTCACCAGGACGTAGTGCCCCGCGTCGAGGCGAAAGACCTCCAGCAGTCGCGCATCGGGATCGACGAGCCACACATGCGTGACGCCCGCACGCGCGTAGATGGGCAGCTTGACGTGACGGTCCAGCACGGCCGTGGAGGGAGAGCGCACCTCACAGACCCAGTCCGGGGCGAGTTGGAACGCGGCGACGCGGGGCACGCGAGGCATGCGCTCACGCCGCCATCCCGCGAGGTCCGGCACGAGCACATCGTCGTCCAGGTGAAGCTCGGGCTCGAACAAGATGTGCCAGCCACCAGGGCCGCCGCGCCCCTGATCGAACGGGCTGCCGAGGGACACGCAGAGATGAGAGGTCGCGAACGAATGCGGCGACGCGGGCCTCGGGCTCGCGTACAGCGTTCCGTCGATCAACTCACCGACCACGTGGTCTGGAAGTGCTTCCAGGTCCGCGTAGGTGGCGGGCTTGCGTTCCATGTGACTCCCATTCCCCTCGACGCCCATCATCATATCCATACTGTGGGCGATAGCATGGGGATCCGACATGTGAGGTAGGGTGGATGAGACATTCCGTGCTGGGTTCTCACCTGAATCCAAGGCACCACCCGCGAACGTCGCGCGCACGGTGTGCTTGCGCGAGGGTGGAGGCTGCCAGAAGCTCGCGCCCCGCTGTCCGGGAGGCTTGGACGGCGCGATGGATTCCGACGAGGAAGGGCAGGCGATGCACATGAGCGTGGACGCGGTGGCGATGGCGAAGGTTCTGGATGCGGCGCGACTGGAGCGGCGCGAGATTCCACCGCTGACCCGCTCGCTGCTCCCGGAGCTGGCCCTGCCGCTCGCGTACTCGGTGCAGGCCGAGGGCATCCGGATGCGGCTGTCGCGCGGCGAGCGCGTGGTGGGCCTCAAGATGGGCCTCACCTCCGAGGCCAAGCGCAAGCAGATGAACCTGGAGTCGCCTGTCTACGGCGTGCTCACGGATGTGATGCAGATTCCCGCGGGCGGCGTCATCCGCGTGGGCGCGGGCATCCACCCGAAGATTGAGCCGGAGATCGCCTTCCGCATCGCGCGCCCACTGCGCGGAACCATCACGCGCGAGGAGGCGCTGGACGCGTGCGGCTCGGTGTTCGCGGCGATGGAGGTGCTCGACTCGCGCTACATCGACTTCAAGTACTTCAGCCTTCCGGACGTGGTGGCGGACAACTCATCGTCGTCGCTGTTCGTGCTCGGCACGCTGGAGCGTCCGCCTCGCGAGCTGGACGTGGCGCGGTTGGACATGCGCATGGCCGTCAACGGGCAGGTGGTGCAGTCGGCCCGCTCGGACGCCATCTCGGGAGACCCGGTGCTGTCCGTGGTGCAGTTGTGCGCGCTGCTCGCGGAGCGCGGCGAGGGACTGCCCGCGGGAAGCATCGTGCTGTCCGGCGCCGCCACCGTGGCCCACATGCTCAAGCCCGGAGACCACGTGCGCCTCACCGTGGACGGACTCGGCGACGTGGAAGTGTCCGCGACGGAGTAGCCCCGTCACGTCAGGGCTGCGTGTCCGCCGTGGCGTGCAGCGCGTACTCGGCCAGGCTGGTGCCGCACGGCTTGAGCACCAGCTCGTTGGGACCCACGGGCTCCATGATGAGCGAGGACACGCCGTTGGGCAGCTCGCGGGGCCACTGGCCCGTCTCGGCGCGCGTCGCGTCCACTTCGGCCAGCGCGATGAGCGCATCATTGCGGAGCCGACGCAGGTCCAGCCTGTCCGCGTACTGGCCATACTGACCCACCGAGGGGCGCCCCACCTGAAGCCACGCGGCGTTCTCTCGCGTCTCCAGGATGGCGAAGGCCTTGCGTCGCGCTGTCGGCGGGAGGTCCGCGATGGCCTCCAGCTTCCCGAAGCCTTCCACCTCGTGGTGCCAGGCCACTTGCCGCCGCAGCGGCCACTGCCAGCCCGCGCTCCGCTCATCCTCCGCCAGGGGCTTCGCCGGGTTGAGCAGGTCTCGCGCCGAGGGCTCCATCGTCTCCACCAGCTCGTCGGGCATCAGCCCTCGGAACTCGGAGAACTGGAGGATGACCGACTCCTGCCGGAGCGTGAGGGACAGCGGCGGGAAGCCCTCGCCCAGCCGCACGAGCTGCGCGGCGGCCTGTCGCTTGCGCCGCGCGGGGGCCGCATCAATCGCGTCCGCGCACGCGCGATACGCCACGCGGTAGCCGTTCACGGAGATCATCTGTCCAATGAGTCCGCCCAGGGCGAGCTCCCGGCTGAGCGCGAGCGCGTCCAGGCACGTGTCCACGGCCGCCTCGACATGGCCGTCAGCGAGCTGGAACCGCGCCTCCAGCGCCGCGTGCCGCACCATCTGGAACAGGATGACGGGCTCCTGGTCCGGGAGCCGGTCGTTCTGCACGGGCTGAAGCCAGAGTTCCTCGGGCAGTCCGCCCTGGTCGGCGTGCGTGGCCTCCAGCACGCGCTGCATCAGCGGCCGGTGTCGCTCCAGGGCTTCACGGCACTCGGCGGGCAACGCGGCGAGCGATGCCGTTCCATCCGCCACGGCCTCGCACCGCGAGCGCTGCTCCTCGTTGAGCGACTTCGCCTTCTCATAGACACGGGCCAGCTCGGGCAGGAGCGGGGCCACGGCCGCGGCGAAGCTCCCGGGCAGCGCGGGCGTGACGTGCGAGGGCCTCGGGTGCTCCGCGTCCACCAGCGCGTTCGTGTCGCGCACGAGCCGCTCCGCGAGCGGTGTGATGCGCAGCCTCCAGGACGCGAGCGCCCCGAGGCTCGCGATGGCGATGATGAGCACACCTCCGGTCACGGCGCGGAGGGGGTGTTGCAGGGACATGCGGGGAACTCCGGGAGGGGGCCCCGAGGTTCGCACGAAACTCCCCGCCCGAGGACTTCCCTTGCGTCCTGGCCACCTGGCGTGGTGGCCCGTTTCGCTCGTCGTGGAAAATGCGGCTGTCAGCGCGACGGGCGAGCAGGCTCACCCGGGCTTTCCACCGCCGCGAGTCGCTGGAGCAGGCGCTCCGCCAGCTCACGGGCCTGCACGCGGATCTCCGGGATGGCCGTCGTCTCCCACAGGTCGCCGCGGCGCGGCGGGCCCAGGGTGTAGAGGCGCTCGGAGTCCTCACCCCCGGGGTGGGACAGCACGCCGCCCGCCTCGGTGACGAGGCCCAGACCCAGCGGGTCTTCCCGCGCGAGGCCCGCGTCCACGACGTGGCGCAACAGCGGATGGCTCCGCGCGCTCAGCGACGAGTTCGGGCCCGTGCAGTTCACCACGTGCCCCACGCGCAGCGTCGACTCCTCGCGCGTGCCTCGCTGTCGCAGGCGCACGTCCACCGCGTCGCCGTTCCACTGGAAGCCGCGCACCCGCGCCGCGTGCAGCGTCAGCCGTCCCTCGCGCCGCAGCCCATCGATGGCCGCGCCCACGTCCGGCGCCATCCGGTGGCGATGCACCTCCCAGTACGAGCGCAGGTGCCGCAGGAAGCGGCGGCGCTCCGGCGCCTCCAGCCGCTGCCACAGCGGAATCGTCACGGGCCGCAGCGAGTCCACCACCGCGCGCCAGTCCATCCCGGCCGCCTCCACCTCGCGGCGCACCGTGCGCAGCACCTCGCGCACGCGCAGCGGTGGAGCCTCGGCGGTCGCGCTCGCGTCGGGCGTCACCTCGCGGCGCACCGCGCGCAAGAGTTCGCGCACGCGCAGGGACTCGGGCAGGGCGGGGGCCTGGGCGCCCACGGGGCGGTGCACGTGCGGCAGCAGGCCGTGGCGAGACAGCGCGTGCAGCGGTCCCTGATGGCCCTGGTCGCCCAGCGACAGCACCGCGTCCACCATGGTGAGGCCCGTGCCGATGAGCAGCACTGGCGCGTGCGCGTCGATGCGCTGGAGCGAGGACTCGGCCCACGGCGAGCGGTGGTAGCGCTCGCTCGCGTACAGGTCTCCGTCAGGCACGGGCAGGTCCGCCGGCAGCGCATTGCCCGGCGCCAGCACGCCCGTGCGCGATGTCCACCCGGTGCCATCCCTGAGCGTCCAGCGCAGCCCGTCCGGCTCGGCGGTCACGTCGGTGACCTCGCCCGGCAGGACCTCCAGCACCACGCCGGGCGCGGCCTGGGCGCGCGTCTCGTTCAGCAGCTCCTCCAGGTACTGGCCAAAGAGGTGCCGCGCGACGAAGGCGCCCGGCACGGTGGCGGGGGTCTGCTGCCGCACCCAGCGCAGGAAGTGCTCGGGGTCATCCGGCAGCGCGCTCATCCGCGCGGCGGGGACGTTCAGCAGGTGACGGGGATTGTCCGTGCCGTAGGCGAGCCCCCGCCCCAGGCGAGGCCGTCGCTCCACCAGGGCCACGCGCAGGGGCGCGCGGGCGCTCTTGAGCAGGTGGAGGGCCAACAGCGTCCCGCTGGCTCCGCCCCCCACGATGAATACATCCCAGGATGTCCGTGCTCGCACCGGACAATCCTATGTCCGCGCAGTCCCGGCGGCATCCGTCAACCGCGATACACGGGAAGGTGTTTCAGGCGACGGCGTCGACCAGCGGGCGCGCGGGCTGAGCGAACGCGCCGGCCACCGGCAGCATCACCCGGAAGGTGCTGCCTCGGCCCGGCTCACTCTCCACCGTCAATGCTCCGCCCAGGGACGTGACGATGCCATGGCACACCGACAAGCCCAGGCCGGTGCCCACGCCCAGGGGCTTGGTGGTGAAGAACGGGTCGAAGATGCGCTCGCGGTGCTCGTGCGCGATGCCGCAGCCGGTGTCCTTGACCTCCACCAGTACCTGCCCGGGCAGGCCGTGGCGCGCCACGATGCGCACCTCGTTCTGCTCGGCGTGCCCCGGAGGGATGGCCTGGGCCGCGTTGAGCAGCAGGTTGAGGAACACCTGTCCCAGCCGCGAGCCGTTGCCCTGCACGGGCGGCATGCCGTCGCACTCGAGGACCAGCCGAGCGCGGTGCCGCAGCTCGTGCATGGCCATCTTCGCGGCCGTGCGCACCACCGCGCCCACGTCCGCTGGCCCGCTGCCCACGTCCTCGGCGCGCGACAGCGTTTGGAGGTCCCTCACGATGAGGCGGATGCGCTCGGCGCCGTCGCGCGTCTCCGCCAGCGCCTCCAGGATTTCCTGCCGGTCCTGCTCGGTCAGGCGCTCCTTCTGTTGGAGCTCCTGGTGGATGTACTCGAGGTTGCTGAGGATGAAGGCCAGCGGGTTGTTGATTTCGTGGCCCACGCCCGCCGCGATGCGGCCCAGGGCAATGAGGCGATCCGCGAAGAGGAGCTGCGCCTGGGTGGCGTGCAGCTGCTCCAGGTTGCGGGACAGCTTGGCGTTGGCGGCTTCCAGCGCGGCGGTGCGCTCGCGGACCCGCTCCTCGCTCAGGTGCAGGTCCTCCTCCTCGGGGGGAGGGGTGCCTGGGCGCGGCTCGCACAGCGCCTGGAAGGCCCGCCGGAGCGAGCCCCGCCGCTGCGTCACCGCTGACAGATGCGTCACCCTCGCTCGTAACGTCATCTCGGCCCGCTCCGACGCCCGGGCCGCCCGCCGCTATCGCGGCCCTTTCTCGCGGGGCGGTCCCGGCCGGCATCCAACACCGCCGCGAGCAGGCCGGCAAGGTGCGCTTGTGGATGCCGACAGAATCCTCGCGGGCCTCCCGCGCGGGCCTGTGCTGACAGGCTGCCCGGGAGGGTTCAATCGCTGTCGACTCGCGGACCTGCGCCTCGGAGCCTAGGGAGGGCAGGTGCCGCAATCGGCGCGGCAGGAGTCGTAGGTGGCGCCCGTGCCGCAGTGCTCGGTGAACTGGCAGACACCATCGCCGCACCGGAAGATTTCAGACGGACGGATGCGCGTGGTCAGCGGTTGATAGGTTTTTCCGGCGTAGGTGCATTGCGTGTAGTAGGGCCGCGTCCCATCCGAGCCCTTGGTGCAGAAGTCGCTGCATGCGCCCACGTGGACCACGGGGAGGCAGTCCGTGTTGTTGTCCCAGGAGGACAGGCCGCACGCGCGCGAGGTGCTCTCGCTGGAGTTCAGATAGGCCCGGTCATTGGCCGCGAAGAGTCCGTCCCCGGTGAAGATGTTTCCGAAGAAGCACGCCTCGTGCTCGCTGTACGTGGCCAGCTCCTGGGTCGTGTAGGAGACGACCGCGCCCGTGGCGTCGCGGCCCAGGACGGAGATGGGAATCTGCACGCCGTACTTGTTGGCGTGCGCCGCCAGGCAGGCCGTCAGCACCTGCTGCTCGGTCTCCGTGGCGGGCAGTCCCGAGGCCCATCCAGGCAGCAGGCCCAGGTTGCCATCCCACGTGTACGTCACGCCCGTCGTCGGGCTGGTGTAGCTGCGCGACTGTCCGTTGGGCACCGCGCAGCGCACCACGTAGCGCATCACCATGTCGCGCTGCGCGGGGCTCGCGTCGAACCACGAGGAGAAGCCATTGGTCGACAAGCCATTGGTGGAGAGCCCATTGGTCGACAAGCCATTGGTGGAGAGCCCGTTGGTCGACAAGCCATTGGTGGAGAGGCCATTGGTCGACAAGCCATTGGTGCCTTCCAGCGGGCTCTCCCACGTCGCCTCGGGTCGGGCATTGGAGCCGCGATCCGCCTCGAACTCGGGCCCGCAGCCCGCCGCGCAGGCCACCAGGAACAAGCCCCATCCAAGGCTGGCTCCCAGGTTCGGGCGGCGGACGCCCTGGCTCAAACCCTCGCTGCTGCATCCACTTCCAGACGACTTGACTGGTGTGAGGCGCATGATGGTCTTCCCCCGTGATGTAGTGACAGGTGGGTCTGTCACCGACTGCCCCTTAGGCACAGCAATTCGGTAAAAAAGTGCTGTAGCTGTCAGGCAAGGGAATCGTGACGGATTCTCCGAAGGAAAGAAATACACCCCAGCGACAAAATTGCGCTGTCAGTCCTTATTTGGACGACAGGAAGTAGGGGCATGGACGTGAAACGCCCACAAAACCCAGGGGTTGTCAGTGAATTGGGTGTCTTGGGCTGTCTACTCGGCGGCCTGGGCGTCCAGGGCGGCCTGAGCGGGTCGGGTGACCGCGAATCCGCCGGGGGCGCGCGTCTGCCAGGCGCCCACGTCGGTGACGGGCCCGCCGACGACCTCGGATTCGCCTGCCTCTCCGCGCGTCTCCACCTCGCCCAGGTGCAGGCAGAGGTGGACGCGGGAGCGGGCGGCATCCGCCAGGCGTTGGGCGTCCGCGTGGAGCGCGCGCAAGGCGCGGAGGATTTCCTGGAGCCGGGCGGGGCTGTTGGCTGGAGGCGTGAAGCCTTCCATCGGCCGCACGCCGAGCAGGGTGGTGCCTGTCTGGAGCGCGAGGAGGAAGCCCGCGGCGCGCAGCCCTTGCTCGAGCGCGTCCAGGGCGATGGCGAGCGAGGCGTAGACGGCGTCGTCGTCCTGGACGGACTCGTGCATCACCACTTCGGCGTGCACGGCGAGCGCGGGGCGGGGCCGGCCGCTCGCGAGGCCTGGCTCGTCCGCGGCCTCATGCAGCGCGGCGAGGAACGCGCTCACGCTGGGATAGCGCCGGGACGCGTCCTTGTGCAGGCAGCGCAGGACGACGGCATCCACGGCGGGGGACACGGGAGCGCTGGCGCTGGGGCGCGGCGGCGGGGCCTCCAGGTGCAGCCGCTCCAGCTCCATGCGGTCCTCGGACTGGAAGGGATAGCGACCGGTGAGCAGCTGATGCAGCAGCACGCCCAGCGCGTAGACGTCCGTGGGCGGACCGATGGCGCCGCCTCGGAACTGCTCGGGGGCCATGGCGTGGGCGGTGCCCAGGCGTTGGCCCGCGATGGTGAGGCCCTCCTGCCCGGGCTCCTGCTCGATGAGCTTGGCGATGCCGAAGTCGAGCAGCTTCACCCGCGGGCGCTCGCCCTCCTCCACGACGAGGATGTTGCTGGCCTTCAGGTCGCGGTGGACGACGCCCGCGCGGTGCGCCGCCTCCAGCGCCGCGCACACGGGCTCCAGGTACGCCAGCGCGCGGGAGGCCGGCAGGCGCCCGCGCTCCTGCACCACCTGGCTGAGCGTGCGGCCGGCGAGCAGCTCCATGACGAAGTACGGGCTGCCGTCCGGCATGAGGCCGAAGTCGTAGACGTCCACGATGTTGGGGTGGCGAATCTGGTTCACCACCCGCGCCTCGCGCACGAAGCGCTGGAGCATCTCGCCCTGGTCGGCCAGGTGCGGGTGCATCACCTTCACCGCGGCGCGGCGTCCGAGGATGCGGTGCTCGGCCTCGTAGACGCTGCCATGGCCCCCCGAGGCGAGCAGCACCTTGAGCACGTACTCGCCCGCGAGCGTTCCCGGGCCGTGTTGGGTCGGCGGGGCCGCCCCGCGCGTCCGGGCCGTGGCGTGCAGGTCCGCGCGCGCCTGGATGCGGAAGGTGCTCTCGGAATCCACCGCCATGAGGAAAGCCACCCTAGCACCGCGAAAGCAAGACGCACTGCAGGGGCCGGGCTCGGTGCCTGGGCATCCCTCGACCCCGCGGGGGCGTGCGTTCACCATTGGTCAGCCGGGTGCACGCCTGCGGATGGGACGTCCACTGGAGTATGGTTGAGGGCTCTGCCTCCCGCGGCCATTGGACGCTACCGGACGGGGGCTGGTGGATTCTCCAGCACCCCGGGGGCTGGCTCTCATGACGATGATGCTGGACGAGTTGACGACGTGCGCAGGACTGGCGCTGGCACCCCCCACGTCGACGGGGGCCTGCCTCATCCTCATCAGCACGACGACTCCGGCCGCCATTGGCAAGGCCTTCCGACTGGAGCCCGGAGAGCATGTCATCGGCCGAGGCTCCGACGCGGCCGTGCGCATCGATGACCACGGCGTGTCTCGCAAGCACGCGCGCATCATCCGCACCTCCGAGGGCGTCTGCCACGTCACGGACCTGGACTCGACCAACGGGACGTTCCTCAACGGGATGCCCGTCACCACGGCGGAGCTGGCGGAGGGAGACCGGCTTCAGATTGGCACCGTCACGGTGTTCCGCTTCTCCAAGCGCGAGCTGTTGGAGCAGCGCGAGGAGCAGCTCCGCCAGGCCCTGTCCGCCGCGCGCGTGGGCATCTGGGATTGGAACGCGCACAGCGGGCTGGTGACGTGGAGCGAGCAGGTGGACCGGCTCCTGGGGTTGCCGGTGGGCAAGCTGTCCGCGCGCGCCATGGACCTGGAGGAAGTGGTGCACCCGGGGGACCTGACTCGGGTGCGCGAGGCGCTGGCCACCGCGCTCCAGCTCAAGTCCCAGGTGGATGTGGAGTACCGCATCGTCCCCATGGGCAGCGGCTCGCGGTGGATCTCCTGCAAGGGCGATGTGCTGTGTGACGCCTCGGGGCAGCCAGCGCGCGTGACGGGCACGGTGATGGACATCACCGCGCGCAAGCAGGCCGAGCAGGAGCTGCACCGGCAGGCGCTCATCTTCGAGAGCATCTACGACGGCGTCGTCATCACGGACCTGGGTGGCGGCATCATCGACTGGAACAGCAGCGCGGAGCGGATGTTCGGCCGGGGCAAGGTGGATGCGCTGGGCCAGACGCTCTTCAGCGTGCTGCATCCGCACGAGCCGGACCGGCGCACCGGCGCCATCCTGGCGGCGCTGGAGGTCCATGGGCGCTGGACCGGGGAGCTGGAGTTCCGGCGCAAGGACGGCTCGCCGTGCTACTGCGAATCGGTGGTGGTGCCGCTGCGTGACGCCGAGGGGCGCGTCATCGCCAACATCATGGTCCACCGCGACACGACGGAGCGCAAACAGCTCCAGGCGCAGCTCGTGGTGGCGGACCGGCTGGCCTCGGTGGGCACGCTGGGCGCGGGCGTGGCGCATGAAATCAACAACCCGCTGGCCTACATGCTGGTGAACCTGCACCTCATCCGCGAGGGGCTGGAGCGCATGGAGCCGCACGAGCCGCAGCCGGGCAGCGTGGCCTCGCTCCAGCAGCTCGTGCGCGAGACGGCGGAGGGCGCCGAGCGCATCGCCAGCATCGTGAGGGACCTGAAGGTCTTCGCGCGCGGCGAGCAGGAGTCGCGCACGCTGCCGGTGGACGTGCGGCGCGCGGTGGAGCTGGCGTGCAAGATGGCGGACAACGTCATCCGCCACCGCGCGCGGCTGGTGACGGAGTTCGAGCCGGTGCCGTCGGTGGAGGCCAGCGAGTCGCGGCTGTGCCAGGTGTTCCTCAACCTGTTGCTCAACGCGGCGCAGGCCATCCCCGAGGACAGCCCGACCACGCAGGACCATGAAATCCGCGTCGTCATCCGCGCGGGCGAGGCGGGCCGGGTGGTGGTGGAGGTGCGGGACACGGGCATCGGCATGACGCCGGAGGTGCTGGGGCGCATCTTCGACCCGTTCTTCACCACGAAGGCGGTGGGCGTGGGCACGGGGCTGGGGCTGTCCATCTGCCACGGCATCATCGAGTCCATGGGCGGCGCCATCCACGCGGAGAGCGAGCCTGGACGCGGCAGCACGTTCCGCGTGGTGCTGCGCGCGGCGGCGCGAGAGCCGGAGGTGGGCCCGCGCGGTGTCGCGCCTGTGCACCCCGGAGCGAGGGCGCGCATCCTGGTGGTCGATGACGAGCCCAACGTGACGCTGGCGCTGCAGCGCTCGCTGTCCACCGAGCACGACGTGGCCACGGCCAACAGCGCCCAGGCCGCGCTGCGGCTCGTGAGCGAGGGCGTGCGCTTCGACCTCATCCTCTGCGACGTGATGATGCCGGGGATGACGGGCATGGACCTGTACCACGAGCTGGGGCGCTGCGCGCCGGAGCAGGCCGGGCGCATGGTGTTCATGACCGGCGGCGCTTTCACGCCGCGCACCGTGTCCTTCCTGCGCGACGTGCCCAACTTGAAGCTGAGCAAACCGCTGGACCTGGGACAGCTTCGCGAGCTGGTGGGAAGGTCGGCGGAGGGCGGGCGATGAGCGCTCCGGCCGGCGAGCGGCTCCGCGCGCCCGAGGCGTCGGAGCCATCCGTCGCGCCGCACGGGCTCGAGGCTCCGGGCGAGGCGCCTCGCGAGTTGACGGTGCGCGCGGTGGGCGCGGGGCTGCTCATCGGCGCGCTCCTGGCGCTCATCAATGTCTACATGGGCCTGAAGACGGGCATGTGGGAGAGCGGCTCGCTGCTGGCCGCGGTGCTGGGCTTCAGTGGTCTGGCCTCACTCGCGCGGCGACGTGGCTCGCCGTACACGCCGCTGGAGAACAACATCACCCAGACGGCCGCGGCGGCGGTGGGCGCGATGCCCGCGGCGGTGGGGCTGTTGGGCGCGGTGCCCGCGATGATGATGGTGGGCGTGTCGGTGTCGGGCTGGGGAGTCGCCGCGTGGGGCGTGGCGCTGGGCGCGCTGGGGGTGCTCGCCGCGGCGTTGCTGCGCAGGCGTCTGGTGGTGGAGGAGGCGCTGCCGTTCCCGACTGGCACGGCGACCGCGGAACTCATCTCCACGCTGCATGCCACGCGTCCGCCCGGTGCCACGCAGCGCTCGGGCCGAGGGCGAACGCTGGCGGGCGCGGGCGCGGTGGCCATGGCCATCACCTGGCTGCGTGACGCGCGCGGGTTGCTGCCCTCGCAGTGGGTGCCGCCGGGTTCGCTCGGGGGCGTGCCGCTGAGCACGCTGGGCTGGGGCGTGGGCATCAGCCCCATGCTGCTGGCGGTGGGGATGCTGACGGGGCTGCACCTGGGCTTGAGCATGTTGGCGGGCGCGGGCGTGGCCTGGGGCGTGCTCGCGCCATGGCTGGTGAGCAGCGGACGCGTGTCGACCGTGGGCTTCGAGGCGCTCGCCGCGTGGCTGGTGTGGCCCGGCGTGGGGCTGTTGGTGGGCGCGGCGGTGGCCTCGTTGGTGGCGCAGGCGCGCGACTTCCTGGGCGTGGTGAAGGACCTGCGCGCGCTGGGCGGCGCCGAGGCGGGCGCGCTGCCTCGCTGGGCGGGCGGCGTGGCGGTGGGCGCGGTGTTGCTGACGCTGGGACTGGGCGCTGGGTTGTTCGGCCTGGGCGCGCGGCATCTGCTGCTCGCGTTGGTGCTGCTGCTGCCGCTGTGCGCGGTGTGCGCGCGAGGCGCGGGGCAGACGGACGTGTCGCCCGTGGGGCAGATGGGGCAGTTGTCCCAGGCGCTCGCGGGAGCACTGGTTCCGAGCGCGGTGGGCTCGGGAGGGCTCGGCGCTGCCGGGGCGCTCTCGGTGACTTCAGGCGTGCAGAGCGCGATGGGGCCCAACGTCGCGGTGGGCTCGGTGGTGGCGGGCGCGGCGGCGCAGACGGGGGTCAGCATGTGGTCGCTCAAGGCGGGACATGTGCTGGGCGCTTCGCCTCGGCGGCAGCTCATCGCGCAGCTTCTGGGGGTGTTGGCGGGCGCGGCGGTGGGCGTGCCCGCGTGGCTCTTGTTGGTGGGGGCGTATGGGTTGGGCTCGGCCGCGCTGCCGGCGCCCTCGGCGCAGCAGTTCCGAGCGGTCGCGGAGGTGGCCGTGCAAGGGCTGGCGGGGCTGCCGCCTCAGGCTGGGTTGGCGGCGGGCGTGGGCTTCGCGGTGGGCGTGGCCCTGTCCCTGGCGGCTCGAGGGCGCGCGGCCCGGTGGTTGCCGTCTCCGGTGGCCATGGGCATCGGGTTCATTACCCCGGCGTCCTTCGCGGTGACGCTGTGCCTGGGCGCGGGGCTGGTGGTGGCGGCGCGGCGACGGTGGCCCGAAGCCACCGTGCATCACGTGCCGGCCGTGGGCGCGGGCGCCATCGCGGGCGAGTCCCTCATGGGTCTACTCATCGCCGCACTGCTCGCGCTCGGCGTCATGCGGCCGGGCTGACGTCCCGCACTCGCGCGAGCGAGCGGCGGATGCGGCTCTCCATGAGCGTGGGGATGTGCGCCGCGCGCTCCAGTGCTTCCTCCAGCACGCGCACGGCCTCGGCTCGGTCGCCTCGGCGCTGGGCCGCCAGCCCCATCATCTCCAGCACCTCCAGTGGTTCCTGCTCCACGGAGGCTTGCGCGGAGCGGTCGCGCAGGGCTCGCCAGTCCTCGGCGCTCGCCTCGCGCGTGCACAGCTCCACCATGACGAACAGGACCTCCTCCGAGGGGCTCAGCGATACGCCGTGGCGGCCGTCGCCCAGCACGGTGCGCACCTGGGTGAGCAGCTCTCTTGCGCGGGCGTGGCGGCCCGTCCAGGCCATGGCGCGCGCTTGCAGCAGCAGGGCCCACGGGCGAGGCGCCACCTCGGGGTGACGGCGCTCCAGCGTGATGGCGCGCGCGATGTGAGGCGCCGCGGCCTCCACGTCTCCCGCTTGGTAGAGCAGCTCGCCCAGGTTGTGCTCGGCGAAGTACTCCCAGCCGACCACGCCCAGCTCGCGCCCCAACTGCATGAAGCGCTCCTGGTCCTTCAGCGCGTTGGAGAGGTCTCGGCGCGCCACCCAGAGGTTGCGGCGGTTGTTGATGGCCGAGCCCAGATGGAAGCGATCTCCGCGCTCCGTGCACGCGGCGATGACCTCGTCCATCACGCTGCCCGCGCCGTCGATGTCGTTGAGGTTGGGGAGGATGACGGCCATCAAGAGCAGCGCCACCACCAGCGTCTCGTAGCCCGCATCCCCCAATCGCCGAGCCCGATCCGCCGCGGCCTCCAGCGGCATGAGCGCGTCCTGCCAATCTCCCTTGCGGAACTGCGCGCGGCCGAGCGCGAGGAGCAACCGCGCCTGCACATAAGGCGACTGCACCGTGGCGGACAGCTCCTGCGCCTCCTGGGCCCGCGCCTCGCTGCGCGCGTAGTCATTCACCCAGTCGAGGGCCATGGCCTCGTCCAACAGCAGCTCCACCTCCACGCGCGTATCGCCCAGGCGGCGCGCCTTCTCTCGCGCGGCGGCGAAGTCCGCCAGGGAGTCCTCGTACCGCCCGATGCGGTAGCGCATGAGCCCTCGGCCGCGCAGGGCGGTGAGGCCGCGCAGCTCGTCCTCGGGGGACAGCAGCTCCAGCGCGCGCGTGTACATGGCCTCCGCGTCGAGGAAGGCATGGCGGCCCCGGGCAGACTCGGCCAGGTCGATGGCGAGTGCCGCGGCCTCTTCACGCAGCCCAGCGGCGGCGGCGTGCTGCGTGAGGCGCGGGAGGCGCTGGCGCTCCGCGGCTCCAGCGGGGCTCAGGTAGTAGCGATAGGCGGCGTGGTGGATCCGCTCGCGCTCGGCGGCGGGCAGCCCCGCGGCCACGGCCTCGCGGACCAGCTCGTTGCGGAAGCTCAGTCCCTCCAGTCGGTGGGACACGAGCAGGCCCGAGTCCAGGAGCCGCCGCGTGGCATGGCCCACGTCCAAGGGGAACTGGGCCGCGGCGCCGTCGCGCTCCAGCTCGCGCACCACGCCCTCCGCGGTGCCGGGGGAGAAGTCCGTGCCCAACAAGGCACACAGGCGCGCGTGCGCGGCGAGCGCGGGCGGAAGGGCACCCAGCTCGCGGTCCGCCAGCCACTCCACCAGCCGCAGCTCCGGCACTCGGTCCAGCTCATCCGTGACGAGATACCAACTGCCGCCCGGCGCGCGCTGGCGCACCAGCCCCTGGCGCTTGAGGCCGCGCACCAGCTCCACCAGGAACAGGGGCACGCGCTGCACGCGCTCGACGATGCGCTCCACCGCCTGCGCGGGCACGTTCTCCACGGGCTTGAGCAGCGTGCGACACAGCGCCTGCGCGTGCTCGGGCGTCAGCGGTGGCAAGGGCCGCACGAGCTGCCTGGCCGCGCGCGTGCCCCACGTGGGGCGACTGCTCTCGAAGCCCGGTCGCGCCAACACGCAGACCCAGAGCGGGACGCGCGCCTCGGCCAGCCCCGCGTACTCGAGCGCATCGAGCGCGGTCTCTTCCGCGAAGTGCGCGTCGTCCACCAAGAGACACAGCGGGCGCTCGCGCGCGCTGGCGGCCAGCAGCTCACCGGTGGCGCGCATGGCCAGCGAGCGCAGCGCACCCGGGGCCGCCGCCCAGCTGTGCAGCTCCGGGCCACCGGGCGCGTACCAGCCCAGGGTCGCCGCGACGCCGGGCCACAGCTCCGCGCCGAGCCGAGGCCCCAGCCGCTCGTAGATGGCGGCGCGTCCTTCTTCCTCCGTGTCCGTGTCGTCGCGCTCGAAGTCGTTGAGCGCGCAGCGCAGCAGCGTGCGCAGCGTGCCCTCGGGGTCGCCTTGCACGGGCTCACGCGCTCGCGTGGCGTAGACGCGCGCGTGGGGCAGGGCGACGCGCAGGCGCAGGGCGAGCGTGGCGGACAGGTGGCTCTTTCCCAGCCCGCGATCCGCCAGCACGGTGACGATGGTGGGCGCCGAGTCCGTCACCGCGGCGCGGGCGCTCTCCAGCAGCACGTCCAGCTCCGCGTCGCGGCCCAGCAGCACCTCGCTGCCCAACTGGAGGACCGTGACATCCGGCCGGGGCGCGGCGCCGGGCGGCGCGGGGCGCAGCAGCGTGGGGCGGCCGGGCACTGGCAGGCAGGGAACTTCGGGCACGGCCTCGGCGGCGGCGGGGGAGAGCAGGAGCCCGCGTGCATCCGGGCCCGTGGGGTAACGGTCCTCGCGCGAGAAGATGGTGCCCAGGTAGCGCGGCGAACCCGTGGGGCGGCGCTGCACGGTGACGGCGGCCACGTCCACCAGGGCCGCGGGAGCGAGTCCGCGCTCAGCCAGTCCTTCCGCCGCGCGCATGGCCCGGCGCACGGGGTTCTCGCCCACGTCGGGGTCGAACACGCCGGCGATGTGCGGCCCGTCCGAGTAGGCCATGTGGCCGCCGTACGAGACGAGCACCTTCTGGAGCGCCACGGGGTTGGCCCGCGAGGTGAGAAAGAGGATGGCCACGGAGCGGCGCGCCTGCGCGGGACGCGCATCGCCAGAGGCCAGTGGTCGGAGCGCGGACGGCTCCGCGGGACGGCCGGTGCGATGGAACGCCTCGTTGAGCGCGTCGGCGACGGCGGCCGCGTCGGCGGGGCGGCGGGAGCGCTCCTTGGCCAGACAGCGCAGCACGACCTCTTCCACCGCGGGCGCCACCGGCGCGAACTCGGACGGCGGTGGCGGGCGCAGGGACAGGTGCGCCTGAAGCACCTCGGACGCGGGACCGAAGAAGGGCGGCCGGCCCGTGAGCAGCTCGTAGAGGATGACGCCGAGCGCGTAGACGTCCGTGCGCGCGTCCAGCTCCGTGAAGCCCGCGCACTGCTCGGGGGCCATGTACTCGGCGGTGCCCGCGAACGTGCTCGTGTCACCCACCGAGCCCTCTTCCTCCGCGGCGGTCACCACCGCGCGCCGCACGAGGCCGAAGTCGAACAGGCGCACGCGCTGGTGCGGGTCATCCAGGAAGACGTGCTCGGGCTTGAGGTCGCAGTGGACCAGCCCGTGCGCGTGCACCGTGTCCACCGCCGACAGCAGCGACAGGGCGCGGCGGACGAACTCATGCGGCGCCACCGGCCCGGAGACGAGCGCCAGCCGGTCCGCCAGGGTGGGCAGGGGCACGTACTCCAACGCGAGCACGCGCGAGCCGTCCACCAGGGTGCGGGCCTCGTACAGGCGAGGCACGGTGGGCGGCCCGAGCACCCGCAGCGCCTTCTCCTCGTGCTCGAGCTGGGCCTCGGCCAGCGCGTTGCCGGGGCGCGCCAGCTTCAGGGCCACGCGGCGGGGCTGGGCGTCCGTCAGGTCCGGGTTGCGCCGCGCCGCGAGCAGCACGCCAAAGCCGCCGCGCGCGATGACGTGCTCCAGCTCGTACCCAGGGACTTCGGGAAGGTGGAGAAGCGCGTCGGAACGCGTGACCCCAAGAGGGGATGCACTCGGCGGGCAGGGCGCGTGGGAGCCTTCCCAGCGCCGCCCGCATGTGAGGCAGCGCGGCACGGGGGGCACTCTACGCCAGGAGTGGTGCGGAAGCCGAACCCCCGGCGCGCGGACAGGCGTCCTGGGGCCTCCCAGGGGTCAGGCGTGGTTCCCGGTACGGGCCGCGAGCCGGGTGCGCCGGTCCACTTCTGTTGGCGTCCGGACGATTCGCCCAGGTGCCGGCTTCCGATGTTCCCGGAGCCGGCGGAGGGCTATCGCTCGGGCACTTCGATGGCGCGCAGGAGGACTCCGTCCGAGCCCGGCATGCGCACGCGCAAGAGGAGCGCGGAGCCCTGCTTGGCGCGCGTCAGCACCTCGGCCGCCTCGCGCGCGCTGGCAATCTTCCGGTCGCCCACCTGCACCAGCAGCATCCCGGGCGCGAGCCCCCCGCGCTCCGCGGCGCTGCCGGGCTCCACGGCCATGACCTGCGCGCCCTCGCCCTCGGCGGACTCGCCAATCTGGAGGCCCAGCCGCTTCGAGAGCGGCGGCGGCGCGTCGCGCGGCGTCACTTCCTCTTCGCCGCGCTGGGCCGGCCGGGTGCCCAGGGCCACCTGGACTTCCACCGGCTTGCCTCCGCGCAGCACGCGCACCGTCACCTCGCTGTCCGGCTTGAGCAGCGCCACGGCCCGCGTCAGCGCGCCCGCCGAGTCCACCGCGTGCTCGCCCACCGAGGTGATGACGTCCTCCTCGCGCAGGCCCGCGCGCGCGCCAGGGCCACCCGCGTTGAGTCCGGCCACCACGGCGCCCTTCTGCGCCTCCAGGCCCAGCGCGCGCGCCAGCTCCGGCGTGAGGTCCTGCACCGCCAGCCCCAGCCAGCCCCGGCGCACGATGCCGGTGTCCTTGAGCTGCGGAAGCTCGGCGCGGATGAGGTTGGCGGGCACCGCGAACCCGATGCCCGTGGCGCCTCCGATGATGGCCGTGTTCATGCCCACCACCTCGCCCTTCATGTTGAACAGCGGCCCGCCCGAGTTGCCGGGGTTGATGGCCGCGTCCGTCTGAAGGAAGTCGTCGTACGGGCCCGCGTGGATGTCGCGCGCCCGAGCGGAGAGGATGCCCGCGCTCACGCTCGACGCGAGGCCGAACGGGTTGCCGATGGCCATCACCGGATCGCCCACGCGCAGCACGTCCGAGTCGCCCAGCGCCACCGAGGGCAAGTCATTCGGCGCGCCCTTGAGCCTGAGCAGGGCCACGTCCGTGAGCGCGTCGCGGCCGAGCACCTCGGCGTCGAAGGCGCGCCCGTCCTCCAGCTTCACGCGCACCGTGTCGGCGCCCTCCACCACGTGGTTGTTGGTGAGGACCGTGCCGGACGGCTCGATGATGAAGCCCGAGCCCAGCCCCTGGCGCGCGGGCGTTCCGCCCATTTCGCCAAAGGGACTCTGCATGCCGAAGCGCTCGGCCAGGCCGGGGGGCAAGCCCATGCGTCCACCTCCCATCGCGGGGCGGGCTCGGGACTGCACCTCGACGTTGACGACCGCGCCCTTCACCGACTCCACCAGCGGGGCGAGCGAGACCATGGCGCCGGGTGTTCCGGGCACGGCCGCGTACACGGCGGGCTCCACGCGTGCACCCGCGGGCGTCACGGCGCCTTGCAGGGCGGTGGAGGACTCAGGCGCAGGATGCGGGGGCGCAGCCTTGGAGGGCGTCGAGGCGTTGCAGGCCCCCAGCGCGAACGCGGGCACCAGCACCAGGGCACGGGCCGCGCGGCGACGAGACGGAGAAGAGGTAGCCATGATGCGTTCTCCTGGACATGCGAGCGGAGGGAAGGCCCTCGCTCGGAAGGGGAAAACGTCGGTCCGGATGCGGGCGAATGGCGCCCTGGGAAGAGGCAGCGGTCCCGTTTCCGCCAGCGACACCGGGAGTCACCGGCGGCCCAGCTGCCTTGGGATGGGCGCGCTCAACTGCCCCGCATCCGGTCCGACGTGTGGACCTGATTGCAGCCCCCGGGCCAACACGTTTCCCCAGGAGGAGTCGTCCCGGAGGGTGATGCGGGGCGGGGCAAAGTGCCCCAGACGGGGCATTTCGCCCAGGGGCATCCCGCCCCATGCCCTCGGGGGCAGGTGGCACGGCGGATGCTCATCCCCGCACTCCAACCCGCACCTCGCCCGGAGGGCATCGGCATGAATCAGGAGTGGATGGAGCTGCTCACGCGGGAGCGGGGCCCGCGGGACGACGGGGATCGCGAGCCGCCGCGCATCCTCGTGGCGGAGGACCAGCCGGAGATGCGCGCGCTCATCCGGAGGATGCTGGAGCGCGAGGGCTACGAAGTGGTGGAGGCGGAAGATGGGCCCGACCTGGTGCGGGCCATCATCGAGGGGCTGCTCGCGGACGTGACGCGCGCCCCGGACCTCATCATCACGGATGTCCGCATGCCGGGCTACTCGGGCATGGAGGTGCTCGCCCGGCTGCGCCGCGAGGCGTGGACCACGCCCGTCATCCTCATCACGGCGTTTGGGGATGCGAACCTCCATCAGGAGGCCCGGCGGCTGGGCGCCACGTGCGTGTTGGACAAGCCCTTCGAGATGGACGCGCTCCGAGCGGTGGTGGAGGCCGCGCTGCCTGTCCCCAGCTGACAGGTCCTCCGCCATGCACCGGGTGAAGCGAGTCCTCACTGCCCTACTTCCCATCGTCCTCCTGTGCGTGGCGGGCTTCGTGCTGCGCCGCGAGCTGTCGCACTACCACCGCGGCGACGTGGTGGCGGGACTGGAGGCCATCCCAGGCTGGCGCATCGGGTTGGCGCTGGCGGTGACGGTCCTCAACTACTTCGCGCTCACGCTCTACGACGTGCTGGCGCTGGGACATGTGGGGCGCAAGCTGCCGTACCCGCGCGTGGGCTTCACGTCCTTCGTTGGCTACGCGTTCGGCCACAACATCGGCGTGTCGCTGCTGAGCGGAGGCTCGGTGCGCTTCCGGCTGTACTCGGCCTGGGGGCTGAGCGCGCTGGACGTGGCGCAGGTGGCGGCCTTCAACGCGCTCACCTTCTGGGTGGGGCTGTCGGCGGTGCTGGGCACCTCGCTCTTGCTGGAGGGAGGCGGCGGGGTGGTGGCGCTCTCGCCGGGGTTGGCGCGAGGGCTGGGCGTGGCCCTGTGGGCGCTGCTCGTGGGCTACGTGGTGACGTGCGCGCGCGTGCGCCAGCCGCTGCGCATCCGAGGCCTCGAGCTGTCGCTGCCCACCCCCACGCGAGCCCTGGCGCAGTTGGCGGTGTCTTGCGCAGACTGGGTGCTGGCGGCTGCGGTGCTGTGGGTGCTGCTGCCGGGTGACGCCGGCATGTCGCTGCCCGCGCTCACGGCGCTCTTCGCGTTGGCGCAGTTGGCGGGCATCGCGAGCCAGGTGCCCGCGGGCCTGGGCGTGTTCGAGAGCGTGATGTTGACGGCGCTGTCGCCGCGCGTGCCCACGCCGCTCCTGGTGGGCACGCTGCTCATCTACCGCGTCGTCTACTACCTGCTGCCCTTCATGCTGGCGGCGCTGATGTTGGCGGGCAACGAGCTGGCGCGGCGCGGGCATCACCTGAAGCGACTGGCGAAGCTGGTGCACACCTCGTTCGCGCCGGTGGTCCCCTGGGTGGCGTCCACGGGGGCGTTCATCGCGGGCGCGGTGCTGTTGTTCTCCGGCGCCACGCCCACCGAGTCGGAACGCCTGTCGGTGCTGCGCCACCTGGTGCCGCTGCCGCTCCTGGAGGTCTCACACCTGTTGGGCAGCGTGGTGGGCGTGTGGCTCTTGCTGCTCGCGAGAGGGCTGCAGCGCCGGTTGGACGGCGCCTATGTGATGACCGAGGTGCTGCTCGTGGCGGGCGCGGTGTTCTCGGTGGTGAAGGGCGTGGACTACGAGGAGGCGACGCTGCTGCTCCTGCTCGCGGGCGCGCTCGCGCCGTTCCATCGGCAGTTCTACCGGCACACGTCGTTGCTCGGCGAGGCGTTCAGCCCCGGGTGGTTGCTGGCGACGGTGGCGGTGGTGGGCGCCTCGGTGTGGCTGGGGTTCTTCTCGTACCGGCACGTCGACTACAGCCATGACCTGTGGTGGCGCTTCACGTTCAGCGGAGACGCGCCGCGCTTCTTGCGCGCCACGGTGGGCGTGGTCAGCGTGGCGCTGGTGTTCGGCGTGGCCATGTTGCTCCAGCCCGCGGGCGGGCGCGCGCACCCGCCGACCTCCGAGGAGCTGAACCGCGTGCGCCCGCTGGTGATGGGCGCGTCCGAGGCCATGGCCTACCTGGCGCTGCTGGGGGACAAGTCGCTGCTGCTCAACGACGCGAACACGGCCTTCCTCATGTACGGCGTGTCGGGGCGGAGCTGGGTCTCCATGGGAGACCCCGTGGGGCCGGAGGGCGATGCCACGGAGCTGGCGTGGCGCTTCCGTGAGCTGGCCGACAGGCATCACGGCTGGACGTGTTTCTATCAAGTCAGCTCGACCACGCTGCCGCGCTACCTGGACCTGGGCCTGTCGCTGCTGAAGCTGGGCGAAGAGGCCACGGTGCCGCTCGCCGACTTCAGCCTGGAGGGCCCGGAGCGCCGAACCCTGCGGCATGGTCATCGGCGCATGGAACGGGAGGGCTATTCCTTCGAGGTGCTTCCGCGTGAGCAGGTGCCGGAGCTGATACCGCGGCTGCGCGCCATCTCGGATGCGTGGCTGGCGGAGAAGAGCACCCGCGAGAAGGGCTTCAGCCTGGGCTACTTCTCACCGGGGTACTTGGAGGAAGGGCCGCTGGCGGTGGTGCGGCGCGACGGGAACATGGTGGGCTTCGCCAACATGTGGGCGCCCTCGGCGAAGGAGGAGCTGAGCGTGGACCTGATGCGCTATGAGCCGGGGACCTCGCACGGGGTGATGGATTTCCTCTTCACCTCGTTGATGCTCTGGGGACGAACGGCGGGCTACCACCGCTTCAACCTGGGCATGGCGCCCTTCAGCGGCTTCGAGGACCGCAGCCTCGCGCCCATGTGGCACCGGCTGGGCTCGCTCATCTTTCGACACGGTGAGCACTTCTACAATTTCCAGGGGCTGCGCCAGTACAAGGAGAAGTTCCGTCCCGAGTGGGCGCCGCGCTACCTGGCCTCACCGGGAGGGCTCGCGCTGCCGCGAGTGCTCACCGGAGTCGCCTCGCTGGTGTCGCGGGGCCTGGGCGGCGTGGTGGCGAGATGAGGAACCGAGCGCTGGGGTTCATCGTGGGGTGTGTGCTGGCCATGGTCGCCAGCGCGCAATCCCTGTCAGACCGCGCCCCCGTGCCGGCGAACGGTGGATCCGCGGACGCGGGCACAGCGAGCGCGGGCGCTGACGCGGGGAAACGGTCCGAGGCGCGAAAGCCCATCGACGCGGGCGTGGCTTCCATCTCGGATGGAGGTGTCGACTCGGGAATGCTGGCCGCGGCGCGGAAGGCCAATGACGGAGGCGTGACCAGCGGCAGCGATGCGGGCGCGAAGGGGTTGGACGCGGGGACTCCGGATGGAGGCGCGCGCGGTCTGGGCGAGACACTTCAAGTGGGGGGGCGCTTCGGACGCGTGACGGTCGTCCGTCCCTCGGAGGGCGCACCGCGCACGGTGGCGCTGCTGCTCGTGGATGGCTCACCCGAGCAGGGACGTGGCGCGGAGCTCGCGAGCGCGCTGGCCGCGAGGGGCGCGCTCGTGCTCGGCGTGGACGCGAATGCGTACGTGCGCACGGTGGAGAAGAGCAGACGCTGTGCATATCCCGCAGGAGACCTGGAGGTGCTGAGCCAGGGCTATCAACAGCACGCGGCCCTGCCCGAATACCTCCACCCCATCGTGGTGGGCGAGGGCCCCGGCGCGGCCGTCGCCTACGCGGCGCTGGCGCAGGCTCCTCCGGGGACCTTTCGCGGCGCGGTGAGCATCGACTTCGCGTCGGACCTGGAGACGTCGGCGGCCTTCTGCTCGGGCTCGGGGTTGGTGCACACGCGCCCCGGTGGCGGCTCACGTGAGCACTTCGAGCCCGCGCGGGGCCTCGCCGAGCCATGGGTGGTGCTGGTCGCCCAGAAGGATGCAGCTCACCCCGTCCAAGTCCTCCAGGACTACACCCGAGACATGAAGGGCGCGCAGGTGATGATCGTCCCGGGCACGACGAGCCTGCACCGTGCGCCCGTCGAGTCTTGGAAGCCGGCGCTGGGAACTGCCTACGACGCTGTCGCCGCGCCGCTGGAGTCCGAGCGCCTGCCGCCGCCCGCGACGCCGCTGGGTGGCGCGGACGCGGGGCTCGTGCCCGATGCGTCCACCGTGTCGGTGCGCGCTCCCTCGCCGGAGTCCGTGAGTGACTTGCCATTGATTGAGGTCCCCGCGGTGAAGCCGGGCGGCGACACGCTGGCGCTGCTCGTCACGGGCGACGGTGGCTGGGCGAACCTGGACAAGGAAGTGGCGCGCGCGCTGTCCGAGCAGGGCATCCCCGTGGTGGGGTGGAACTCGCTGCGCTATTTCTGGAAGCGCCGCACGCCCGGGGAGACCGCGACCGATGTCGCGCGAGCGGCACGCTATTACCTGTCCGCGTGGGGCAAGCAGCGGGTGCTCCTGTTGGGATACTCGCGCGGCGCGGACGTGGTGCCGGCCATCGCCGCGGGCTTCCCTCCGGACCTGCGCACGCAGGTGCGGATGCTGGCGCTCATCGCGCCCGCGCGCGAAGCCGAGTTCGAGGTGCACGTCACGGACATCTTCGGCGGGAAGGGCAATCCCTCGCACGCGGTGCTGCCGGATCTCCAATCGCTGGGGAGCCTTCCCGTGCTGTGCCTCTACAGCGCCGAGGAGGCGGACGAGAGCGTGTGCCCCCAGCTGCTTGGCAGGACGAACGTGCACATCGAGGCGCTCAAGGGCGGGCACCACTTCGACGGGGACTACGCGAACCTAGCGCGCATCATCACCGAGGCACTGGCCGCCTGGGCACGCTAAGGTCCGCCCGTCCTGGAGCCTCGAGGAGTCGCATGCGCGCTGTCGTCCGGTCCGCGGTCTTGTTCGTCGGGTGGCTCGTGGCGGGCTGCGCGCCCTCGCATCACAACACGCCGGATGCCGGAAACCCGGACCCCGCCCCACAGATGCTCGTGGCCCGCATCGTCAAGGCGTGGCCCCATGACACGGGGGCCTTCACCGAGGGACTCCAGTTCCACCAGGGACAACTGTTCGAGAGCACCGGCGAGGAAGGCGACCTGCGCCGCATCACGTTGGACCAGGCCTCGCCGCTGTGGAGTGAGCGGCTCGAAGGCGTCTTCCCCGAGGGGCTGGCCAGTGATGGACAGCGCCTGTACCAGCTCACGTGGCGCGACGAGAAGATGTACGTCTGGAATGGCCCGCAGCCCACGCGCGAGCGCACGCTCAGCTACAGCGGCGAGGGCTGGGGCCTGTGCTACTGGCAGGGCAAGCTGGTGCGCAGCGACGGCAGTGCCCTGCTTCGCTTCCATGACCCGAGCGACTTCCATGAGCTGTCCTCGGTCCGCGTGACGATGTACGGCGTGGCGCAGGACCAGCTCAACGAGCTGGAGTGCGCGGACGACGCGGTCTACGCCAACGTCTGGCACAGCACGTACATCCTGAAGATCGACTACGCGACGGGCAACGTGCTGGCCGTCATCGACGCCTCGGCCCTGGCGCGCGCGGTGAAGGGGCGGGTGAGCAGCTACGAGGCGGTGCTCAACGGCATCGCGCTGGAGCCCGGCACGGGGCGCATGTTCCTGACGGGCAAGCTGTGGCCGAGCATCTTCGAGGTGAAGCTGGAGCCCGCGGCCAATCCGTGATGCGCCGTCAGCGGGACGGAGGCAGCTCCCCCAGCAGGCGGCGTCGCACGGTGCGCGTCACCTCCGCATCCCAGCGAGGAGACAGCAGCTCCACCGCCGTGCGCCGCAGCGGCACCGCGCAGACCAGACACGCCACCGTCGCGACCGCGCCGATGAGCGTGTTCTGCCACGACGCGAGGCCCCACTGGCCACTCCAGAACCACTCCACGTGGCTCGTGGGCCAGAAGTAGAAGATGGGCCACCCAGGCCCGCTCCCCGCCAGGTCACACACGAGATGCAGGTGGAAGGCCGCGAGTGCGAGCAGGGCCATGCGACCGCGTTGCCGTGCGAGCGCCACGCAGACGCCGGCGGTGAGCAATGCGCCCGCGTACCCATGGAAGAGCACGTGGTGATAGCGCGTGTAGGCCTCACCCCCGCCGAGCAATGACAGCCCATCCAGGTCCGGAGCCAGCCCCGCGCAGGTGACGAGGACGCGGTCGCGACGCTCGCGGAGGCCCTGACCCACGAGCCAGGACAGCTCGGCATGGACGATGGGGTTCATGCCCGCGAGCGTACGAGCCGCGGGCCCCGCGCGTCATGACGCGCCCGCGTTGGACACGGGCGAGCGCCGAGGCGTGCCGAGCAACGCCAGGGTGCGCACCGCGACATCCGCGAGCGTGGCCGCGCAGGGAAGACAGCCCTCGCCACAGCAAGGGGGCCACTCGCCCTCCGGGTCGCGCAGCAGCGGCTGGACACAGCCTCGGTAGGCCGTCGGGAGTCCGGCCTCCTCGCAGGCGCGGAGCAGCGCTGCTTGCACCGTGGGGTCCTTCACCTCGAGCACGCTCCCGATGTAACCCGCCCGCGCGCGGGGCGCGACCTCGCGAGTGGGGTTGTCTGGACGCTGGCCCTGCGTCGCGCGGTGGGGCAGGGTGCCGCCATGTCCGTGTCCTCGCGTCGCCGCCTGCAGCGCACGTCGTTGTTCACGTCCGTGCTCGCGTTGTCCCTCGCCACCGCGTGCGCGCGAGGCAGGCCCGCCCCACCCGAGCGCGTCCCCGAGCCGACGCTGGTGGGGCGCGCGGTCCTGGAGGCCGCCACGTGGGCGCCCGGTCCGACGTCCGGGCGGTACATCGGGCCCTCGCCCCAGAACGGCATCACCGTGCCCTTCATGGAGCGGCAGCCCGTGCAGGGGTTCTCGGCGGTGCTCGACAACGGCGATGGCTCGTTCCTCGCCATGTTGGACAACGGCTACGGCAGCTTGGAGAACTCGGCGGATTTCAATCTGCGCGTCTACACGCTGCGCCCCGACTTCCAGACGCACGAAGGAGGAACGGGCAAGCTCGCGGTGGAAGGCTTCATCGAGCTGAGCGACCCGAACCACCACGCGGGCTTCGCGCTCACGAACTTCTTCACCCCCGAGCGCGTGCTGACCGGCGCGGACTTCGACATCGAATCCATGCAGCGCGCTGCCGACGGCACGCTCTGGTTCGGCGACGAGTTCGGTCCCTTCCTGCTGCACGCGGACGCGCAGGGCCATCTTTTGGAAGCGCCCATCCCGCTGCCTGACTTCCAGCAAGGTGGTGCGCTGCGCACGCCCCAGAACCCTCTCGTGGAGGAGGCTTCCGCCGTGCGGGTGATGAACGCGATGCGCGCGCATGCGTTCGCTCACGGCGAGCGCCGCGCGCCTGTCTTCTCTCCGGACTGGCACTTGTTGGATGACGGCGATAGCGCGACGGGCACATCGGACCGGTTGGCTCCGCCACCAGGCTCGGGGCTCTCCGCGGCGGCCAGTGACCTCTTCGATGTGAAGAAGCTCCAGCAAGCGGGCTACGCCGTGGTGCCCTGGACGGTGAACGCATCGGAGGCGATGCAGGCGCTGCTGAAGCGCGGCGTGGACGGTCTCATCAGCGACCGGCCGGACCTCTTGTGGCAGGCGGTGCGCGCGTACGACGCGAACCAGGATGGCGTCCCGGGAGACCTGCTCACGCCGGAGGGGCTGCTGGACGCGAGCCGCTTCGATGCCCAGGGCCACCGGGGCGCGCGAGGCCTTCGTCCGGAGAACACGCTGCCCGCGATGGAGGCGGCGCTCGACAATTTGATGACGACGCTGGAGCTGGACACCGGCATCACGTCGGACGGTGTTCCCGTGCTGGAGCACGACCCGTTCCTCTCCGCGGAGAAGTGCCGCCGCGCGAACGGTCCGCCATACACGCCCGGAACGCAGGTCCTCATCCGCACGCTCACCGTCGCGAAGCTCCAGTCCACCTTCGTCTGCGACAAGCTCCTGCCGAGCCAGCCCGCGCAGACGAATGACAAGAAGCTGTCCCCCGTGTCGGTGGCCTTCGCGAAGCGCCACGGATTGCGCGATGCCTATGTGCCGCCCACGCTGCGGCAGGTGTTCGCGCTCGTGGACTTCTATGCGGACTACTACCGCGCGGGTGCCGGCTCCACGCATCCGGACGCGATGAAGCGCGCGCGCAACGCGGAGCGCGTGCGCTTCAACATCGAGACGAAGCTCAACCCGCGCCACGAGTTCGCCGCTCGCACGGTGGGGCCCGAGCCCTTCGCGGACGCGGTGGCGGGCGCCATCCTCGCCTCGGGGCTGGCCGCGCGCGCGGACGTGCAGAGCTTCGACTTCCGCACGCTGCTGCGCGTGCACGAGCGCTTCCCCTCGGTGCGCACCGTGTGCCTCGTGGGAGACTTCCCCGTCTACGCGGACCCCACCGTCGCCGGCTCGGACGATGGCGGCAACCTCCAGCCCGAGGGCACGGGCACGACGCCGTGGCTCGGCGGGCTGCCGTGGCCCTATCGCGTCACCGCGAAGGAGCACCCCTTCCGCGTGCGCGCCAGCGGCGGCTTCGAGGCCATGGCCCTGAGTCGGGACGGCGCCACGCTCCTGCCCGTCCTGGAGAAGCCCCTGGCGGACGACACGAGCGGCACGCTCCTCATCCACGAGTTCGACCTGGCCCATCGCCGTTACACCGGCGTGACGCATCGCTATGCGCTGGCGCCGCGAGGCACGTCCGCCACGGACTTCGTCCTCTTCGACAAGGACCGAGGCGTGATGCTGGAGCGGGACAACACCCAGGGAGACCTCGCGGGCTACAAGGCCCTGTACGAAGTCCGCCTCACCGGGGACGGACAGCCCGTGAAGAAGCGGCTCGCGGTGGACCTGCTGAACATCGCCAATCCCTTCCACCTCACGCACCCGGAAGTGGGGGACCTGGGGCTCGGAGACCGGTTCGCCTTCCCCTTCATCACCACCGAGGCCGTGCTTGTCTTCGACCCGCGGCACGTGGGCCTCCTCAACGACAACAACTTCCCTTTCAGTGTGGGGCGTCACCTGGGCAGCGGCCGGCCGGACGACAGCGAGTTCGTCCGCCTGGAGCTGGGAGAGCCGCTGGGAGGCCTGTAGCGCCGCGCCCCCGAGGCGCACACGGTGCGATGGAGACGCCTTTCTGCCCTCACGCGCACCCGCTCCGCGGGGTCGCAAATCATCTTGCGCAAAATCGTTAGGCCCCTTACTAGATGCGGCGCTTTGCTACCGAAATCGCGAGTCCTGATGAGTCTTCCAACGGTGCCGCGTTACGAGCGGCTCCACCGGCTCGCCAAGCGCTTCCCTCAGTTGGACCCGAGTGCCATCGAGACGTGCTTGACGATGCTGCGCCTGGCCCACGACATGTCGGACGCGTACGACACGCACTTCACGCGGCATGGGCTGTCCCAGGGACGCTTCGTCGTCCTCATCCAGCTCTTCCTCGCGGAGGAGAGCGAGGAGACGCACGGGCTGTCCCCCGCGGAGCTGGCGGACCTGTCTGGCTGCAGCCGCGCGACGATGACGGGCCTGCTCGACACGCTGGAGAAGGACGCGCTGGTGTCGCGGCAGGACCACCCCGAGGACCGCCGGATGTACACGGTCCACCTGACGCCCAAGGGGCGTGACGTCCTCCAGGGCATGCTGCCCGACCATTACAGCCGCATCGCCGCGCTCATGGCGCCCCTGAGCATGGACGAGCGCACCACCCTTCAACACCTGTTGGCGAAAGTGTCCTCGGGAATCCCCGCGCTCCGAGACCCCTGACGCCCCTCTCCCCACCTTCTTCTTCACCGCAACACCGAGCAACGCCTTATGACGACCCGGATCGCAGCAGTCGAGAACGCTCCCAATGACACTGGCTCCAAGCCCGCTCCGCGCTCGCGCGCGAAGATGGTGCTCCCCGCGCTGCTGGGCGTGGCGGTGCTGGGCGGCGGCACCCACTTCCTCATGACCCATGGCCGCGAGTCCACGGACGACGCCCAGGTCGAGGGCCGCATCGCGAACGTGTCTCCGCGCGTGGCGGGACAGGTGGCGCGGGTGCTCGTGAAGGACAACCAGCTGGTCCAGGCCGGTGACATCCTGGTGGAGCTGGACCGCGCGGACCTGGACGCCAAGGTCGAGGTCGCGCACGCGGACGTGCTGAGCGCCGAGGCGGGGCTGGCCAACGCCCAGGCCCAGCTCTCCATCACCGAGGCCAACGCGGGCGCGAACCTGCGCCAGGCGCAGGCCGGCGTCACCCAGGCCTCCAGCGGCATCAACTCTTCCAAGGCGGCGCTGGAGCAGGCGCGCGCGGATGTGGCCTCGTCCGAGGCGCGCTTCCGGCTGGCGGAGACGGACCTGAACCGCGTGAAGTCGCTGCACGAGCAGGGGGCGCTGTCGCAGGCGGACCTGGACTCGAAGCAGGCGGGCTATGACACGTCCAAGGCGGCGTTGGATCAGTCGCGCGCCCGGCTGACGTCCACCGAGGCGGGCATCACCAACTCGTCGGGTGGCCTGGAGGTGGCGCAGGGCAAGCTGGTGGCCGCGCAGACGGGCCCCGTGCAGGTGCAGTCCGCGCAGGCGGCGCTGAAGCTGGCCGAGGCGCGGCTGAAGCAGACGCGCGCGGCGCTGACGCTGGCGGAGCTGGCGGCGTCGTACTCGCAGGTGCGCGCCCCGGTGTCGGGCGTCATCAGCCGTCGCACGGTCGAGGTCGGGCAGATGGTGGGCCCGGAGCGTCCGCTGATGGCCGTCGTTCCGCAGAACGACATCTGGGTGGTGGCCAACTTCAAGGAGGACCAGGTCGGCGAGATGCGCCCGGGTCAGCCGGTGTCCGTGAAGGTGGATGCCTTTGGCGGGCATGTCTTCCACGGCCACGTGGACAGCCTGGCCGGCGCCAGCGGCGCTCGCTTCGCGCTGCTGCCCCCGGACAACGCGTCCGGCAACTTCGTGAAGGTGGTGCAGCGCATCCCCGTGCTCATCCGCTTCGATGAGGACTTCAAGGACCTGCCCGTCAAGCCGGGCATGAGCACGGTCGTGACGGTGGACACGCGCGTGACGCCGGCCCAGGGCACGCATGCCGAGCGTGCCTCCGTGGACGCGTCGAAGAAGGTGGATTGACCGTGGACCAGCGCGACGTCATCACCGGCTCAAAGGCCGGCATCACCATTGCCGCCATGGCCGCGGCGCTGATGTCCGTGCTGGACATCTCCATCGTCAACGTGGCCCTGAGCGACATCCGCGCGAGCTTCGGCACGCCGTTGGATCAGATCGCCTGGGTGTCCACGGGCTACATGATGGCCAACGTGGTGGTCATCCCGATGACGGGATGGCTCCAGCGCCGCTTTGGCTATCGGCGGTACTTCACCTTCTCCATCCTGATGTTCACCGCGGCCAGCGTGCTGTGCGGCCTGGCGTGGAACCTCCCGTCCCTGGTCGTCTTCCGCATCCTCCAGGGCATGGGCGGCGGCGCCATCATCCCTACGTCGCAGGCCATCCTCTTCGCGCGCTATCCGCGCAATGAGCACTCGATGGCGGGCGCGCTGTTCGCGCTCGGCGCGGTGACGGGGCCGCTGCTCGGGCCCACGGTGGGCGGCATGCTCATCGAGGCGGCGAGCTGGCACTGGATCTTCCTCATCAACCTGCCGGTGGGCATCTTCGCCGCGTACATGGCGTGGCGGCACATCGAGCAGCCGCACTTCGAGGTCTCGCTGGAGAAGGTGGACCGCAATGGCATCGCGCTGCTCGCGGTGGGCATGGCGGCGCTCCAGTACGTGCTGGAGGAGGGCAACCGCGAGGACTGGTTCGAGAGCCGCACCATCACCTTCCTGGCGGTCATCGCGGGCGTGGCGCTCATCACCTTCATCGTCCACGAACTGGAGACACCCCAGCCCGTGGTGGACTTGAGGGTGTTCCTCAACCGCTCCTACGCGGCGGCCACGGGGGTGAACTTCCTCATCGGAACGGCGCTGTTCTCGGGCTCGTTCCTGTTCAGCCTCTTCTGCGGCACGGTGATGCGGTACTCGGCGCTCGACATCGGGCTCGTGTTCCTCAAGGGCAGCGCCATCCAGATCCTGCTGATGCCCATCATCGGGAAGTTCGGCAACAAGGTGGACGGGCGCATGCTGATTGCCTTCGGCATCTGCGGCATGAGCCTGTCGCTGTGGACCAACGGGCACATGACGTCCTCGGTGGATGAGGCGGCGCTGATTGCACCCGTGTTCATTCGAGCCTGCTCGCTGGGCTTCGTGTTCGTGCCGTTGTCGGTATTGGCGCTCAGCAACCTGAAGCCGGAGCAGCGCGGCAACGCGGCGGGTCTCTTCAACCTGACGCGCGAGCTGGGTGGCTCCATCGGCACGGCGTGGATGAGCAGCGCGCTCAGCCGGAGCACGCAGGCGAACGTGACGGCGCTGACCTCGCACGTGGATGTGTACGGGCAGACGGCGCAGGACCAGCTCGCCACCGCGAAGGCGATGATGGCGGGGCGAGGCATCTTGGATCCCGGTGGAGCGGCCTATGGCCTGCTCAACATGCGCATCAACGCGCAGGCGCTGGTGCGAGCCTTCAACGCCAACTTCGTGATTCTCACGGCCATCTTCGCGGCCTCCCTGCTGCTGGTCTTCATGCTCCAGAAGCCGGACCCGACGGTGAAGGTCGAAGGCGCGCACTAAGCGGCCTCCGAAGGACCGACCCTGCGAACGAGGCCCGGTGTGCCCCAAGGCACGCCGGGCCTTCGCATGTCTGGACCCTGGAGCATTGACTGGCGGACCCGCGCGCTATCGCGCTCTTGCTGTCAGAGAGCGTCGACCTCGGTTGAATCGAAGCCCCAGGGAGGGATTCACTGCTGCCCACGGTTCCGAGAGGTTTGCGCTCGTGGTCAGGCGACACGATGTTGCCCGCGGCACGAAGTGCGCGGGTGCGAGGAACGTTGCGAACGCTGACAAGAGTGCGGCACGTCCTTCGTGCGCATCTTCACGCGGCCTCGCTCTCTTCGTCTGCGTCCTCGTCGTCATCCGCGACAATGCCCGAGACTTCGGCCGAGACCTTGCCCATCGCGCGCTCGACGATGGCCAACAACGCCGCCTTCCGGGTCGTGTAGAACGACTTGAACGCGTCGCTTCGCAACTGTGCCGGGTCGATGACGTGGCTCTTCAAAATGGCGTCCATCTCGACGTCATTCAACTGCACCTGCTCGTGCTTCTGGAGTTGCTCGAGATACTTCGACGGCGCGCTGCCGCCGATCATCCGGTTCGCTTTGTACGAGATGGCTGTCTTGTTGACGATCGCGTTGTAGATGCGCGGAGAGATGTCGTGCTCCTCGCACCACTTTTTGGGGAAGATGTGGTGAATGTCGAGCCTTGCGTCGTCGCGGTCGAGATCGACCATGCGCGTCTTCCAGAAGAAGTCGCACGCGCCTTCACGTTGCAAGAGCACGTAGAGGCCTCGGTACGCGGCGCTGGTGCGTGAACGGAGTGTGTCGAGGCGATTGGGGTTGAAGCCTGCGGCTTGAATGGTGGAAGGCTCTGGAGCCGAAGGCTCATGGATCCACGCGAGAAGCTGCTGCACGTCGAGCGCGATGCGCGTCTCGACGGCGCCACCATAGAGTTCGCCCAGAACGCCGCACCAGAACCAGCGCGCGAGCTTCGTCTTGATCTGTGGCTCGAGCCAGCGCTCACCGAGATGCGCTAGGACGGCGCCCAGTGGCGTGAGTTGGGTGCGGTACGGAAGGAATTTCGGGTGGTGGAAGCCCTCGCTGCGCAGAAAGCGCTCGGTTTCCTCAAGTCCCTTGGTGAGCGTGTCAGCCCACTTCGTGAATGCGCTGAGCGGCATTTCGAGGATGTGCTCGCGCTTGGCTGTGACGCCCGTGGCCTCCTTGCCGGACCGTCCGGCGGCGAGATCCTGCGTGCGTTTCTCGAGCGAGTGCAGCAGAGAGACACCCTGGAGGAAGTCTGTCGGCTGGAGATCCCGAAGCAGCGGCTTCTTGCCGAGGCGAGCCTGGCGCCCGTGCTTGCTCCCTCCTCCGAACCAGTCGTCGCGCAGATTGAAGCCATCGGCGGCCCACGTTGCCGTGATGAGTTCGAAGACGGAGAGCGGAACGCCGCCCGTGTTCACCTTCTCGAACACGAGGCAGACAGCCTCCTTCGAGGTCTCTTTCTTCAGACTGATGACTGGCAGCGCATAGTTGCGGAACGGCTCAAGGACCTTCTGTCGGAACTCCATGAACCGCGTGAACTTCTTAGGGTCCGCTTGGACGAGCGCGTACTCCCACTGGCTCGAATCAAGGATCTGGTTGCACGGAAAGTGGAACGCCTCGAGCTCCTTCTCGCGCGTGCTCAGGTCGAGCTTCACATCGCGGCCGAAGTTCTCTCGCTGGGTGCGCTGCTCGTCGACGGTGACGATCGCCTCCTCCAGCTCCTGCGGACCCCGGAGCGCCGTCTCGATATCGAAGTAGTAGTGAAGCTTGAGTTCTCGCTTCTTGGCGTCACGCGTAGCGACCGGCTTATCGAGCTTTAGAACCTGTGTGAGCGATGTGAGCCGCTGCTGCCCGTCAAGGATCAGCTCCTCCGGGCTCGTGTTGGGCGGCAGGTCGACGCCCTCGACGGGGCGCACCTGGAATCGAGTCTCGCCGCCCGTCTCGAGAAGCATCACGGCGCCGATCGGGAACGACCGCGCGATGCTCACGAGCAGGGACTGGATGTGCTTGTCATCCCAGACCCATCCGCGTTGGAAGTCAGGGAGTTGGAGCTTCCCTTTGACGACCTTGGTGAGGAGGTCGCTGAGCAGGGTCTTGGTCGAGTCGAAAGTGGACATGGGCACCGAGCGCGGAAGAGCCCGCCGCGAGCATTCGACGATATCCCACGGGATGTTCCAGCGGCACCCGCGAATGTCTGTGCGAGAGTGCGTCCAATCGTGCATTGCGGGGCGGCTTGGCGAACGCAGTCACATTCACCCCGGAGGCCGCGCTTGGCCCCGGCGGCCGGATGCAGTCGGCATGGATAGGAGTAGATCCACGCTGTCTCCACGGCTCCAGGTGTGGCCCTCGGACTCCTGAATTCGTCTGTTTGCTCTCTCCGGCGGTTGAGTGGATCCGAACGCGTGGCAGTGCTTGATGGATGGACTGTGCACGCTGTCACGAAGACGTGCGGTGCTCGGTGCGTGAGCCCGTCCGACACAAACGAAAAGGCCCGGCGCGCCATGGGGCGCACCGGGCCTTGTGATGCTTCATGCGTGAGTCTCGGTTAGCGACGCGTGATGTTCTTCGCGAGCGCCGGACGGCGGCGCCGGAACAACGCGGTGGTGAAGAGCCCCGCCGCGGCGAGCGCCGGCATTCCCGCCGCTCCGCCCGTGGCGCTGCATCCCTGCCCCTGCGCGCCGTCATTCATCACGTTGCTGTTCGTGCCCCCAGGCACGAGCGTGCTGACGGGCGTCGCGGTCGTCCCCTGGCCCGGCTGGGTCAGCGTGGCCGGAGGCGTCGTGCTGGTGTCCGGCGTGGAGGTCGCGGGCGTCTGAGACGAACCGGCATCCGCCGCGGGCGTCTGCTGCGTCCCCGCGGGCATCACGTCTTCCAGCGACGTGCCCATGACGAAACCATCATGGTAGACGTACGCCTCGGGCCCGATGGCAGCGTCGCGATACAGGCCCTGCTTCAGGTAGTTCTTGTCGCTGCCGAACTGGTTGGCGCCGAAGGTCTTCGGAACCACGAGCGTCCCGTTGTGGTACAGCTCGACGAAGCCTTCCTTCGGATTCGGCGACCACTTCACGTGCAGCACGAAGTCGTGCCAGTTGCCGCGATCGATGGGCGCCTTCCACAGGATGGGCCCGTTCACGCCACCCACGCGCATGTTCATCTGCTCACCGCGCACGAAGAACTCGAGCGGGGGAGAGCCGCAGCACCCTTCCTGGTGCCACTGCGTGAACACCTGCCACGAGTCCGCGCTCGGGTAGTTGTTCGGGAAGAGCGTGCTCCACTTGTAGAAGTACTCGTCGCCCTGGGTCTCTTGGCTCAGGTACAGCAACTCGTTGCGGTTGCCGCTGCCGTTGATGGGGTCATCGCCCTTCTGGACGGTGGCTTTCAGCGCATAGCGGCCCTCGCGAACGACGTCCGTCACCACCTGAAGGCGGCTGGCGGAGACGCTCTGCTCGCGGGTCCATTGCGACGTATTGCCCGTCTCGAAGTCGCCCTTCCACAGCGGGTTGGCGGAGGCGAGCAGCGGCAAAAAGGGCACCACGGCGACGAGTCGTAGGAGTTGCTTCAAACGAAGTCCTTTCGTTTCCGGGTTGAATGAAGAAGACATTTCGCGGCGCCGAGTCCTTCCCGCCCCCGGCCTGTCGCCAAGGGGCGCGCACGCAGGCCCCTGTCCGCATGCCCACCGTGTTGTCACTCGGGGACGACAGTTCGTCGCCTGCTCCTCATGCGAGCCCGCGAGACCAATGATTCCCGTTGGATGCGGGCCATCGGTGCCTCGCCACGCGGTGCGCAAGACGCGCAAGGTCGTGTCCGCTCGTGGCACGAGCCTGCGGCGGAGGGCTCACGAACCGGCCCGAGAAGGAGGCGGGCGTGACGAGCGCCCTCAAGAACGGCGGCCCTGAGCGTTGTAGGGATCGGGCGCGTGGGGAGCTTGGGGTGCCGAGTCCAAGCCACGGGGTTTCGGATGGGGTGGGTAGGCCCGGAGGTCGGCGGTGAGTGGATGTTGGTGTAGAAGGGCGCGGATGGGCAGCACTCTGGGGTCCGTGCCCGAGGGGGCAGCATGTTGAAGCCGCCGTACGACAAGCTCTGGGCCCTGGCGCTGGCCGCGCTCGTGATTGCCGTCGCGGTCGCGGTGGTGCGCATGCCGCCGCGAGGTGTCCCCGAGGAGTTCTGGGCCGAGCGCCGCGCCGCGGCACGCATCGAGGCGCGACTCAGTCATCCCGAGGCGGACCGCTACCGGACCCGAGCCACTGCGGGAGGCTGTCCCGTTCCTCCCGAGCCCATCCCGCTGCGCGACCTGGCGAAGATGGAGGAGCAGGGAGACTGGGCGGGCATCGCGGCCGCGTACGCGCTCCAAGGTGAGTGGAACCAGGCGGCGTCCTTCCTGGAGCGCCTGCCCGCGTCACCGGATCGAGACAGCGACCTGGGCGCCGTCTATCTGTCGCGAGGCAACTACGAGCAAGCGTTGCGCCTGTTGGATGGCGCGCTCGCGCAGAAGCCGCAGCACGCGCAGGCCCTGTGGAACCGGGCCCTGGTGTTGCGTGAGATGGGCCTCACGCTGCGCGCCTCCGAGACGTTCGAGCAGGTGGCGGCGCTCAAGGAGCAGGGCTGGAGCCGCGAGGCCCACGCGCAAGGCATCGGGCTGCGGGAGAGCACACTGGAGCGCGCTCGGGAGTGGAAGGCCGCGACCGCGAGCATGCGGGCGTGGATGGAGAATGACCAGGCGCCCCTCCCGCTCGCCGAGGCGCGCAGTCTGCCCAGCACCGTCCGGCAGGGATTGTATGAAGCGCTCCGCGCGGCGCCTTCCAAACAGCGCGCCCTCGCGTTGATGCCCCTGGCGCAGGAGTTGGATCGACTGCAGGGCGGCACCTCGCTCGTGGACTACGTGAAGCGCGTATCCACCCTGGACTTCAGCCGTCGCGCGCCGCTCGCGAACGCCTATGCGGAGATGGTGCGCACGGGCACTCCGCCGGATGCGGTGCTGGACAAGTTCAAGGCCACGGCGGACGACGACCTCTTCATGGGCGCGGCATTGATACGCCCGGGGGGCGCGCAGCGACACTTCGCGGAGTTCCTGGCTCGGGCGAAGAAGCAGTCCGACCCTTGGTTCAACCTCATCGCGGAGAGCGAGCTGGCTCGCAAGGAGCACGCTGACGGTGAGTGGTGGAAGGCCGAGCAGCGGCTCTTCAGGGCCCTGAAGGTCTGCCGAGAGGGCGCGCTGTCCGCCCGCTGCGTGGACCTGGAGGTGAAGCTGGGGCGGCTGTACGTGGAGCTCCAGCGCGTCACCGAGGCGGAGCGCCATGCACGCATCGCGTGGGCCTGGGCGCGTCAGCTCCGCGAGTGGAACCTCGAATCGCAGTCGCTGGAGATGCTCGTCCACCTGACGCGCTCGCGGAGCGACTTCGCCAGCGCGCGTGCCTATCTGGAGGAGTGGATCGCGCGCACGGGCCGCGACGCCTTCTGCTACTGGCCCCACGTCAACCTCGCGCACATCCACTACCTGGATCAGCATCCCGAGGACGCGCGGCGGGAGCTGGACATCGCGGCGAAGTGCCCCGACGTCAACGCGGACCTGATGTTCGGTGCCACGATGGTGGAGCTGGCGCGGCTGGGGACTCGGCCGGGGGACGCCGAGTGGGTCCGCAAGGCGGTGGACTCCGCGTCCTCGGGGCCCAATGTCTTTCCCGGGGACGTCGTCTACGGTCACTACCTTGAGGGCCGCTTCGTCCTGGACAGTGACCGTGTCCACGGGCAGGCCATGCTGACGCGTGTGATTGACGAGGCTGAGAAGCTGCCCCATGGCGACATGCTAGGGCGCGAGGCCTGGGCCTACAGCTACTCCTCGCTCGCAGTGGACGCGGGGCGCGCGCAGGAGTTCGGTCGTGCCCTGGAGCTGCTGGCCCGCCAGTTGGGTGCCCCCGTACCGAAGCGATGTGCGCTGGCCGCGGCGGTGCACTACGAGCGAACCGTGGTCGTCGCCGTGGATGCGCAGGGGACCGTGCGCGGGTTCTACGAGCCCGCGCGCGCGGAGGCCTTTGCGCGGATGGACTCCTCGACGCTCATCCCGCCCGCGCTCCTGCAATCCGTCCGGAGCTGTGATCAGGTGGAGGTGCTGGCCTGGCCGCCGGTGTTCGGCCGCACGGAAATCCTGCCGCCGGACATGGCCTGGAGCTTCCGCGTGGGCCGAGGGGGCGGCCGGATGACTTCACCCAATCCCAGACGGCTCGTGGTCTCCAGCGTGGAGACGCCCTCGCTGCTCCAGCTTCCCCGGCTGCCGGCGTGGATGCCCGCCGCCGATTCCGAGGCGGGCGCGATGGAGTTGCTGACTGGGGCGGACGCCACGCCCACCCGCGTGCTGGCCGGGATGACAGACGCCACCGAGATTGAAATCCACGCGCACGGCATCGTGGACCCGACGTTGTCGGATGCCTCGCTGGTGGTGTTGTCTCCCGAGGACAACGGCCGTTATGCCCTCACCGCGGATGTGGTCCGCAAGCAGAAGCTGAATGGCTCGCCCACGGTGTTCCTGGCCGCGTGCAGCGCGGGTCGGCTCACCACCAACGCGACGCACGAGCCCTTCAGCCTGCCCGCGGCGTTCATCGACGCGGGGGCACGCGCGGTGCTCGCGTCCACCGTGGATATCCCGGACGCTGCGGGACGTTTCTTCGATGGGGTCCGTCAGCGGATCCGCGCGGGAGCCCCGCCCGCCATTGCCCTGCGCGACGAGCGCCAGAAGTGGCTCGCACGGGATGCCCGCGCGGATTGGACGCGCTTCGTGTTGTTGGTGGAGACGGGAGACTGAGAGTCTGAGGAGTAGCAGCCCCGCGAGGGGCCGCTGTTCAGGGGGGGGGAGACAGATGTGTATTGCCGCCGGGAACTTGGAACTGGTGGAACGTCACGGACGCGCTCACATCCAGGGCGCGCACCCAGTGCCACCATCCCACGGGAATGAAGACCATCTCACCGGGCTCCAGCACGGTCTCCAAGACCGTGGCCTCGGAGTACAGCGCGTGGCGCTCCAGATCGGGGCGGGCCGCGTCCACGTGACTGAAGGTCCCCTTGCGAGGGTAGACCCGGTGCCGCTCGAAGGAGGGCACCAGCTTCACGTGCTTGCGTCCCATCACCTGGCACAGCAAGACATTCAGGTTGTCATGGTGCAGCGGGGTGACGGTCCCCGCCGGACCCAACAGCAACGTCAACATGTCTGGGTTCAACGCCGGGTCGATGATGCCACGCGGCGCACGCACGTCCTTGGTCAACGCCTGCAATCCCTCGCGCCGCCAGTTGTCATTGCGAGGGACCATGTAGTGGTCGTTCGTCTCGCCCCCTGCCTCCACGCGGCGCACGTACTCCGCGAAGGTCATCTGGGTGCGATGCCGCTCGTATTGCGAGGCGTGATCCGGGTTCGCGTCACGCCCCGTCATCACCTCGATGACCACGTGCCCGAAGCGCTCCCTCAAGCTCTTCAGCGTCCACTGCGTGCGCGCCGGCCAGTCCTCCATCATTCCTTGCAGCACCACGGGCCGATGCCCGAAGTAGTAGCGCGCGAAGAACTCCTCGGCGCTCAAGTCCTTGCGCCGCTCCAGCGACCAACCCCCGTCCCCCCGCCGCAGGTCGCTGTAGAGGTCCAGCAGCGCTTCCAGCCCCCCGTAGTGACGGGCCAGCCGTTGGCATGCCTGGAAGGCAGGGTGCGTGCCCATGGACTCCAGCTCCCGTCGCGCCAAGCCGGGCTCCACGCCTGCTTCGGCCAGCACCTGCAGCACGTCCTCCTCCGGCACCCCCAACGCCAGGTTCTCCGCCAGCCACACCTGCCACTCCGCCTGGAGGCGAGACTCATCCATGCCCATTAGGAACTCCATGAATTCCCTGATTCGATGCCAAAGACCCGATGCAGGCAGTGGCAGTCCGGCATGCTATGGAATGCCATGGCTGTCGTTTTCTACCCGTTCGAGTTTCACCCCAGCCCGAGGAGTGAGCGCCTATGACGCCCGGTGATGCCTATTCCACCCGACCCGGCGCCTTTGAGCCCGACTACAGCGAGCCCCACGTGAAGAGCAACTATCCCACGTGCGAGCAGACGCAGCGCCGGCGGCGTCCGTCCCCGCCCCCGGTCGTTCCCCCCCTGGGGGAGACGGCCCCTCCGTGGAATGGCGGCTCTGAGTCGCGCTGAACCCATCCTGCCCGGTAGGCACCTGGCCCCGCCGGGCATTTTTTTGCTCAAGATTTGGGACGCTGGGCGTCTTTGTCAGGGAAACCACTCGTACTGTGAGCGTGGGCCTCATGGCCAATCTCTTCAACCGGGAGCGGCGCCACTTCGAAGCGTTCATCCGGCGACATCGGCCCAGCCTTCTGGCCGTGGCTCGCCGGCTGTGCGCTCGGGGGGGCCTGGACCCGGAAGACCTCGTCCAAGAGGCCTTCGAGCGCGCGCTCCCCGAGTACGAGCACCTGAAGGACCGGACAGACCCGGCCGCCGCGGCCTGGCTCTGCACCACCATGACCAACCGCTTCCTGGACTACTGCCGGCGTCAGCGCACCGAGAACCGGGGCCTGCCACACCTGGCGCTCGTCCAGGACTCGATGGTCTCACTGGACACACCCCAGGAGAGCTGGGAGCTGGTGAGCAACGACGCCTTCCATGCGGCCATCGAGCGGCTGAAGCCGCACCTGCGAGACGCCTACCGGCTGCACGCCGAGGGGCGCCGCTACCAGGCCATTGCCGAGCATTTCAACGTTCCCGTGGGCACCGTGGGCAGTTGGCTCACCCTGGCGCGCAGGGACCTCAAGGAGCTGCTGCAGCCGAGTGTGGCGGTGGCCCAAGAGCGGGGAGTCCTTTCATGAACGCGAACTGCACCAGGCTGCACCTCTTCATCGACGGAGAGCTGGGTGACGCGGAGGCCGAGGCGTTTCGCAGCCACCTGCCGCGCTGCCCCGCCTGCGAGGAAGGGCTGAAGGACCTGCTCCAGCTCGAGATGCTCGCCGCCCGCGCGCTCGGAGGCGCGGCCCTGGAGGCCGAGGCCGCCGCGCCCGCGCCTTCGCCCTCGCCTCAGAAGCCGGAGACGAAGGTGGTGCCGCTGCGCCCCTGGGCCAGGCGCGCGTACCAGGCCGCCATCCCGCTGGCCATGGCCGCGTGCCTCTCCGCCATCTTCGTGTACCGGCAGGCGCCCTCGGATGTGCCCGGCGTGGTGTTCCTGGAGGACATGGGCACGCGCGGCCTGGAAGAGCGCCTGAGCCATCCGCGCGCCGACCACTGGCGGCCCTATGGCCCCATGCGCGGCTCCGAGTCCACCGTGGAGGCGCTGCCGCTGCGCCCCCTGGCGGACCTGGAGGAGCGCGAGGACCTGCGCGGCGTGGCCGCGGCCTACCTGCTCCGGGGCGACCTGCGCCAGGCCGAGGCCTTCCTCGAGCGCGAGAAGCCCTCGGCGGATCGCGACAACGACCTGGCGGTCGTGGCGCTGAAGCAGCGCTCGCTCACCCAGGCGCTGGAGCTGCTCAACCGCGCGCTGCGTGCCGAGCCGCGTCATCCGCAGGCGCTGTGGAACCGCGGCCTCGTCCTGCGCGAGCTGGATTTGTTGGATCGCGCGGCGGACTCGTTCGAGCAGGTGGCCCAGCTGGGTGAGCAGGGCTGGAGCCAGGAGGCCCGTCAGGAGGCCGAGCGGCTTCGCGCGCTGCACGGCAAGGCGTCGAAGTAGTCGCGAGGGCGTGGCAGGCTCCGGGGACATTCGCGCCCCAGGAGCCAGGACATGCCCCGTTCCGCTTCGCGCAACATGAATGACCATGCGGCCACCCACCGGGACTTCCGGTGGGAGCGGCCCGAGTTCTTCAACTTCGCCACGGATGTGATGGATCGCCACGCGAGGGAGCGGCCCGATGCGGTCGCCCTCCAGTGGTCCGATGACTCCGGGGACTCCCGCCGCTTCACGTTCGCGCAACTGCGGGCGCATTCGCTGCACGCCGCGCGCTTCCTCACGGACCTGGGGCTCGGCCGGGGTGATCGCGTCTTCGTGATGATGCCGCGCGTGCCGGAGTGGTGGTTCCTGGTGCTGGGCTGCATCCGGGCCGGCATCGTGTTCATGCCGGGCACGCCCATGCTGACGGCGAAGGACATCCGCTATCGGCTGGAGGTCTCGGGCGCGGTCGCCGTCCTCTCCGAGGCGAGCTGCCTGGAGCGGTTCGAGGGAGTCGTGGGCACCGGCGGCGTGAAGGCCTGGGTCGCGGTGGGGGACGCGCCCGCGCCCTGGCGGCGCTACGTGCCGGCCGAGGCCGCGCCCAGCGGCGGGGACGCATTCGCGCCGACGCGCGCGGAGGAGCCGCTGCTGATCTACTTCACGTCCGGCACCACGGGCATGCCGAAGATGGTGCTGCACACGCACGCCAGCTACGGCCTGGGCCACGCGGTGACGGGGCGCTACTGGCTGGACCTGGGCCCGGAGGACCGGCACCTGACGCTCAGCGACACGGGCTGGGCCAAGTGCGCCTGGGGCAAGCTCTTCGGGCCATGGAGCCAGGGCGCGTGCAACGTCGTGCATGACTTCCGAGGCCGCTTCGACGCCGAGGGGCTGCTGAAGGTGATCGCGCGCGAGCGGCTGACCACGTTCTGCGCGCCGCCCACCGCGTGGCGTGCGCTGGTGCTCCAGGACCTGAAGGCCCATGACTTGTCATCCCTGCGCCACGTGGTGAGCGCGGGCGAGCCGCTCAATCCCGAGGTCATCGAGACGTGGCACGACGCCACGGGGCTGCACATCCGCGAGGGCTACGGTCAGACGGAGACGGTGGTGTTGGTGGGAATGTTCCCCTCGCTGCCGCCACGCCCGGGCTCCATGGGCAAGCCGTCTCCGGGCTTCACGGTGTCGGTCATCGACGAGCAGGGCCGCGAGGTGGCCGATGGCGGGGAGGGCGACATCGCCGTGCGCGTGGCGCCCGAGCGCCCCGTGGGCCTGTTCCACGGCTACCTCCAGGACGACGCGGCCAACCGCGCGTGCCGGCGCGGCGACTGGTACGTCACGGGAGACCGCGCCGTGCGCGACGCGGAAGGCTACTTCTGGTTCGTGGGCCGCGCGGACGACGTCATCAAGACCTCGGGCTATCGCGTGGGGCCCTTTGAAGTGGAGTCCGCGCTGCTCGAGCACCCCGCGGTGGCGGAGTCCGCGGTGGTGGGCGTTCCCGACGAGAAGCTCGGACAGCGCATCAAGGCGTATGTCCTGCTCTCGCCTGGCCACGTGGGCTCCCCGCAGCTCATGCAGGAGCTCCAGGAGCACGTGAAGAAGACGACGGCGCCCTACAAGTATCCGCGCGAAATCGAGTTCGTCACCGAGCTGCCCAAGACGGTGAGCGGGAAGATTCGCCGCGCGGAGCTGCGCGCATCGTCGCGCAAGTAGGGCCCGTGTCGCTCACGCCTCGAAGAGGACGGGGAAGCCGAGGAGCGCGGCGCCCATCTGGGTGAACCAGCCCTCGGCCACCGAGGCGTGTTGCATGAGCGTGTGGATGTCTCGGAAGCGGCGCTGCAGCGTGGCGCCGTCGCGGATGGAGGACGCGCCGCCCGAGTGGTAGCAGCTGGTCACCACCTGCGCGGCCGTCTCCGTCACCCACGTGAGCGTGGCGGACACCTGCGGCGCCAGGCCGAAGGCGACCGCCGGAGACGTGTTGCACGCCTCCCAGTATTGGCGGCCCAGGTCGCGCAACGCGGCGCGCGCGCCTCGCACGGCGGTGTCCGCGCGGCCCAGGCGGTTGCGGAACACGGGCGAGTCCACCAGCGCGTGGCGCGCGTACAGCCGCTTCTTGCCAGTGAGCGCCAGCGCCATCAGGTCATCCACCGCGCCCTGCGCGATGCCCAGCGCCACCGCGCCCATGTGCAGCGCGCAGTGCAGCACCGGCACCACGTACGTGGGGCCCTCCACGTTGGGCGTGCCCATGAAGATGTCGAAGCTGCGCGCGTGCGGGACGAACGCCTCGATGACGACGTCGTGGCTGCCCGTGCCGCGCAGGCCGAGCACGGACCAGTTGTCCATGATGCGCCCCTCGCCCGCGGGCACCAGCATGCCGCGCGTGCGCACCGTCCCGGGCGCGGGGCCGGGCAGCGGCTTGCCGTCGTCTCCCAACAGCACGCAGTTGCCGAACAGCCAGTCCGAGTGCTTGCAGCCCGTGGCGAAGTTCCACCGGCCGGTGACCTGGTAGCCGCCGTCCACCTCGCGCGCGGTGCCCTGCGCGTTGAAGGCGCCGCCCATGGTGACGTCGGGGCTGGGCGCGTAGATGGCGTTCAGTTGCTCGCGCGGGAGCAGCACGAACATGTGCGCGCTCTCCGAGGCAATCATGGTGGCCCAACCCGTGGCACCGTCCGCGCGAGACAGCTCCTCCAGCACCTCCAGCCCCGAGACGAGATCCAACTCGGTGCCGCCCACGTTCCGAGGCGCGAACATCCGGAAGAGGCCCGCGTTCTTGAGCCGTGTGACGACGTCTGGCGGAAGGGTCCGCGCCTCCTCGATGGCCGCGCTCTGGGCGGCGATCTCCGGCGCCAGAGCCCTCACTTCTTGAAGGACCTTCGCTCCCGGTTCAGTCGACATGGATGACCCCTGGTGTGGTGGTTCCCGAACGGTGTCCTCCAGCTAACCAGAGAGAGCTGACTTTCGGGGAGGGACCCCCGACGTTGTTTCACTGCGTCACGGCGGGGGCCTTCCCTTGCGACAGGGGCACAGGGGTGACACGCACCCAGGTGTGATACCTGGGCGCGGGTCTCAACCTGCTGCGTCACGCGTTCCAATCGCTGTGCACGAAGCCTGCGTCGGGGGTGTCTCGGCGCTGGTAGGTGTGGGCGCCGAAGGCGTCGCGCTGGGCCTGGGTGAGATTCTGGGGCAGCTCCGGGCTGCGGTAGCTGTCCATGTACGCCAGGCTGGAGCTGAACACCGGCACAGGGATGCCCAGCCGCGTCGCCGAGCCGAGGAACTTGCGCCACGAGGGCGCCAGCCCGTCCAGCACCGGGGCGAAGGCATCGGAGACCATCAGGTTGGGCAGCTCCGGCTGCTGCGTGAAGGCCTCGCGCAGCGGGGTGAGGAGCTTGGCGCGGATGATACAGCCGCCGCGCCAGATGCGCGCCATCTCCGCCAGCGACACATTCCAGCCATACTCCCGTGACGCCACCTGGATGAGCCGCATGCCCTGCGCATACGTCACCACGCGCGCGGCGTAGAGCGCGTCATGCGCCCACTGCGCCAGGTTCTGGCGCTCCTCGGTGGACAGCGACTCGTGCGGCCCCTTGAGCACGCGCGAGGCCGCCACGCGCTCGTCCTTGAGCGAGGACAGGTTGCGCGCATCCAACGCGGAGGCGATGGAGGGCACGGGCACGCCCTTGTTGAGCGCCACCTGCACCGTCCACTTGCCGGTGCCCTTCTGGCCGGCCTTGTCCAACACCATGTCCACCAGTGGACGTCCGGTCTTCTCGTCCTTCTTTCGGAGCACCTTGATGGTGGTCTCCAGCAGGAAGGACTCGGCGATGCCCTCGTTCCAGCGCGAGAACAGGTCCGCCAGGGACGTGGCGTCCATGCCCAGGCCGCGGCGCAGCACGTCGTACGTCTCCGCGAGCAGCTGCATGTCCGCGTACTCGATGCCGTTGTGCACCATCTTCACGAAGTGGCCCGCGCCATCCGGCCCCACGTGGGTGACGCACAGGCCCGCCTCGGTGCGCGCGGCGATGGCCTCCAGCACGGGGCGCACCAGCGCGTACGCGTCCGCCGGGCCGCCGGGCATGATGGAGGGCCCGTGGCGCGCGCCCTCCTCGCCGCCAGACACGCCCACGCCCAGGAAGTGGAAGCCCTTGTCGTGGCAGAGGCGCTCGCGCCGGCGCGTGTCCTCGTACCAGGAGTTGCCTGCGTCCATCACCACGTCGCCGGGCGACAAGAGCGGGAACAGGCGCTCCAGCATGGAGTCCACCGCCTCGCCCGCCGTCACCATCAGCAGGATGCGGCGCGGGCGCTCCAGTCGCTTCACGAACTCCTCGAGCGACGCCGTGCCACCTATCTCCGGGTGTCCGTACTTCTGATGCATCTCATCGATGCGCTCCGCATGCCGGTCCCACACCGCCACGCGGAAGCCGTGGTCCGCGATGTTGAGGGCCAGGCTCGCGCCCATCACGCCCATGCCCGCCACGCCGAACTGCGCCGGCTTTGGAGGGCTGCTTGCCGCAGTCATGCTGCCTCCTCAGAAGCTTCCTTGGGAAATCTCGTCACTGTCCCGCAGCGGCGGGGTCCATCATCCACTGCGCGCGAGTCACGCGGGCCGCGGGCAGGGCCGCGTCTCCAGCCAACACCCGGCGCACCGCGTCCTGCTTGCCCGCGCCCGCCACCAACCCCAGCACGGCCCGCGCGCCTTGCAGCACCGGGAACGTCAACGTCATGCGCCACGGTGGGGGCTTGGGGCCCACCACCGCGAGCACCCGCCGCTCGTGCTCTTCGAGCGCGGGACTGCCGGGGAACAGGCTGGCCGTGTGGCCGTCCTCGCCCATGCCCAGGAGCACCACGTCCAGCGCGGCGGGGAGCCGGGCCTCGTAGTCGCGCGCGGCCTGCTCGCGGTCCTCGCGCTCGCCCTCCATGCGGAACACCTGCGAGGACGGCAGCCGCAGCGGGCGCAGGAGCGTGTCCTCCACCAGCCGGTAGTTGCTCTGGGCATGGTCGGGCGGCACGAAGCGCTCGTCCACGAAGTACACGTCCACGCGGGCCCAGGGCAGCGTCATCCCCGCCAGCGCGCGATACGTGGGCGCGGGCGTCGAGCCCCCCGACAGCGCGAGGCTGACGCGGGGCTGATGGCTCAGGGCGTCCTGGAGCGCGCGCGCCAGCCACTCGGCGGCCTGTCGCGCCAGGTGCTCGGGGGCGACGACGAGGGGCTCGCTCATAGCGGCGTCCACCGACGTCCGCTGCGGGCCAGCAGCGAGGCGGCGGCCTCCGGACCCGCCGTCCCGGGCTCGTACGTGTGCACGGTGCCGCCCTCGCCGGTCTCGATGGCGCGCAGGATGGGCGTCACATAGGCCCAGGCCTGCTCCACGCTGTCCTGTCGCGCGAAGAGCGTGGCGTTGCCGCGCATGCAGTCCAGCAGCAGCCGCTCGTAGGCCTCCGGCACGGGCTTGGCGAAGCTCTCCGCGTAGTTGAAGTCCATGGTGACGCCCGCGATGTTGACGTCCTCACCGGGGACCTTGGACTCGAAGGAGAGGGCGATGCCCTCGCGCGGCTGGATGCGCAGCGTGAGCACGTTGGGCTGCAGCCGCTGGCACGTGGCGCCCTCGCCGCTGAAGAGGCCCACGGGCACGGACTTGAAGTGGATGGACACCTCCGTCATGCGCCGCTTCAGGTTCTTTCCCGCGCGCACGTAGAAGGGCACGCCCTGCCAGCGCCACGAGTCCACGTGCATGCGCAGCGCGACGTACGTGGGCGTGCGCGAGCCCGGCTTGACGCCCTTCTCCTGCGCGTAGCCCTTGTACTGGCCCACCACGACGTGGTCCGCGACGTCGGCGCCCTCCACGGGGCGCAGCGCGCGGAACACCTTGTTCTTCTCGTCGCGGATGTCCTCCGCGCCAAAGGACACTGGCGGCTCCATGGCGCACAGCGCGAGCACCTGGAGCAGGTGGTTCTGCACCATGTCCCGGATGACGCCCGTCTCGTCGTAGAAGCCGCCGCGCCCCTCCACGCCAATCGTCTCCGCCGCGGTGATCTCCACGTGGTCGATGTGCTGGCGGTTCCACAATGGCTCGAAGATGGCGTTGGCGAAGCGGAACACGAGGATGTTCTGCACCGTCTCCTTGCCCAGGTAGTGGTCGATGCGGAAGATCTGCCGCTCGTCCAGCACCGAGAACAGCTCGCGGTTGAGGGCCTTGGCGCTCTCCAGGTCGTGGCCGAAGGGCTTCTCGATGACGAGCCTGCGCCACGGGTGGTGGCCTGGATCCGTCTGGCGCGTCAGCAGCCCCGCGTCCGCGAGCCCCTTGAGAATCTGGGGGAAGGTGGAGGCGGGCGTGGCCAGGTAATAGAGCTGGTTGTCGCCGGTCTTCTGCTTCTGGGAGACCGTGGCGAGCCGCTCGCGCAGGCGGACGAAGGACTGCGGATCATCATAGGCGCCGGAGACGCCTTCGAGGCGCGGGGCGAAGCGCTTCCAGGTGGCCTCGTCCAGGGGCTGCGTGCGGGCGAACTTCTCGAGGCCCGCCTTCACGTGCGCGCGGAACGCGGTGTCGTCCAACGTGGAGCGGCTGAAGGCGACGACGGCGAAGTGCTCGGGGAGCAGGCCCGCGCGGTCCAGCTCGAAGAGGGCGGGGAACAGCTTGCGCTGGGCGAGGTCTCCCGTGGCGCCGAAGAGCACCACGGTGCAGGGATCCGGACGTCCGGCGCGGACGAGCGGTTCTCCCTCTCGGGGATGGGTCTCGACGTGCACACCCTTCACATCCATTCGGCGTCTCCTCGCATTCGACCGGGCACCTAAGTTCGTAACGCGCCGAGGCCGCAAGCGCATAAGAACCCGAGTGACGCCGGGGCGACGTCCCGAGTGTCATCGGCCAGGACGCGGGACCCATGCCCGGAGAGGGGCCCGGCTCAGGGTGGAGGACGTCCGGGAGGGGCGGGAAGGTGGTATGCCCTGGGGCACCATGACGACATCTCCCGTGGCGCTCATCACCGGTGGTTCGCGCGGCGTGGGCCGCGCTGTGTCCCTGCGGCTGGCCAAGGCCGGCTATGACATCGTCTCCACGTATCGACGTGACGCCGAGCAGGCCCAGGCGCTGTGCCAGGAAGTGGAGGCGCTGGGGCGCCGCTGCCGCGTGCTGGTGGCGGATCAGCTGGAGCCCGCCAGCCTCCACAGCGTCTTCGACACCATCCAGGAAGAGTTCCACGGCCTGGATGTCTTCGTGGCCAACGCGGCCTCCACCGTCTTCACGCCGCTGATGCAGACGAAGCTCCACCAGATGGACAAGACGTTCAACGTCACGGTGAAGAGCTTCCTGTTGGGCGCGCAGCGCGCGGTGCCGCTGATGGAGGGCCGCAAGGGGCGCATCGTCGCGGTGTCGGGCATGGACTCGCGCATGCCCCTGCCGTTCCACGGGCTCCTGGGGGCCATGAAGGGCGCCATGGAGATCATGGTGAAGTACCTGGCCGCGGAGCTGTCCGGCACGGGCATCCGAGTCAACGCGGTCAACCCGGGCTACATCGACACGGACTCCAGCCGCTTCTACATGGGCGATGCGTGGGCGGGCCTGGAGGCCACCGTGAAGGAGCAGGTGCCCTCGGGCCATGTGGCCAGCCCGGATGAGATTGCCCGGCCCATCGAGTGGCTGTGCTCGGAGGGCTCCGAGTACGTGAATGGCCAGACGCTCGTCGTCGACGGCGGCCTGGAGGTCAACTACGCGATGAACTTCGCGGCGCGGATGACGCCGCCCGCGCAGCGCTGACGGTCCTGCGCATGCGGTTCGTCGTCTCGGTGTGGTTCTGGCTGCTGTTCCTCGTCGTCGCGCCGGTGTTGTTCACGCTCGGCGCGGTGCTGTTCCTCGTCTCGTATCCGGTGGACCGAAACCGCAATGCGTTGCATGCGCTGGTCTGCAACGTCTGCTTCTGGGTGTGGCTGCACGCCTCGCCCGGCTGGCGCACGCGCATCGAGGGGCGTGAGCTGCTGCCGCGCGGCCCCTGTGTGCTGGTGGCCAATCACCAGTCCGCCATGGACATCCTCGCGGTGATGGGCCTGTTCACGCCGTTCAAGTTCGTGGCCAAGGCGTCGCTGTTCCGGCTGCCGCTGGTGGGCTGGATGATGACGCTGCTGGGGCACGTGCCCGTCGTGCGCGGCACCTCCACGTCGCTGCACCAGCTGTTGGACCCATGCCGCGCCTGGCTGCGCCGGGGCATGCCGGTGTTCATCTTCCCCGAGGGCACCTACTCCACCAACGGTCAGCTGCTCCCGTTCAAGCGCGGCGCGTTCCAGCTCGCGCTGGAGGAGCACGTGCCCGTGGTGCCCATCGTGGTGGAGGGCACCACGGGGTTGGTGGAGGGAGACGGTCCCTGGCTGAGCCCCCGCGCGTCCATTCGCGTGCGCGTGCTGCCCCCCGTGCCGCCCGAGGCCTTCGGACCCGACCCCGTCGACCTCGCCACGCGGGTGCGCGAGCAGTACCTGCGGGCCCTCGGATCTTCCCGGTAGCCCCGCGTTCGGGCCGCGATGGTTGCGGATTGAAGGACATTTCCCTGCGAGACGGGCGTATCGGGAAATGCCCGGTGACTTGTGTTACCCAGTTGCATCATGAATTTGGCACGGTGGGTTCTCGGACTCTGTCTGGCATTGGGGCTCACGGGTTGTCTGCACGGCCCGGCGCACCCGGAGTTTCCGCAGTACGAACATGTCTTCGCGAAGCCCGTGGAAGTCGCGCTCGACGAGACGCGCCGGCTGTTGGTGGAGCGGGGCTTCAAGATTGACGACGAGCGGGGCGCGGTGGACCCCAGCCAGTTCTTCACCACCTGGCGCGGCCCGATGAACTGGAACACGGGCGACGGCACGTTCACCCGCTACCTGGTGACGGGGCTGGCGGTGTCCTCGCGCGAGTCGGTGGTTCGCATCTTCCGCATGAGCGTCAATGTGGTGGGCAATGACGCGGAGATTCGCGGGCAGGTGGACAAGGACGCGCTCCGCGACCAGGCGGAGGATGGGACGTCACTGCGGCCCGCGTCGAACACGCTCAACATCGCCGTGGCGAACCTCTTCCGGCTCCGGACCAGCGATGGCAACTACGACATGACCGAGCACTTCACCGGACTGGATGGGGCCCAGTACGGGCTGCGGGACATGGAGCTGGAGCGCGCGCTCGCGCTGCGCCTGGAGTCCACGCCCTCGATTGAGACGCTCAGCGGCAACGTGAACGAGCAGGTGCCCGTGCCCGTGCGGACGCCGGAGTTCTATCTCACGCGCTGGAGGGACCAGGTGCCGGACGCGCCTTCGGGGTTCTCGCCCGAAATGGAGTCGCGCGTGTATGGCCTGGAGGCGGTCATCCACGCGGGGCGGATGCTGCTCATTGGCGAGCAGCTCGGCTCGGCGCAGGTGCCCGCGGCGGTGGGCGTCCTGGTCCGGCAGTCCGCCGAGCGCAGCATCCCGGTGGCGCTGGGGCTGTCGATTCCGTCGACGGAGCAGCAGCGCATCGACGCGTACCTGGGCAGCCCCGGCGCGCCGTTGGACCAGGACGCGCTGTTGGATGGGCGCTTCTGGCGTCGGCCGTATCAGGATGGCCGAAGCAGCCGAGCCATCTTCGACCTCATCGACCAGGTGCGGGCCATGCGCGCGCAGGGGTTGAAGGTCTCGGTGGTGGCGTATGACACGGACCTGCTGAACGGGGGCGAGCGAGACGCGGCGCTGGCGGAGGTCTGGTTGAAGCGCCACGCGGCGCGGCCGGACGAGATGCAGGTGGTGCTCGCGGGCAACACGCACGTGCGCACGGTGACGGGCGTTCCTTGGGACCAGGACTTCACGCCCATGGCGCAGTACCTCCGTCAGGTGAAGTCGCTGCTCGTCTTGGAAGTGGGCTTCGCGGCGGGACGGCGCTGGGGCTGTGACCTGGACCGGAACAGCAAGCTGCAGTGTGGCGTCGTGGGAGCCACGCCCACGCCGCGCACCCAGTCGGGGCCGCTGTCTCAGCCCTACCTGAAGCTGTATGAGAAGCCCACGTCGGAGGGCTTCCAGGGACAGCTCACCGTGGGCCGGCTCACGGCCTCGCAGCCCGCCATTGATCCGGTGCCCCGCGTCCGCAAGCGCGAGGTCCCCACCGGTCCCATCGGGCCCACGCGCCCGCCGCCGTACCCGCCTGGGTATTAGCGACCGCGGTCCCTAGCCCGCCTCTCTTAGTGTCCGTGAGGAGGCGGGCGGGCTGCCGCGTGCTCGTCCGGGTCAGGCTTGCTCCCGAGCGGACGGCGGCGCGGCGCGGGCGTCCAACGGGGCAGGCCACTGTTCGCGAGCGTTGACGCGCCCCTCTTCGCGACCAGATTGAGGGACAGCCGCTCGGGGCGCGCTGCATCCAGGCCAGGCGGGCGGCGGAGGCAGCGATGGTCGGGCTCCGGCAGGGATGGATTCGTCACGCGAAGGTGCTCGCGGTCATGCTGGTGGCAGGGGGGCCTCTCGCGGTGCTCGCGCGGGCGGACCCGTTGCCCTCGTGGAACGACGGGCCGGCGAAGCAATCCATCCTCGACTTCGTGGCGCGCGTGACGAAGGAGGGCGGCCCGGACTTCGTGCCGGTGGCGGACCGCATCGCGGTCTTCGACAACGACGGAACGCTCTGGCAGGAGAAGCCCCTCGTGCAGGGCGCCTTCCTCGTGGCGCGGGTGCGTGAGGCGGTGGAGAAGGACCCCGCGCTGCGCAACCAGCAGCCCTACAAGGCGGTGCTCGAAGGCGACGTCGCCACGCTCATGGAGGCCAGTGAAGCGGAGTTGATGGAGCTGCTCGCGGCCACCCACTCGAACCTCACGCAGGCGCAGTTCATGGACGAGGTGCGAGGCTTCTTGCGCACCGCGCGCCATCCCAAGCTGGGCGTGCCGTACACGCAGCTGGGCTACCAGCCCATGCGGGAGCTGCTGACGTTCCTGCGCGCCCATGGGTTCCAGACGTGGATCAGCACGGGGGGCGGCATCGACTTCGTCCGCGCGTTCGCCGAGCAGATGTATGGGATTCCACCGCAGCAGGTCATCGGCAGCAGCGTGGTGGAGAAGTACGAGCGGCGCGATGGCCACGAGGTGCTGTGGCGCGAGCCGCGCGTGGACCACGTGAACGACAAGGAAGGCAAGCCGGTGGGCAATGACCTGCACATTGGCAAGCAGCCCGTCTTCGTGGCGGGCAACGTCCGCAACGGCGGAGACATCGCGATGTTGCGCTCGACGCAGCAGGGCTCGGGGCCCGTGTTCCAGCTCCTCATCAACCACGATGATGCCCAGCGCGAGTTCGCCTACGCGGAGAAGGACGGGGCCTCGCTGCGGGCCGCGCGAGCGGGTGGGTGGACGGTGGTGAGCATGCGCTCGGATTGGAAGACCGTCTTCGGGGGGGCGCCGTGATGGAGCTGGCTCACTGGGTGGGACTGCTCCTGATGCCGGGCTTCATCGTGGCCATGGGGCTGGGACAGGGGCTGGCGTGGCGGCTGAGTGAGCTGGGGCAGGGGATACGACAGCCCGTCTACGTGAGAGGGATGCTCGTCTGCCTGGTGCTGGTGCCGCTGTGGGCCCTGCTCGTCACGCGGGTGTTGCCGCTGCATCCGTTGGCCGGAGGCGTCATCGCGCTGATGGCGTTCTGTCCGGGGCTCCCCATGGCACTGCCATCCATCGCGCGACAGAAGGGCAACCTGCCCTTGGGGCTGGCGTTGTCCATCACGCTGTCGCTGGCGGCCATCGTGCTGCTGCCCCTCTCGTTGTCGCTGCTCGGTCAGCTGTTCCCCGGTTCCATCGAGGCGCCGCCGTTCCGCGTGCTCTTCGCGAAGGCGCTGCTGCCCTTCCTGGTGGGGTTCGGTGTGGGGTTGGCGCTCCAGCACTGGGAGCCCGAGTTCGCGCAGTGGCTGCGCAAGCCCGTGGCGGTGTTCTTCAAAATCACGCTGTTCGCCGCCGCCGTGCTGCTCATCCTCGCCGGCATCCCGATGCTCAAGCGTCTGCAGGTCTGGGGTGTGGTCGCCATGCTGTTCGTGACCCTGGGCTCGGCGTTCCTGGGGCACTTCCTGGGCGGGCCTCGGGATCCGGACCGGGTGACAGTCGCCATCTCGGCGGTGTTCGGCAACCCGGCGCTCGCCCTGTGCGCGGCGGGCACCACGTACCCCATGCAGCGGCTGCTGGGGGTCATCGGCATCTACCTCATCATCCGTTCGCTCGCGCTGGTGCCTTACAAAGTCTGGAACAAGCGTCGCCTCCAGTCCGGCGCGGGAGACCAGCGGCGCACGCCTCCGGGCTCACACGGTCCTCGGCCCGTGGGCATCTGAGCCCGAGGACGCCCGCGCGCGGACGTCGCACCGCACTGGAGGGCGACTGTCTCCTCGCCGCGTTCGTCGCCAAGGTCTCGTTTCAGACCGCAAGGTGTCGCGGTCCACCGCGCGACGAAGCGTGGTCATGCACGAGAGAGTCGACCATGGCGGACACGCGGGAGTCCTTGGGCCCGTCCGATGACGAGGCGACCGTCTCCTTCCTGTGCGACCTGGTGCGGGCCCTCCACGTGTCCTACCAGGCGGCGTCCTTGGTGGAGGGGCGGGTGAAGCAGGTCGCGCGCGCGTGGGGGCTCCAGGTCGAGCTGTTCTCGCTCCAGAGCGTCGCGATCCTCGAGGTGATGTCGGGGCTGGGACGACGCGTGGTGGAGTTGGATCGCCTGCCCTTCAATCCGCACTGGAACCTGACGCGCGCCTCCGCGGTGCTCGGGCTGTGCGACGACATCGCCGCGGGGCGCAAGCGCGTCCCCGAGGCACGCACGGACCTGGACCGCATCATGGCCTCGCCGCCCGTCCACCCCGCGTGGCTCGTCTACCTGGCTTACGGTGTCTATGGCGCGGCCGTCGCCGTGCGCGTGGGGGGCTCGTGGCTGGAGCTGGCCGTGGCCTTCGTGGTGGGCGTGCTCGCGGGCGCCATCCACTTCGGCACATTGCGCTCGCAGCAACTGGACCTCCAGAAGAGCTTCCTCGGCGCGTTCCTGGGCACGCTGGTGGCTTTGGGCCTGGCGTGCGTGCTGCCGCCCTTCGATGCGGCCCGGGCCCTGTTCGGCGGCATCACGCTGCTGGTGCCCGCGATGGTGGTGACGCTCGGCTCGCTGGAGTTGGTGACGGAGTCGGTCGAGGCCGGCACGCCGCGCCTGCTCTATGGCTTGCTGCGCTTCGTGATGATGGGCGTGGGCATCGCGGCCGCGGGCACGGCGTGGAGCCTGGTCGCGCCCTTGCCGCTGTACTCCTCCGCGCATGCCCTGCCGCATCCACTCTCGCTCGCCATCGTGGCGGTGGGGGGGCTGGCGCTGGCGGTGTGCATGTCCGCGCGCGCTCGGGACGTGGTGCCCATCGTCGCGGCCGTGCTGCTGGCCTACGGGACGCAGGAGCTGACCAAGGCCGTGCTGGGGGACCGAGGCAGCCCGCTCGTGTCCGCGTTCGTGCTCGGCGTGGCGGGGCTCTGGTTTGGCCGGCGGTCCGGCTTCATGCCCAACACCGTCATCATGCCGGGGTTGCTGCAGATTGCCCCCGGCTTCATGGGGACGCAGGCCATCCTGGCGTTGCTGGGCGTGGGGGCCAACTCGGACGCACGCCTCTTCAATGTGTTGCTGGTGGCGCTGCAGATCGTCATGGGGCTCGTCTTCGCGGCGCTGCTCGCGCGGCCCCCGGTTCGCGCCGTGGAGCCGGACCCGTAGGGCTCAGTCGCGCGTCGGGCGCACGATGCAGCGAAACCCGATGTGACTCGCGCCGCTGTCCACGGGCTGCGGCGAGCGCGCGGCCGGGCGATAGCGGCGGCAGTAGTTGGGCGCGCACAAGAAGCTGCCACCCTTGAGCACGCGGCGCGGGATGCGCACGGCGGGCAGATGCGCATCGAAGCTGCCATCTGGCGTGGACGGGCCGCGCGGGTTGACGGGGATGCAGCATGCCTTGCCTCGGTGGCCCTCGGCGTGGCGCGCGCGATACCAGTCCGAGGTCCATTCCCAGACATTGCCGGCCATCTCGTGCAGGCCGTGGCCATTGGCGGGAAAGCTGCCCACGGGACAGGTGCCCTCATGGCCGTCGTCAGCGAGGTCCTGCCAGGGGAACTCGCCCTGCCAGGTGTTGGCCAGGTGTTGGCCGCCCGGGGTGAACTCGTTGCCCCAGCAGAACTCCTGACGGTCCAGACCGCCGCGCGCTGCCAGCTCCCACTCGGCCTCGGTGGGCAGTGACTTGCCGGCCCAGTGCGCATAGGCCTCCACGTCCTCGTAGGCCACGTGCACCACGGGATGTCGCTCGCGCGTGTTCACCGAGGAGCCGTGGCCCTCGGGCTGTTTCCAGCTCGCGCCTGGCACGTAGGCCCACCAGCGCGACAAGTCCCGCAGGTCCACGCGGCCGCTCGTCTTGCGGAACACGAGCGAGCCCGGCACGAGCAGCTCGGCCACCGCGCCGGGATAGTCCGCGGGGTTCAAGGGGCGCTCGGCCACCGTGACGTAGCCCGTGGCCTCCACGAAGCGCGCGAAGTCCGCGTTCGTCACCGTGAAGCGGTCCATCCAGAAGCCCGAGGTCGTCACGCGGTGCGCGGGCGCCTCCTCGGGATAGTGCTGGTCCGAGCCCATCCAGAACGTCCGTCCGGGAATCCACACCATGTCCGCGAAGGGGGCTTCGTGTGGCGCGGGCTCATCCTCCGCGGGGGCCACGCGGGGCTCGGGGGCATGCAGGCTCATCGGTCCTCACTCGTCGCGGATGCGTCCCGCCGTGGGGAATCTGGTGGGCCGGCAGGCCGAGACCACCCGCCCTCGCGTCGGGGTGTCCGGAGCGCAGTGGATGCGAGGCTCCGTCCCGAGGGCGAGCCGCGACGTTCAAGGACGCGCGTCGAGCGGCTCGCAGCGGCGCCGGGCATCGCCGAGGTGCACGTGCGTCCCTTCCGGCGTCACCTCCACGCAGCCGGTGATGCCCTTCACGGTGGCCAGCACGCGAGCCTGGGTGTCATCCCGGCGCACGTCCAGGCTCGCCTCCAGCTTCAGGCCCGAGCCGGCGGCGTGGAGCTCGCGGACCTGCATGCCCGAGTCGCCCATGCGCACGCGCCCCGACACGCGCAGGTCGCGCGCGTCCAGCAAGGGCGCCAGGAAGTGCGGCAGGCCGAACTTGCGCGTCAGCAGCGCGACGAACGGATCCGCGTTGGCGAACTGGCCGGTGAAGCGAGCGTCCAGCGCGGGGGGAGACAGCGCCAGCAGGGCGTGAGGAAAGGAGAACGTGCCCTCCCAGCCGCGCACCTGCTTGTGCGGAAAGTCCGCGGAGACTTGCGTCAACTGGAGCGTGGTGCCGTCCAAGCCGACTTCTTGCTCACGCAGCGCCAGCCGGTGTGAGGAGATGCTCGCGCGCGCGCGCCCCAACATGCGCACGCTGCCCGACTGGGCGTTGATCAAATCCGAGCCCAGCGACAGGTGCATGTCCCCGGTGTCTTGCGCCGAGTCGAGCTGCGCGTGGGCCTCCAGGACGGCCGTTCCCGAGTCCACCCGGAACGTGTGGCCGGTCCAGGGGTTGAGCGTGCGCAGGTCCATGGGGCGGCTGGGGGCGACGGTCAGGTCGCGCTCATAGGTGGGGTGGCGCTCGCCCGGGCCCGGCTCGGCCTGGAAGGTGATGGCCACCTCGGGCAGCTCCAGCAACTGCCCCACGCGCCCTCCGACGTTCACGGGCGCGAACTCGAGCCGCAGCCACTCTCGCGTGCCCTCTCCCTGGGTCGTCACGGTGCCGCGCATGCGCCACGGCGCGCGCACGCGCAAGGGACCGAGCCGCAGCGTCAGCGGCTCGCCTCGCGCCTCCAGGCGGCTGTCTGGCGCGAGGCGGCCCTTTGTCCAACGCACGTCCGCCTCCACGTGGCCCGCGCCCTCATCGACGACGAGCTTCTCGTGATGGGCCAGCATGGGGCCCAGCCAGTCGAGTGGCAGCAGCTCCGCCTTCAGCCGTGCGTGTCCGCTCAACCCGCCCAGCGCGTCGCCCGCGCCGGGGCCCTTCTTGGGGACATCGAGCGTGAGGTCCGCGAGCAGCGAGTCGATGTTCGCGGCCCGGCGCTGGGCCAGCTCCACGGCGCCGTGAGACAGCGCGATGCGCGAGGCGCTCACGGACACGCGCTCCCCGCCGACGAGGGTCACCGCGCCATCCGCCTCCCACGGGCCGAGGTAGCGGCCGTTGCCCCAAGCCACCTCGCGCCCGTCGCGAATCTCCAGGCCGCGCAGTGACACGCTCCAGGGATGCGCGGACGGAGGGCCCGGCGCGGCGCGCTCCTCCGGGGGAATGGGCCGGACATGCACGCGCACGCCCCAGCCGCGCAGAAAGCCGATGTCCACGCGGCGATGCAGGAACGCGGTGAGCGACAGGCGCGCCTCGCTCCGCTCCACGTCCACACGCCAGTGCGCGTCGTGGTCGTGCTGCTCCAGGAAGAAGTCCTGGACGTGCACCGGCGCGGGCCAGAGCCACCACGCGCGGCTCCAGCCCAGTTGGGTCCGAGCGGTGGCTCGGTGGACGACTCGGGGGATGACGCCGAGGTTGAGGGCGAGGTTGAGCACGCCCTCGAACACGAGCAGCGCCACGAGTCCCCATCCCAGCGCGCGGACCGCGCGTCGCCGTCGTCGAGGCGGGGTGGCGGGCTGCGCGGGCATGTCGCCACGGGTGGACATCCTGTCGGCCCAGATAGGCATGGCGCGCGAAGACGGCATCCGGGGTGGGGACGCCGCGCCGACGGATTCGGGTGACGATGTGGCTATGCCGTTCCGCCTGTATCGCGAGGTGTCACGAGTCGACAGGTGTGGGGTCGGGCCTCGCGCGGCGAAGGACAGTCGCCCTAGCGTGGGGGCATGCGCACGCTCTTCCTGTCAGGGCTCTGGGTCTGGTGGCTGACAACCTCCGCGTGGGCGGCCACGGTGCCCACCGGCTTCACGGACACGGTGTACAGCTCGCCGGACTTGGGGCCCGCCACGGGGATGGCGTGGGCGCCGGATGGCTCGGGCCGCCTGTTCATCACGTTGAAGGGCGGAACGGTGCGCGTGGTGAGGCTGGAGGAGGGCGCCTTCGTCGCGCAGCCGGGCAAGCCCAGCGCGCCGGCGTCGGAGTTGTTCGCCACGGAGACCCCCATCTTCACGAACAGCGAGTGTGGTCTCATCGGCATGGCGTTTGATCCGAACTACGTCGTGAACCGATACGTGTACTTCTTCGTGACGGTCACCTCGTCGGAGCAGCGCATCGTCCGCTACACGGACACCGGCACCATCGGCACGGCGCGCACCGAGGTGGTGGTGGGGCTGCCCACGCGAGGCGTCAACCATGACGGCGGCGGCCTGGGCTTCGGGCCGGACGGCAAGCTGTACTGGTCCATTGGAGACAACGGCAACGGCACGGGCGTGGACGCGGACCTGACGTCGCTGGCGGCGAAGGTGGGGCGCGCCAACCTGGATGGAACGCCCGTCAACGACAACCCCTACTTCGACGGGGTCGGGCCCAACAACGAGTACATCTGGGCGCGCGGCCTGCGCAATCCGTTCACGTTCACGTTCCAGCCCAGCACCGGCTTGCTGTGGGTCGACACCGTGGGCGACGGCTACGAGCAGATCTTCGTGGTCCGCCGGGGAGACCACGCGGGCTACAACGACTACGAGAACAATCAGCCCGCGGGCTACATCACGCCCGTCGTGAAGTACCGCACCAACGGCGTGGACACGCGGACCTTCACGGCCACCGGGGCCTCGCGAGCCTCGGGCGTGGCCACGTTCACCACCACCGCGAAGCACCTGTTCCGCAAGGGCGAGAAGCTCGTCATCGACGGGGTGACGGACCCGAGCTTCAACGGGACGTTCTACGTGTCCCGCCTGGTGAGCGACACCGCGTTCGAGGTCCTCCAGCCCGGCGCGAACGCGACGAGCGGCGGGGGCTCGGCGACGACGGAGAGCCTGGGTGGCTCCATCACCGGAGGCACCTTCTACGACGCCACGCTCTTCCCGGCGGACTACCGCGGCAACTTCCTCTTCGGCGACTACAACTCCGGACAGCTCACGCGCGTGCAACTGGCGGGCGACAACTCGGTGTCTCAGGTGGATGGATGGGGCACCGGCTTCAGCAGCTCCGTGGACCTGAGCGTGGGGCCGGATGGCGCGCTGTATGGCATGAGCTACGTGGGCGGGACACTGCATCGCATCGCGCCCAAGTTGATGGGGCAGAAGCTGGTGGTGTCCGGGCTGAACCTTCGCGTGGTGGAGGGCGGCATGGCGTCCTTCACCGTGCAACTGGCGCAGGCGCCCACCGCGGACGTCTCCGTGTCGGTGGCGCGCACGGCGGGGGACTCGGACTTGAGCGTGGTGGGCGCGACGTCCTTCACCTTCACCGCGGCCAATTGGAACGTGCCCCAGGAAGTGCGGCTGGCGGCGGCGGTGGACGCGGACACGAACGCGGACGCGGCTTCGTTCACGGTGTCGGCCGCGGGCCTGTCGCCCGAGGTGGTGACGGCCACCAGCATCGACAACAACGGTCCCCGGCTGGTGCTCTCCACCACCGCGCTCGATGTGCCGGAGGGCGGCTCGGCCACCTTCACCGTCGCGCTGTCGCAGGCGCCCGCGGCGGGGACGACCATCCGCGTGAACGTCGCGCGGACCGCTGGGGACGTGGACCTCGCCGTCGCGAACTCCACGCCGTTGGCGTTCACTCCATCCAATTGGAGCGTGCCTCAGACCGTCACCGTGACGGCCGCGCAGGACGCGGACCCTGATGACGGCGTCGCCACATTCACCGTGGCGGCCCCGGGCGTGGATGCGCGCGCGCTCGTCGCCACGGAGCGGGACGACGAGCCCCTGGCGCCGGTCATCACCTCCACGCCGCCCGCTCGCGCGGTGGTGGGCACTCCGCTGGTCTATGACGTGGACGCGCGCGCGCGGCCCGCGCCTCAGTACTCGCTGCTGTCCTCGGTGCCGGGGATGACGCTCGATGCGACCACGGGCGTTCTTTCGTGGACGCCCACGACGGCGGGGACGGTGGACGTGTCCGTGAAGGTGGCCAACGGCGTGGCGCCAGATGCGCGGCAGGACTTCACGCTGACCGTCGCGATGGACGCGGCCCCGCGCGCGGTGCTCACCCGCCCCACCGAGGGCGAGCGCGTGTCCGGCACCATGGGCGAGTTCTTTGGAGACTGCGTGGACGACGTGGGCTGCCCCAGCGGGCGCTTCTACGTGGACGGGCGGCTGGAATACACGGACCGCAACGCGGGCAATCACTTCCACTTCGGCGGTGAGCACAACCGCTGGGACACCACGGGCCTGTCGCCGGGAGGGCACCGCGTGCGCTTCGAGGTCGAGGACACGTCGGGCCAGACGGGCGCGGCCGAGGTGACGGTGTGCATGGGAGATGGTGACTGCTCCCTGGCCACGGACGCGGGGACGGACCCCGGGCCTCCGCCGCCGGACGACAGCGGCTGCGATTGCGGTGCGACCGCCGTGGGGCCGCTCGCATGGCTGGCCCTGTCGTCGCTGCTCGCGCGCCGGCGGCGGACGGATGACCCCGGCCCGAGGTAGACTCGCGGACTCGCTTGAAGGAGTGGGGCAACATGGTCGTGTCCGGGCTCGGTCTCGCCGTCCCCGCGCGAGCGGGGGGCTTCGCTCCTGTCCGCGTCCTCGCCGCATGCGTCGCGCTCCTGCTCGCGGGCGCGTCGCGCGCGCAGAGTTCCGAGGACCGCGCCTACCTGGGCTACACCGTGTCGCGAGGCACGTCGATTGGCTCGAGCGGCTGGCGAATCGATGAGCGTCCCCAGCTCGAGCTGCGCTTGCCGCTGCCCGCGGCCTTCCTGGGGAAGCTCATCCTCCTGCCGTCGCTGGGCTACGAGGGGCACCTGCTGGGCGTGAGCCAGGAGGTGGACAGCGGGGACACGCACTCGCGGAGCGTCCACCGCATCCAGCTGGGGCTCACGCTGATTCGCCCGCTGTCGCCGCGCTGGATGGTGATGGGCGGCGTCACGGGCAGCACGCGCACGGATTTCCATAGCGCGTTCGACCCGGCCCTGGACACGTCATGGGCCGGCTATGCCATGGCGAGCTACCTGATTGGCGGCGACCCGGGGATGCGGCTGAGCTTCGGTCTGGTGGCGCTGTGGCCCTTTGACCAGACGCCCATCTTCCCCATGGTGGGCTTCACCTACCGCAAGGGGCCGTACCTCGTGGAGCTGGGCGTGCCGCGCCTCACGCTGATGCGGACGCTGGGCGAGGGACTGGAGCTGGGACTCACCGGCGCCTTCGAGCAGTCGGTGTCCCATGTGCAGCTGGAGCAGGCCGCGGGGATGGGCGCGGTCTACGTGCGCGAGACGTCCCTGCGCTTCGCGCCCACGGCCAACGTCCGGCTGGGGGGCAACGTCTGGTTGGGCACGTCGGTGGGCCTGGACTTCCTGAACGACTTCGCGCTGCTGGACCGTGACCGCAAGCGGCTGGACCTGGGCACGCTCCATACGGGGCCCGCGCCGTACGTGCGGCTGCTGTTGAGCTGGCGGCCTCCTCGGCGCATGCCCGCGACGGCGGGGACTCCAGCCCCGGGGCTTCGTCCGGAGCCCACCTTGGAGACTCCGCGCACCGACGAGTCGAGCGACACGCTGCGCTGAGCGCCGCGGGCCGTGTCGGGCGGCAGCGCAACGCGGCGGCCCGGGTTGGGCGTCCGCGCCGCGGGCTCAGGCGTGCTCGCGCACTTCCTCGCGCACGGGCTCCAGCTCGTGGACGGCCTGGGCGGCGTGGGTGGCGGCCTCGACCACGGCCTGGACCCACTCATGCGGGCCACGGACCAGGGACTCCAAGGCCTGCAGGTTGGAGGGCACGCCGCGCTGCTCCACCTGGAGCCAGCCGCCCTTGACGCTGGCGCGGCGGAATCCGCGCAGGCCGAGCAGCCGCTCGCGCACGCGCGTGTCGGCGAGGATGGGGCGGGCCTCGGGGGCCAGGCTCTCCACGACGAAGGTGGCGTCGAGTTCCGTGTCGCCGAGCACTTCGTCGCGGCTGGAGGGGACGCCGGGGGCCTTGTCCTCGGGATGCTCGTGCTCCAGGAGCAGCTCCGGAGGGAGGGCGCCCTCCAGGTCCAGCCGGAGCACGGTGACGGTGTCCTTGCGCTTGCGCGCGTGGATGCGCCGCGCGGTGGCGAGCAGGAGCTGCCGGCCCTGGTAGCGGCCCTGCACCTCCAGGCGGGTGGGGGCGCAGCTCAGGCCGTGGGCCTTCGCGAAGGACTCCCACGCCGAACGGCGCATGCGCTGGCGCTGCCACAGCGTCAGGAACACGAGCGCCGTCAGCAACAGGGCGGAGGCGAGGAGGACGAACGGAAGAGGGACCGCCGGGGACATGGCGGCGCATTCTGCACTGGAGGCGGGTCGGGGGACCACCCTCGCGCTCGGGGGCGGGCCCGACTTTCTTTTCCGGGCCCACCGTGGCGACCGTCCAGGCGGGCGTGCCTCAGCCCCGTCGCAGCATGCGCTGCTCCCACGCCGCTTCCTCCAGGGCGCGGGCCAGCTCGAAGGCGGGGGAGATTTCCTCGCGCATCACCTCGGGCTTGCTGTGCACGAACCACCACTCCACGCGCAGCACGCCTTGGTGGACGACGAGGGCATGGCACGTCTTCAGCACGGCCGTGAGCGGCGTCTTCACGTCCGGGAGGTCGAGGACGTCCCGGGCCTGGGGCTCCACCCGGGGCAGCAGCGGCTCGAGCGGGTAGGGCGGACCGATGACGCGGGGCTGCGCGTCGAGGTTCCAGGCCATGAGCGGGGGAAGCAGCGCCAGCTCCTGGGGCGCATCGTTGCCCAGGTGAAGCTCCAGCACCGTGATGAGGTTCCGCCGAGCATCCGTGATGCGCTGCTCGGTGAAGAGCTTCACCGCGTGGCCCCGGCGCTGACCCTCCACGAGCAGCTCGTCCCGCGCGCACGTGAGGTCGTGTGCCTTCGCGAACCTGAACCACGCTTTGTAGCGGCTCACCTGGAGCGCCATCGTGAAGGCTACGAGCAGTACCAGGACGAGCAGGCCCAGCACGTCTTTAAAGTCCATGCTGGAACTCTGGCAAGTCAGGCCATCCGCTTGCCAGCCTCCTCGCCACGTGAGGCAAGGGAGCGGGACCCGCTACGCCGGGTGTGAGTCCAAGGAGCGGAAACTCCAAGGCTTTTGGCGGATGTCAGAGGGGGAGAGTAAGGGAGCGGGCGCCCGGCGCTTGGTGCGGGAGGCGTCCCCGGGCGAGGCTGTCCGGCCGCGCCAGTGCCTGGGCCGAGGGAGGATGAACGCGGGATGCGCCTGCTGCACACGTCGGACTGGCACCTGGGACACACGCTGTACGACGTCTCTCGGGAGGCGGAGCACGCCGCGTTCCTCGACTGGCTCCTGGACACGCTGGAGGCGGAGTCCGTGGATGCGCTCCTGGTGGCCGGGGACATCTTCGACACGGCCAATCCTGGCGCGGAGGCGCAGGCCGCCTGGTACCAGTTCGTGGCGCGGGCGCGGCGTCGCCGGCCTCGGCTGGACGTGGTGGTGGTGGGCGGGAACCACGACTCGGCGGCGCGGCTGGATGCGCCGGATCCGCTGTTCGCCGCGTTGGGGGTGCGCGTGGTGGGAGGGCTGCCTCGCGCGAAGGGCGCGCTGGACCTGGAGCGATTGCTGGTGCCGCTGCACGACGCGCGTGGGCGCGTGGGCGCGTGGGTGGCGGCGGTGCCGTACCTGCGACCGTCGGACCTGCCGCCCGTGTCCGCCGACGAGGGCGACCGGTTGGTGGCCGGTGTGCGCGCCATCTACGCGGAGGTGCTGGAGGCCGCGAGGCACCGACGCCAGCCTGGCCAGGCGCTGGTGGCCATGGGCCATTGCTACATGACGGGCTCGGAGCTGTCGGTGCTGAGCGAGCGGAAGATATTGGGCGGCAACCAGCACGCGTTGCCGGTGGACCTCTTCCCGGAGGACGTGGCCTACGCGGCGCTGGGCCACCTGCATAAAGCGCAGCGGGTTGGCGCGCGCGAGGGGGTCCGCTACAGCGGCTCGCCGCTGCCCTTGTCGCTCTCGGAGGCCCACTATCGGCATCAGGTGCTGTGCGTGGAGCTGGAGGGCGAGGCACTCGGGGAGGTGCGGTCGCTTCCGGTGCCGCGCACCACGTCCATGGTGCGCGTGCCCGCTCGGGACGCCGCGCCGCTGGAGGAGGTGCTGAAGGCGCTGGCCGACCTGCCCGAGTGGGTGCCGGGGACGGCGGAGTGGACGCGGCCGTACCTGGAGGTGTGCGTGGCCCTGCCTCGGCCGGAGCCCGCGCTGCGGCACAAGGTGGAGCACGCGTTGGAGGGCCGTGCGGCGCGGCTGGTGAAGTTGACGCCCGCGTACACGGGCGCGGGCGGCGCGCTGGCGGATGCCCAGCCGACGTTGTCCCTGCGTGAGCGCACCCCCGAGGATGTGTTCCGGGCGCGCCATGCGCGTGACTACGCGGAGCCGCCCTCACGCGGGCTCCTGGAGTCCTTCCACACGCTGCTGACGCAGGTGCAGGAGGACGCGTCATGAAGATCCTGGCGATTCGCGGGCGCAACCTGACGAGCTTCGCCGGGGAGTTCGAGCTGGCGCTGGATGCGCCGCCGCTCGACCGACTGGGCCTGTTCGCCATCACGGGCGCGACCGGTGCGGGCAAGAGCACGCTGCTGGATGCCATGTGTCTGGCGCTGTTCGACCGCACGCCCCGGTTGGCTGGGCGTGGCGGCGCGCCGGTGGGGCGGGCGGACGAGGAGGACGACGCGCGGCTGCTCGCGTACGACGTGCGCGGTGTGCTGCGGCGCGGGGCGGGCGAGGGCTTCGCGGAGGTGGACTTCCTGGGGCGCGACGGCAAGCGCTACCGGGCGCGCTGGAGCGTGTGGCGCGCGCGCAACAAGGCCGAGGGTCGCTTCCGGCCGCAGGAGATGAGCCTCACGGAGCTTGCCGGCGGACAGCAGCACGGCCGCACCAAGGGCGAGGTGCTGACGGCCATTCAAGAGCGGCTGGGGCTGTCGTTCGATCAGTTCCGTCGCTCGGCGCTGCTGGCCCAGGGAGAGTTCGCGGCGTTCCTTCGCGCGGACGCCACCGAGCGTGCGGAGCTGCTGGAGCGGATGACGGGCACGGAGGTGTACAGCCGTGTCTCGGTGGCCGCGCACGAGAAGAACCGCCAGGAGCAGGAGTTGTTGGCGAAGCGCGCGCAGGGGCTGGCTGCCATCGCGCTGCTGTCGGATGCGGAGCGCGAGGCGGCGCGCGCGAGGTTGGGTGAAGAGGAGGTCGCGCGAGCCGGTGCGGAGGTGCGGCTGCGCGAAGCCGAGGGGGCAGCGACCTGGTACGGGGCTCGCGCGGAGCTGGTGCACGCGGAGGAGACGGCGCGGACCCGCGAGGCGGGCGCGGCGACGGCGTTGGACGCGGCGGCGCCTCGGGTGGAGGCACTGGAGCGCGTGCGCGCGGCGGAGGCATTCCGCGCGGCGGTGACGGCGGGCGACGCGGCGGAGCGCCGGCTCGATGAAGCACGGAGCGGCGAGGCCGCACGCTTGCGCGAGGTGGACGTCGCCCGGGAGGAGTCCGGTGCGCGGCGGCGGGTGCTGACCCAGGCGGAGGCGGAGCGCGCGGAGGCGGTGGCGGCGGACGAGGCGGCGCGGCCGGAGCTGGAGGAGGCGACGCGGCTGGACGCGCGGCTCGCGCAGGCCGCGCGCGATGCGGACGAGGCCGCTCAGCGGGCCGCGGCGACGCGAGAGGCCGAGGCTGCGGCGCGCAGCGAGCTGGAGGCCGTGCAAGGTCGCGTGGCGACGGAGCGCACGGCGATGGAGGCGGCGCGGACGTGGCTGACCGACCGCGCGGCCTGGGAGGTGCTGGCGGCGGAGTGGCCGCGGTGGCAGCGCGAGCTGGACCGCTACGAGGCGGAGGCGACGAACGAAGCTCGGGCACGCGGGGAAGTGGAGCGCTTGCTGCCCGAGGCGACCCGACGGCGCGAGGCCGTGGCGCAGCGCGAACTGGAGCACCAGGCCGCGGTGCGCGCGGAGGAGATGGCGCAGGCCGCGGCCACTCATGCCGACGCGGCCATGGGTGAGGACACGGGCGCGGCACGGCGAGCCCTGCGCGAGGCGCTGCTGGCCCGGCGCGAGGCCCTGCGAGCACTGGAGGCCGCGCACCGTGGGGCCCGAGAGGAGGGCGATGCCGCGCGCGACGCGGAGCGGGAGACCCACGACGCAAGCGAAGCCGTGGCGCGAGCGGACGCCGAGGCACGCGAGGCGTCGACCCAGCGAGGGGCGCAGGACGCGGCCCTGAGAGAGGCGCGGCGAGCGCTCTCGCGAGCACAGGCCACGCAGGGATTCGCCTCGCACCGAGCGGCCCTGCGCGACGGCGAGCCGTGCGAGCTGTGTGGCGCGACAGAGCATCCCTATGCCCGCGAGGGAGCGGTGCTGGAGGGGTTGGTCGCGGAGTCGGCGGCGCGCGTGGAAACGCTCGAGGCCGAACGCGCGGGGCTGGAGCGTGCGGAGGCGGACGCGAGCGCGCGTCGAGCGGCGGCGACCACTCGCTTGTCGCACGCGGAGGAGCGGCGTCGTATCGCGATGACCCGAAAGTCCGCGCACCTCGAAGCCTGGGCGCGAACTCGAGCGGACTACCTCGACATCCGTGCGGGCACTGCGCCGACAGTCGGTCTGCGCCATGCGAAGGACGCGGCGCTGGCGTCCAGCGACGCCCGAGGTCCGGGTGCGGCCCAGGTGCCGGAGGACGGCGCTTCTCCCGAGGCGGGAGCGTGGCTGGTCTCCACGAGCGAGGACGTGCGGGCGCGGCTCGCCGCGGCGAAGGCGGAAGAGGAAGCGGCTGAGAGCCGGGCTCGGGCCGCGCGCGAGTCTCGCGAGGCGCTGGAGGCTCAGCGCACCCGGCGCGAAGCCGCGGCGGAGGCCCTTCGCAAAGCAGAGGAGCTGCGGACACGCGCCGAGCAGTCATTGCAGGAGGCGCTCCAACTCGTCGATGCCGCGGTGGAGGCACGGCGCGCGGGGGTCCAGGAGCTGACGCCCTTGTTCCCCACGGACGCGGGCTGGGCGGACAAGCTGGCCGCCGACCCCGCTACCTTCCGGCGCAAGTGCGGCGACCGGGTGAACCTGTGGCGCTCGCGCGTGGAGGCCCAGGAGCAGGCTCGGGAGCGGCTGGACGCGGAGCAGCGGCAGTACGCCAAGGCTGAGGCTTGGGTGGAGGCTCGGCGAGGCGAGGCCGAGGCTCAGGCCCGCGTGTCAGCGGCGAAGGCCGCGGAGCGCGCGGCGGTGGCCCAATCACGCGCGGCGCTGCTCCACGGGCGCTCGACAGAGTCCGTGCGCGCGGCGCTGCGAACCCGGCTGGACTCGGCCCAACAGGCGCACGACCGGGCCCGCGATGCCGCCGAGTCCGCGCGGCACGCGGAGACGGTGGCCCAGGCTCGCGCGGAGGACGCGGTGCGAGCCACGGCCGATGCCGCGAAGGCCCTCGATGCCGCCCGAGCCGAGTTGGAGGCGCGGCTGGCGAGCCAGGGGACCACGCTGGAGGCCGTCCGTGCCCTGCTGTCGCGAGACGCGGCGTGGTGCGAGGCCGAGGGTCGGGCGCTCCAGGCGCTGCGCGAGGCCCTGGGGCAGGCGCGCGCGGTGCTGGAGGAGCGAGGGGCGCGGCGGATGGCGCACGAGGCCTCGGGCGCTCCCGCGTTGGCGGAGGCGGACGTGGCGGCCACCTGTGAGCGCCTGCGCGCGGATGCCGAGGCGAGACGGCGCGCCGAGGCCGACCTGCGCGCGCGACTCACGCAGGACGACGCGGCCCGCGAGCGCCACGGTGCGGAGGCGCGGGAGCTGGAGCAGCGCCGGAGCGAGGCCGAGGTCTGGAAGGCGCTGAGCGACCTCATCGGCTCGCACGATGGCCGCAAGTTCAAGATCTTCGCGCAGAGCCTGACGCTGGATGCACTCCTGCTGCACGCCAACGCACACCTGACGGAGCTGGCGCGGCGCTACCGGCTGATGCGCGTGCCGGGGCACGACTTGGACCTCCAGGTGGTGGACCAGGACATGGGCGACGAGGTGCGCAGCGTCGCCAGCCTCTCCGGTGGAGAGAGCTTCCTCGTGTCGCTGGCGCTCGCGCTGGGGCTGGCCTCGCTCTCGTCGGAGACGACGCAGGTGGAGACGCTCTTCATCGACGAGGGCTTCGGTACGTTGGATCCAGAGACGCTGGAGGTGGCGCTCGCCACGCTCGACGCGCTCCAGGCCACGGGGCGGCAGGTGGGCATCATCTCGCACGTGAGCGGACTGGCCGAGCGCCTCGGCGTGCAGGTGCGCGTGGTGAAGCAGGGCGGAGGCCGCAGCCGGCTGGTGGTGGAGGGCGAGCCGGGGATGGTGCCCTCGGCCATCCAGGTGGCTTGAGGGCCGCACCTCAGTCGCGCGCGGCCTCCGGGCCCATGAGGCCACGCACCACGGCGGCCACGGCCAGGGGCGTGGCCACCCGGTCATCGCTGAGCGCCGCCAGGGCCCGCGCGAACTGCTCCGCCGAGGCGAAGCGCTGCGCCGGGCTGGGCGCGAGCGCTCGGTCCAGCACCAGCGCCAGCGCGTCGGAGACCTCGGGCACGCGCATGCGCACGGGCGTCACGCGGCCACCCCGAATGGAGGCGTCCACTTCGTCGGCGGGGCCGGAGGGGAAGGGGGACTCCAGGGACAACAGCTCGTAGAGCAGCACCGCCGTCGCCCAGAGGTCCACCGCGACGGAGACCTCGCCCGCCAGCAGCTCCGGGGAGCGATAGGCCTGCTTCCCCAGGCGCCGCGAGTCCATCGCCGCCGTCGCCACGCGCGAGCGCGCCACGCCGAAGTCGGCGAGCTTCACCTCTCCCTCACGGGACAGCAGCACGTTGTGCGGGGACACGTCGCAGTGCACCACCGCGAGCGGACGCCCGGTGGAGCTGGTGGCCGCGTGCGCATGCGCGAGCGCCTCCAGCACCTGCCGGACGATGAGCACGCTGATGTCGATGGGCAGCTCGATGCGGCGCCTCCTGCACTGCGCCAGCACCTTGCCCAGGTCGGTGCCCTCCACCAGCTCCAGCGCCAGGTAGCCCCCATCCGGCAGCTCGCCGTACGCCACGAAGCCGACGATGTGCGGATGGCGCAGGCAGCGGGCCAGCTCGGCCTCGTGCAGCAGCTGCTCGCGCGCCTCCGCGTCCCTGAGCCGCTCGGGACGCACGCGCTTGAGCGCCACGTGCAGACCCTGGTGCGGCCCCTCGCGAAACCGCGCGCGGAACACCTCGGCGTTGCCGCCCTGGCCCAGCCGCTCCAGCAGCTCGAAGGGGCCGCAGACGCGCGGCCAGGACTCCGAGTTCACGTCCGGTTTCCTCGGGCCAGGCTCGCCAGGTAGTCGTCGAGCGTCCGCGAGAAGCTCGAGTCGTCACTCAGGAACGTCAGCCCCACGCCTCCCGAGTACGGCTCGTCCAGCACGTGCGCCACCACCGCCTCGCCCTGCAATCGCTGGCCGTCCGGCAGGCGCACGTCCACGGTGACGATGCTGTCCGGAGGAGGGCGGTGGGCCGTGCGCACGAACAGGCCGCCGTTGGAGATGTTCAGCGCGTGCTCCCGCACGAAATCCAGCTCCGTGCGGAACTCCAGCTCCAGCTTCACCGCGAACCGCCGGCCCCGTCGCTGCGGAGGACTGGAGGGCGGCGACGCGGGTTCGGGCGCTGGAGGGCGCGCGCGGGGTTTGCGATCCTTCAGGGATTCCAGGTGTTGGAGGAGCGCCTTCGCCGCACCCGTGCGCTCATCCCCCAGGTATGACGTGCCTCCACTCAGGGTTCGTGCTCGCAGGGCATCGCGCTCGGTCTTGGGCAGGCGCCACAGCTCGATGAAGGTGCCGCCGCTGCGCTGGATGTCCTCGGCGAGCCGCTCCACGGCGGCGCGCGGATAGCCTGGCACTTCCACCTTCAGCTCCAGCGCGGCGGAGTCCTCGTGCAGCGCGAGCACCAGGTGCAGGGCCTGTGTGGCTGGCAGCGTCTGTCCGAGTCTCTCTAGGACGGCGGCTGCTTCCCCCGGTGAGGCTCCTCCACTCCAGATCGCCGCGAGACCGAAGACAGGCACGACCATGACGATAGCCGAGGCCTCCCAACGGACGTCCAGACAGCCCAATCGGAATCCATCGGCGGGGCTGGATCGCCACCTTCCAGGTACCGACGCACCCCTCGTCCAAAAGGGGGACTTACATCGGTTTTCGAGCACAGCCGGCCTATCATTCAGCCCTCCGAACCCCCCTTCTCCGGAGCGATGACACCTATGCGCAATTGGATCCGACTCCTCTCCGGCCCCTTGCTGGCAGCTGCGCTGCTGGCCGGGTGCGGCGGTGATGACCCACCCATCAATCCCCCTCCAGGCCCCGACGTTGACGGTGGCGTCGACGCGGGCATCGACGCTGGGCACGTCGACGAAGATGCCGGCGTCATCGTTGACCCCGATCCGGACCCGGGCAAGGTCCCCACGGACGTCGAAAACAAGAACAACGCGAACCTGGACTCGGACTGTGACGGTCTGACGGACCAGGAAGAGTTCTCGACCGTGTACGCGAACGGCCTGAAGACGGATCCAGGCCTGCGCGACACCGACGGCGACGGCATCCGCGATGGCGTGGAGCTGGGTCGCACGACGACGGTTTCCACCGACCCGAGCTGCGTCTTCCGCGGTGATGCGGACCCCACGACGCGCACCTCGCCGGTGAAGGTGGACACAGACGGTGACGGACTCCCGGATGGCCTCGAGGACGCCAACCGCAACGGCAAGCGCGACACCACCGAGACGGACCCCAACGCGGTGGACTCGGACGGTGACGGACTGGCGGACGGCGTCGAGGACGCCAACAAGAACGGCTCGGTGAGCCCCGGCGAGACCGACCCGCGCCTGCGCGACACGGACAATGACGGCCTCGCGGATGACGTGGAGCTGCGCACCAAGACGGATCCGCTCAAGCCGGACACCGACGGCGACACCTGCCGCGATGGCGACGAGGACAAGAACCACAACGGCGTGAAGGACGCCAACGAGTCGGATCCGCGCCTCGCGGGCGACTGCGCGGCCACCGTCCTTGACTCGGACTTTGATGGCATCCCGGACAGCGTCGAGTCCGCCACGGGCACGGACCCCAAGAACAACGACACGGACGGCGACGGCGTGTCGGACGGCATCGAGGACGAGAACCACAACGGTCGCGTGGACACGAACGAGACCGACCCGCGCCTGACGGACTCGGACTGCGACGGCCTGCAGGATGGCCCGGGCCGCAACGGCTTCCTGGGCGAGGACCCCAACTCGAACGGCAAGGTGGACCAGGGCGAGACCGACCCGACCAACCCCGACACGGACGGCGACGGCCTGTCGGACGGCCTGGAGCGTGGCGTGGCCACGTCCGCGGCCCCGCGCACCAACTGCGGCTACAAGGGCGACGCGGACCCCACCACGAAGACGGATCCGCTCGACAACGACTCGGACAACGACGGCATCCAGGACGGCGCCGAGGACTCCAACCAGAACGGCAAGGCGGACCCGGGCGAGCTGGATCCGCGCAACCCCGCGGACGGCGCGTCTTCCACGCCAGCGGGCCGCGCGTGCAGCACGCAGAACCTGCGCACAGTGAGCTTCAAGGAGGACAGCGGCGTGGACGTGCGCCTGGCGCTGCCCAACACCTTCAAGACCGCCAACATGGTGGACGTGAAGGACTCGGCCAACCGCACCGTGGGCATCATCGGCTGGGATGACACCAAGCAGGTGACGTTCATCGCCTACAAGCGGGGCCAGGTGGGCAGCAGCACGACGCCCGCGGCGGACGAGACGGGCATCCGCGCGGCCGTGCCGGAGCTGAACGCGGCGGTGACGGAGTTCACCCAGACGTTCAAGACGTGGGACGGCTTCAACGCGCTGGCCGCGCGCTACACGCAGGCCAACACCTCGGACCTCAAGACGTTCACCAACACGCTGGCGCGGGGCCTGGTTCCCACGAGCACGGGCGCGCTGGCGGGCGCCGCGGGCATCGCGGGGCCGTTCAAGGTGCAGGCGCAGTACGTCCACCGCTCGGACAAGAGCGTGCTGACCGTCATCGCCATCACCCCGGCCTCCAAGTACAACGACGCGGGCAGCCTCTTCTCCATGGCGGACACGGCGGGCGGCACGGCGCTGGCGCAGTTCGGTGACGCGGACGCCGTGCAGTGCGAGGTCTTCACCGCCAACCAGGCGGTGGTGGACTTCCTCTTCGTGGTGGACGACAGCGGCTCCATGGCCGCCTCCCAGGCGTACCTGGCGGACGCGGCCACGGCCGTGGCCAACAAGCTGAGCAACTCCACGCTGGACTGGCGCGTGGGCATGGTGACGACCAGCTACCTCACGGCGGGCAAGGACAACACCGACGTGCTGCGGCCCTTCACCAACAACATCCAGCAGTTCAAGGGGTGGCTGACCAAGGACGCGGTCTGCAACAACCAGGTGTGCGCGGTGAAGTCCACCACGACGCCGACGACGTACACGCCGATCACCGGAACCACCTGCGTGGACAACAAGCAGTGCTGGGTGGGCACCGGCGGTGATGCCCGCGAGCGCCTCCTGGAGTCCGCGCGCGCGGCCATCAACAAGGCGACGGCGGGTGGCGCGGCGGACACGCAGATTCGCGCCAACGCCCAGGTGGCGGTGGTGCTGCTGACCGACACGCGCGACCAGTCCGACGACAAGCTGAACAGCACGATTCAGGACTACACGCAGTTCTTCCTGAACACGGGCATCACGGCGGGCGCGACGAAGAACCCGCTCAACCGTCCCATCCAGCTCCACGGCATCATCTGCCCGCCGGATGGCGCGAAGTGCGACTCGTCCGAGGACAACACCAACCCGCGCCACCTGGACGTCATCCAGAACACGGGCGGCGTCTACGGCAGCATCCGTGACTCCACGTCCATCACCAACACCATCAACGCCATCGTGGACAGCGTCATCGCCTCCGTGGGCTACAAGACGCTGAAGCCGCCCATTGGCGCCTCCATGAAGGTGGCGGTGGCGGAGGTGGCCAACGCCACCACGTGCCCGACGATTGGTGACATCCCGCGCAGCCGCGTGAACGGCTTCGACGTGGACGGCATCAACGGCACCGTGTCCTTCTACGGCGCGTGCCGTCCGAAGACCCCGGGCACCACGCAGTCGGCCGTGTCGTACCGCTACTGGGTTGACCGCACCACGGGGACGGACGGCAACCCGCCGCCGTGCTCGTCGGACACGGGCTACTACGACCCGTCGCAGGCGGACTTCTGCAAGGGGCCGCTCGTCTGCAACCGCGCCACGGACAAGTGCGAGTGCCCGGCGGACTGCGGCACCACGGGCTCGCCGGGGCAGGTCTGCAACACCGACCGCGACGTCTGCAAGTACAGCTGCGCTCCGGACTGCGGCGGCGCGTGCGGCACCTTCGAGACGTGCAACTCGGCCACCTGCGCGTGCACCTGCGTGCAGACGGCCTCGTGCGCGGCGGGCTTCAAGTTCGACGCGAACGCGTGCGGCTGTGTCTGCGACACCGGCGCGCTGAACTGCGGAGCGCACTACCAGGCGGACGCCAACGCGTGCGCCTGCGTCTGCAAGCCGCAGTGCGGTGGCTGCGGCCCGAACGAGGTCTGCAACCAGAACACCTGCGTCTGCGAGAAGCCCATCGGTTGATGAGCGCCCGTCACCCCCGGGCAAGCCTGCCCGGGGGCTGACATGACAGAGGCCCTCGCCCCAAGCCAGACCGCCTGGCGGGGACGAGGGCCTCGGTTTTTTCAGCGGGCCGCGAGGACTAGCGCGCGGCGGTGGGCGCGGTGGGCGCCGCGCTCATGCGGAACACCGGGTACAGGCGGAAGGCCGGGTCGAAGGCGGGGTGCCGCTCGGCGAAGAAGCGCAGGCGGGCGCGCGGGTCCTTGGCGAAGGCCGGGTCCTTGAGGCGCTCCTCCCACTCGGCCTTCACGCGGGCGTCCTTCGCCAGCAGCTCGCGCGCGAAGGGCTCCACCACGTAGTCCTCGATGTACTCCTTCTGCTCGAACGCGTTGTTGAACAGGCCCCAGGCCGCCCACGAGTCGGCGCCCGTGGGCTCCAGGATGTGCGCCACGAGTTGCACGCCCTTCTGCGCGGTCGGGACGTAGAGCGTGCCAGCGGGGATGGCGCGCGACTCGCGCGTCCACGCGCCCTTGAGCACCGCGCCCTGGCGTCCCTCGAAGGACCGGGCGTTGAACTGGACGTCGGTGGCGCGGAAGACCTCCACGTCGGTGGGCGAGAGGGGCTTCGTGAGCCGCTCGAAGCGCAGCCCGTGCGCGGTGAGCTTCTGCGCCGCCCAGGCCGCGTACGCGGGAGGAATCAGGTAGCCGCCCGCGGGCAGCGACACGGTGAGCCCGGGCTTCACCTCGTCGAAATAAGGCACGGTCCACACCTGCGGCTTGGACTCGTCGTAGCGGACCCACTGCTGGCCGGACAGGTCGGACAGGCCGCGCTCATACGCGTAGCCGCGGAAGGCGATGGGGTGGTTCTTCTGCGTCGCCTCCCAGGAGAGCACCGCCTCCTTCACCTGACCGGACTCGGCGCGGGCGTCCTCCGCCTTCACCGCGGCCTGGAGCGCGGCGCCGTTGCGCGCCACCTGCTGGAGCATGCTGGCGAGGATGTCGCGCGTGGTCTTCACGCGGTGCGCGTAGGGCTTCCACGAGTGCGTCTCCACCAGGACTCCGAAGCGGCCCTGCTGCAGCCAGTAGCCGTGGCTGAAGCGCGGCGGGGCGATGCCGTACGCGAAGCCGCTGGCCGGGTCATCGTCCTGGCGGAACGACGGGTAGAACTCCACGGGCAGGTGGCCCTCGGACTCCAGCACCTGGAAGAGGTCCTCGCGCAGCTTGACGCCCAGCGGGCGCAGCGACTCGGGGCCACCCTTCTGCGGCTCCAGCGAGACGGACACGTCGTGCTCGAACTTGGCGCCGTCCGTGACGTGCAGGTCCAGGTACACGAGCGGATCCCACGCGTTGAGGTACGTGAGCAGCGCGCCCATCTCGGGCGCCTCCGCCTTGATGTAGTCGCGGTTGAGGTTGTAGCCCTGGCCCGTGACGCGGAAGCCCATCTCCTCGGGGCCGCGCTGGTTGGGCCGGTTGTTGGCGCCGAAGCGCTCGTGGCCGTCCACGTTGAAGATGGGGACGAAGACGGCGGTGACGCCCTTGAGGACGTCCGGCTGCTCCTTGCCGGAGAGCAGGTCGCGCAGGAGCCAGTAGCCCGCGTCCTTGCCGTCGATTTCGCCCGCGTGGATGCCGCCCTGGAAGAAGACGACGGGCCGGTTCTTCTTGCGCGCGGCGGCGGGCGTCAGCGTTCCATCCGCGCTGGCGATGAGCGCGAGAATCGGACGTCCCTCGGGCGTGGTGCCCACGGTGTCGCACTTCGCCTTGCCCGGGTAGGCCTTGGCGAAGGCGCGGCACAGCGCCTCGGACTCGGCGGCGCGGCCGGTGCGCAGCCAGCCGCTTTGTTCGGAGAGGGTCGTGAGGGGAGGAGGCGCCTGGGTGAGCGCCACAGCGACGAGTGCGGGCAGGAGCATGGGCTCCTCAGAACACAGAGCCCCGCCATGCTCAACCGCGCTCAGCCCTGTCTGACGGTGAGAGAGGCTCCCACCGCGAGCACATGCATGCGCTCGCGCGGCCAGCCGCGGCGGTGCCACTCGGCGTCCAGCCGGACGGGGGGCTCGTCGAGCGGCTCGTCGGTGAGCTTGAAGGTGCCCCAGTGCATGGCGAGGAACTCGCGCGCGCCCAGGTCCTCGAAGGACTGCGCGGCCTCCTCGGGGTTCATGTGTTGGCGGCTCATGAACCACGCCGGGTCATACGCGCCAATGGGCAGAAGGGCCGCGTCGAGGCCCGGGAAGCGCCGACCAATCTCGCGGAAGCCCTCGAAGTAGGCCGTGTCGCCGGAGTGGTACACGCGCGCACTCGAGCCCTCGATGACGAAGCCGCCCCAGAGCATCTCGTTGACGTCGTTGAGGCCGCGGCGGCTCCAGTGCTGCGAGGGCACGAAGTGCACCGTGACAGGGCCCACCTGCGTCGAGCGCCACCAGTCCAGCTCGGTGACGGGCAGGTGGCTGCCGCGGAAGACGCGCTCGTGCCCCAGTCCCGTCACGATGGGCGCGCCCACGCCCTGCAAGGTGGGCAGGTCCAGGTGGTCATAGTGGTTGTGTGACACGAGGCTCGCGCTGATGGGCGGAAGCTTCTCGATGGGGACGCCGGGCGGGACGTTGCGGTGGATGACGACGTTGATGGCGTCGCGCAGCACCGGGTCGACGAGGAGCGAGACGCCATCCAGTTGCACGAGCCAGCTCGCGTGTCCGAGCCACGTGAGGCGCGCGCCCTCGCCCGGAGCGGGTGGCGTAGCGAGCACGGCGAGGTCCGGCTCCACGCGCGGGACGGGGGCGCGGTCAGGAGACTTGCGGCGCTTGCCCGTGACCTTGTCCAGGAAGGCCCACTTGAAGACCGTGTTGAACGGCTGCGGTCCGCTGCCATCGAGGTTCTTGAAGCGCAGGGCCATGAGCGGCTCCTCCCCAGACTCTCGTCATGCTCGCCCGGTGCCCGGACGCGCAAGCGGAATGATGAACGGAGCGGGTGGGGTGTTCGCGGACACTGGGTCCGGGCGCGACGCCCCCGTGCCTTGTATACAGCCCCGGATGCGGCCCTCTGCTGGAAGCACGACTCGGAAACTGCTGCTCGCCTTTGGTGCGCTGGTGGCCCTGTTCGCCGCGGCGTCGGGGTTCGCGCTCGGTCGGCTGTCGGACATCCACGAGGGCTCGCGCACGCTGCGCGAGGCAGGGGGCCGGGTCCGCGACGCGCTGGAGTTGGCCACCGCCGTGCGCGACGAATACGCCCACCTGGCGCACACCGTCATCCTGGGCAATGCCAGCCATGTGCGCTTCCACAGCGAGGCGCGCGCGAGGGTGGAGGCGCTCACCCGCAAGCTCTGGGACCAGGCGCAGGACGCGGAGGAGCGCGCCTGGGTGGCGGACATCCAGGAGTCGGGAGACGCGTTGGATCGGCTGTACCGGGAGAGCTTGCTGCCCGCCGTGCTGGCCAAGGACCAGGGCGCGGTGACGGCGGCGCACGGGCACGCGCTGGAGAAGGTGAACATCATCCAAGCGCGGGCGGACGCGCTGGCCAGTCGCTTCGATGCGTCCATTGGCCGGTTCGAGGACCACGTGGGCGCGGTGGAGCGCGCGAGCTTCCGCTGGGCGCTCTTGTTCCTGGGCGGGGCCACGCTGTTCGCGGCGGGCGTGGGGGTCTACATCGGCAACTCGGTGGCGCGTCCGGTGGCTCGGCTGTCCGAGGGTGCCCTGCGGCTCTCCCAGGGCGACCTGCGCACGCGCATCCCCGAGGATGACCCGGGGGAGCTGGGCCAGCTGGCCGCGCAGTTCAACCGGATGATGGAGGCGGTGCGCACGCACCAGGAGCAGTGGGTCCAGCACGAGAAGCTCGCGGGAATCGGGCGGCTGGCGGCGGGCGTGGCGCACGAAATCAACAACCCGCTCGGCGTCATCCTGGGGTACGTGCGGCTCCTGCAGCGCAAGGCCGAGGGCGGGCTGGCGGAGGACCTGAAGGTGGTGGAGGAGGAGGCGATGCGCTGTCAGGACATCGTCGAGGGGCTGTTGGACTTGTCGCGTCCGGGCCGGGGGCCGCTGGAGCGGGTGCCGCTGCGCGAGGCGTGCGAGGACGTGGTGGGCCGGCTGCGCGAGGCGGAGCGGCTGGGCAACGTGAAGGTGTCGGTGGAGGGCGAGGCCGCGGCGTGGGTCCAGCCGCCTCGGCTGCGGCAGGTGCTGCTCAATCTGGTGAAGAACGCCGCGGAGGCGGCGGGAGAGGGAGGGCGTGTGGAAGTGCGCATCGAGGCGGGTGGGGACGGAGCGGCGAGCGTGGCGGTATCGGACTCGGGGCCGGGGATGAAGCCGGACGAGCGCGCGCGGTTGTTCGAGCCGTTCTTCACCACCAAGCCCACGGGCACGGGGCTGGGGCTCGCGGTGAGTCAGGCCATCGCGGAGGCCCACGGCGGACGCATCGAGGCGGACACCGGTCCGCTGGGCGGCGCGCGCTTCACGCTGCGGTTGCCTCCTCCCACGAGCGCGCAGGAGGCGCTGTCATGAGTGAGCCTCGGCCGCAGGTGATGGTGGTGGATGACAAGGAGAACATGCTGAAGCTGTTCTCGCGCATCCTCGGAGACGCCTACGAGGTGACGCCGGCCGCGGACGGCACGCGCGCGCTGGCGCTGCTGGCCTCGCGCGAGTTCGACGTGGTGGTGACGGACATCCAGATGCCCGGCGCGGATGGCTTCGCGGTGCTGCGCGAGGTGAAGCGGCGCGCGCCGGACACGGAGGTGGTGCTCGTCACCGCGTTCGCCAGCATCCCGAAGGCCGTGGAGGCCATGCGCGAGGGGGCGTATGACTATCTCTCCAAGCCCTTTGACCCAGACGAGGTCGCGCTGGTGGTGGCGCGCGCGCTGGAGCGGCGACGTCAGCGGCGCGAGGCGGCGGGACTCCCGGCGCGGCTCGCGGCGGCCCCGGACTTCCACGGCCTGCGCGGCACGAGCGCGCCCATGCGTCAGCTCCATGCGTTGCTGGCACAGGTGGCGGCGCGCGACCTGACGGTGCTGCTCACGGGCGAGACGGGCACGGGCAAGGAGCTGGCGGCGCGCGCGGTGCACGCGGAGAGCGCTCGCGCGGCTCGGCCCTTCGTGGCGGTCAACTGTGGCGCGCTGCCGGCGGAGTTGGTGGAGAGCGAGCTGTTCGGTCACGCGAAGGGCGCCTTCACCGGCGCCACGGCCGCGAAGGCCGGGCTCTTCGAAGAGGCTCACGGCGGCACGCTCTTCCTGGATGAGATGGGTGACCTGCCGCTGCCCGTGCAGGTGAAGCTCAACCGGGCCTTGCAGGAGAAGGAAGTGCGCCGCGTGGGCACCACCGCGCCGGTGAAGGTGGACGTGCGGGTGGTGGCGGCGACGCACCGAGACCTCCAGGCGGAGGTGGCGGCGGGCCGCTTCCGCGAGGACCTCTACTACCGGCTCAACGTGGTGACGGTGCGGCTGCCCGCCTTGCGCGAGCGGCGCGAGGACATCCCCTTGCTGGCGATGCACTTCCTCGCGCGCGCGGGTCGGCCGGAGCTGGAGGGCTTCACCCCCGAGGCCCTGCGCGCGCTCACCAGCGCGGCGTGGCCGGGGAACGTGCGCCAGTTGGAGAACGCGATGGCGCGCGCGGCGGCGGTGGCGGTGGGGCCTCGCATCCAGCGCGAGGATCTGCCGCCCGAGCTGGACTCGGGACTGAGCGCGACTCGGAGCCCTGTCACGAGCGCGGGGACCTCCTCGGAGTCACTGGCCCGGCTGCCCTACCGCGAGGCGGTGGACAGCGCTCGGGACTCGGTGTCGCGCGACTACCTGGCGGCGCTGATGCAGGAGTTCGGCGGCAACGTCACGCACGCGGCCGAGCGCGCGGGCATGGAGCGCGAGAGCCTGCATCGCTTGCTGAAGCGTTACGGCGTTCGCTCGGACGACTTCAAGCGCGCCGAGTAGCGTCCTCCGCCAGCGCGCGGTCGAGCGCCTCGGCCTGTTGGCGCGCCTGGGCATCGGAGCCCTGGAGCACACGGGCCAGGTGCTCGCGCGCGCGGCGAGGCTCCGTCTTCGCCAGGGCCAGGGCGAGGTGCAGGTTCGCGGCGGGGTGCGTCGCATGGACCGCCACCACGGGGGCGAGCACCTCCCGGGCTCGCGTGTCCTCGCCGCGCTCCAGGTAGGTCATCGCCAGGTCGCAGGCGGGCCCCGGCTCGGTGGGCGCGCGGGCGTGGGCACGCTCCAGCAGCTCACGCGCGGCATCGCGTTCGCCCAGCAGGTCCAGGGCCCTCGCCAGCCCGTGGAGGACTTCGGGCGCGTCCGGCGCGGCCTGGAGTGCCTCCTCCAGCAGGGCCCTCGCCGCTGCCGCGTCCCCGGCCTCCAGCCGGGCCATTCCCTCGCGATACAGGTTCGTCTCCACCGTGGCCTCCTCCGCGTCTCGCGGTGCGTCATTCCCGCGCCGCGCAACTTTCGTCTCGCCGTGTGCGAAAAACCAATACATCGCAGCTTTCTCCCCCTGCGCCTCCCATGCTCATCCGCAACGACCGAGTTCCCGCCCGTGCCCCGGTGAGTTCCCGCCCGGGGTCTCCCACCGCGACCAAGGCCGCGAAGGCCCCGGCCGCTTCGCCTCATGCGCGGGACGCCTTCACCCCGGGCACCTCCGCCACGCAGCGCACGGCCCAGGTGTCCGCGGCGCCGGCCGGTGACCATGGCGCGCTGATGCACGAGTACCTCACGGGCGCCCGTCCGCCCCCCGCCGACTTCGCGCAGGTGATGGGCTACACGCCCTACGCCATCCAGACGAAGCACGGCACGCGGATGCAGGACCCGTATGGCGACGCGTCGTCACCGGGGAAGATTGGACCGACGAAGGAGTTCGATCCCGCCGCGAAGACGCACGACTACGGCTACGACCTCCTGCGGTACTACGCGCGCAAGGGCACGCCCCTGGCGCCCGAGGCCCGCAAGGCCGCCGATGCGCAGTTCCGCAACGACCTCTTCGACTACGCCAACGACCAGAAGAGCGTGGGCGCGCGCTGGAAGTACCGCACGTGGGCGCAGATCTACGCGACGGCGGTCGAGCTGAACTCGCGCCGCCAGAACTACGGCCCTCCCTGAGCGAACGCTTTCATCCCTCAGCACCCCAGCGCCCGCCGCGAATCCCGCGTGCGGGCGCTGCGCTGTTCAACGACCTTCGAGCTGTGCTCTCGCCGTCAGCGCGTCGTCCGTTCGCTCCACGGGCCGTAAGTCGAGCCTCCGTGATGCGTTGGCCCGAGTGTTCTGCTCGATGAGTTCGCCCCGCTGTGACTCCGCCCCAGTCGTCTTGAACGGCACCCGGAACGTCACAGTGTGATGTGTCCGGTCACAGTCCGGGCAGGCGAGTCCCCCACAAGTCCCTGGAATCGTGAGCGGGCGATGCTGGTACGTCGCTTGCGATACGGCCGCGCCATGTCCGCTCCCGTCGGCTGCTCGGTCGAGGAGTCCGGGAGGCAGGTGCGGTCGTCTCGGCGCATGCCGTTGCCTCGGTGGGTCCACGAGGCGCGTGCGCGCACGAGGGTCGGTGGGCAGGATGAACGTCGAGCGGGTCTCGGCCCGGCGAAGGCATGGGCCTGTCGCGCGCGGCCCGGCCCGGAGGAAAGGAACGCGGGTGGCGCAGTGATGGAGTCAGGTCAGGGGCAGGAGTCCGCGAACATCGCGCGGGACGACTCGGGCGAGGTCATCCGAGCGCTGGTGGACAACCACCGCCGCTTCTTGTCGTTCCTGGAGCGGCGCGTGGGCAGTCGCGCCATCGCCGAGGAGCTGTTGCAGGCCGCCTTCGTGAAGTCGCTGGAGAAGGGCGGGATGCTGCGGGATGGCGAGGGCGCGGTGGCGTGGTTCTACCGGCTGCTGCGCAACGCGCTGGTGGACCACTACCGTCGTCAGGCCGCGGAGGGTCGCGCCCTGGAGCGCGAGGCCCGCGAGGCACAGGAGGCGAGTGAAGACCCGGAGCTGAAGGTCGCCGTCTGCGCGTGCGTGGGCGACCTGCTCTCCACGCTCAAGCCCGAGTACGCGGACATCGTCCGCCAGGTGGACCTGGAAGAGCGCGCCGTGCCCGAGGTCGCGCGCGAGGTGGGCATCACCGCCAACAACGCGGGCGTGCGCCTGCACCGCGCTCGACAGGCCCTGCGCAAGCAGCTGGAGCGAAGCTGCGGCACGTGCGCCTCGCACGGCTGTCTGGACTGCGCCTGCCGCTCCAAGCGCTGACGCTCACCGCATGCAAGCCGCCGCATCGTCGCTGTTGCCCGAGATGTTCAGCTGCTCGGGCGCGCCGGCGTAGGTCCGTTCGGCCAGCGTGGTGGCGAGGCAGGTGGGCAGCTTGGGGTTGTTCTCGATGGAGAGCGTCGCGCTGACGCGGGCCAATCCCCCCAGGTCGAGCCGCAGGAGGTTGAGGTTGCCGAAGAGCGTGAACTCCTCCACCTCCCGCAGGTTGCGCAGCGGCTCCAGCGTCGTCAGGGACGCATTGCTGGTCACCTGGAGCGCGCGCACGTACCGCAGCCCCCCGAGCCCCTTGAGCCCCTCGAGGAAGGGGTTGTTGTGGAGGAAGAGGCGCTCGTTGAGGGCCTGGAGCCGAGGCATCCCCGTGATGCTCACCAGTGACGCGTTGCTCGACACGTAGAGCGTGTCCAGCGACTGAAGTGAGAGGAAGTCGCCCACGAACTCCAGGCTGCCGTTGCTGGAGAACTCCAGGAGCCGCGCATGGTAGAGGTTCGTGAGCCCCTGCGTCGTCTTCAGCTCCGGGTTGCTGAACACCTGGAGCACCTCGACGGAGTCGAGCGAGTCCAGCCCCACGAGGCTCCTCAGGTGGGCATTGTTCCGGATGTTGAGCGCGCCCCCGATGCGCCGCAGGGCGTCCAGCCCCGTCAGGTTCGGGAGCGCGCTGTTGTTCCAGATCGTCACATCCGCCTGCGCCGACTGGAGCCGGGGGAAGGGGATGCTCTGCAACTGGGGGTTGTCCTGGAGGACGAGCGAGCCGAGCAGGTTCTCGACCATGCTCATCTCACCGGGCACCCGCAGGTTGGCGTTGTTGTGCACGTTGATGCTCAGGCGAGGCACCATGAAGGCCATCCCGCCCAGGCTCGCCAGCGAGGGGTTGTTCTCGACGTGGAGCGACCCCTGCACCCACCACTCGCTCTTGGTGCCTTGCTCGGGCGCGCGCTGCGGACCCAGCTCCAAGGTCTCGAGCCGCGTGTTGTTGCGCACGATGACGTCGGCCTGCACGAGTCGCAGGCTCGGGAGCTGGACGCGCTCCAGGCGGAGCGTGTCCGTGATGCTCAGCGCGCCCTCCACGGTCGTCAGCGCGGGCAGCTTCACCTCGGTGAGCTCCTTGCCCACCAACTCCAGCCCGCCCACGATGCGCGCGACGCCTTGGAGCGCCGCGAGGTCCGCCGGACCACGCACCACGTAGGTGCCCTCCAGCGTGGGCGCGGCCTCGCACACCGTGGCGAAGGTGCTGGCCTCGGCGTCCTCGAGCTGCCCGTTTTCGTCGCGGTCCTCCCCCACGAGCACCCGCGTGCCGCCCAGGGCGCAGACCTCGCCCGCGGGCTCGGGGCGGGTTCGCGCGAGGACGCGGGCCAGCGTGGTGTCGCAGATGCCTGTCACGGCGCGCACCTCGGTGGGGTCCAGCACCTGGTTCGCGTTGGTGTCGGGGCCCGCCTCCACGAGCACGCCCGCGCGGACGCAGGCGACGGGGGGCTCGGTCGGGCTCAGTCGGACGAGCACGGGCGCGGGCGTGAGGCACGCCACCGTCGTCCGGGTGACCTCCCCCTCCGCGAGCTGTCCGTCCGCGTTCGTGTCCATTCCGGCGGAGGTCTCCTGGCCACCATTCGCGCAGCGGGCATCGGGCCCGAAGCTGCGCGTGCGCACCAGGACCTCGGGCGTCCGCGAGGCGCAGAGGTACTCGGTCGCCGTCACCTCCGCGTCGTCGAGCCGCCCGTTCGCATCCAGGTCCAGGCCCGTCTGCACGGCCTGTCCGCCCCACTCGCAGTGGGCCCCGGTGGGCTCCGGCAGGACGCGGGTGCGCGCGGCGAGCGGGGTGGCCGCGCAGACGTAGGTGGTGCTGGTGACCTCGGCGTCATCGAGCTGGCCGCTCTTGTCCGTGTCCAGGCCCGTCTGCACGGCCTGTCCGCCCAGGGGACAGTTCTCTCCCGGCGGCTCGGCGAGGGTCCGCGCGCGCGAGGCATGCGCGGGGCTGATGGAGATTCCGTCGCATCCGCTGATGACCAGGGCGCACACGGCCCAGGTCCCCCAAGTCCCACGCATCACGCAGCTCCCCAGACGGCGCGGTGCCCTCGAAAGCGAGGGGCCGCCCCCTTGCCCGCCTCGGAGTACGGAGCGAGCCCGGACTCCGGGTCGTTTTCGGCCCGAAGGCGCGCAGCCTGCCCGGTTCCCGAGGCGGCGGGGAGGCAAACCGATGGTTCCCCCCGGCACTTTCGCGCTTACCCCTGTGTAAGAGGCCGCCGGGTGCTCCGTTGGCCGGGATGAAAAGGAGCTGAACCGACATGTCGTCCCGCCCGCACGCGCACTCCCACGCTCACGCCGACCCCCATGGCCACGCGCATCCGCCGACCCCCGAGGTCGGGGAGCCCGCCATCGACCCGGTCTGCGGAATGAAGGTGGACCGCCACGCCCCCAAGGGGGGCAGCCTGGAGCACGACGGCCACACGTACTTCTTCTGCAACCCGAAGTGCCGCGAGCGCTTCCGCGCCGACCCCCGGCGCTTCCTGGAGCCCGCCGCCGCCGAGCCCGCGCCGGCCGCGCCCCCGGGCACCGCGTACATCTGCCCCATGGACCCCGAGGTCCGGCAGGACCACCCGGGCGCGTGCCCCAAGTGCGGCATGGCGCTGGAGCCCGAGTCGCCGCCCGTGCTGGAGGCGCGCGTCGAGTACACCTGCCCCATGCACCCCGAGGTGGTGAGCGAGCACCCCGGCGCGTGCCCCAAGTGCGGCATGGCGCTGGAGCCGCGCACCGTGCTGCCCGAGGAGCCGCCAGACCCCGAGCTGCGCTCGATGACGCTGCGCTTCTGGGTGGGCGTGGCGCTGTCCGTGCCGCTCCTCATCCTGGCCATGTCGGACATGATTCCGGGGCAGCCGTTGCAGCACGCGGTGTCGCCCGCGTTGCTCGCGTGGGCGCAGCTGGTGCTGGCCACGCCGGTGGTGCTCTGGGGCGGCGCGCCGTTCTTCCAGCGCGGCTGGACGTCGGTGCGCAACCGGCACCTGAACATGTTCACCCTCATCGCGCTGGGCACGGGCGCGGCCTACGTCTTCAGCGTGGTGAGCACCCTGTTCCCCCACGCGCTGCCCGAGGGCGCGCGCACCGGCCACGGCGGCACGGCGCCCGTCTACTTCGAGGCGGCGGCGGTCATCGTCACCCTGGTGGCGTTGGGGCAGGTGTTGGAGCTGCGAGCGCGGCACGCCACGTCCGGCGCGCTGCGGGCGCTGTTGAGCCTGGCCCCGGCCATTGCTCGGCGCGTTCGGGAGGATGGCCACGAGGAGGACGTGCCGCTGTCTCACGTGCACGTGGGGGACAGGCTCCGGGTGCGCCCTGGCGAGAAGGTCCCGGTGGATGGCGTGGTGCTGGAGGGCGCCAGCGCGGTGGACGAGTCGATGGTGACGGGCGAGTCCGTGCCGGTGGAGAAGTCGGCGGGCGCGAAGGTGACGGGCGGGACGGTGAACGGCACGGGCTCGTGGGTGATGCGCGCGGAGCGCGTGGGGCGTGACACGCTCCTCTCTCGCATCGTCCAGCGGGTGAGCGAGGCGCAGCGGACCCGCGCGCCCATCCAGCGGTTGGCGGACAAGGTGGCCAGCGTCTTCGTGCCGGCGGTCATCGCGGTGGCGGTGCTGACGGCGGCGGTGTGGGCCATCTGGGGCCCGGAGCCGCGGCTGGCGCATGCGCTCGTCAACGCGGTGGCGGTGCTCATCATCGCGTGCCCGTGCGCGCTGGGCCTGGCCACGCCCATGTCCGTCATGGTGGGCACGGGCCGAGGCGCGGGCGTGGGCGTGCTCATCAAAGACGCGGCGGCGCTGGAGCGGCTGGCGGCGGTGGACACCCTGGTGGTGGACAAGACGGGCACGCTGACGCAGGGCAAGCCCCAACTCGTCACGGTGCTTCCCGCCGCGGGTCTGGATGCGTCGCACCTGCTGCGGCTGGCCGCGAGCCTGGAGCGCGGCAGTGAGCATCCGCTCGCGGCGGCCATCGTGGCCGGTGCGCAGGCGCAGGGCGTGGTGCTCGCGTCGGTGGAGGGCTTCCAGTCCCACACGGGGCAGGGCGTCACCGGGCGCGTGGACGGAACCGATGTCGCCCTGGGCAACGCGGCGCTGATGAACGCTCGCGGCGTGGACGCTCGGGCCCTGACGGAGCGCGCCGAGTCCCTGCGCGCGGAGGGCCAGACGGTGGTGCTCGTGTCGGCGGGCGGACGGCTGGCGGGGCTGTTGGGCGTGGAAGACCCGGTGAAGGACACCACGCCCGAGGCGCTGGCGCAGCTTCGCTCCGAGGGCCTGCGCGTGGTGATGCTCACCGGCGACAGCCGCACCACGGCCGAGGCGGTGGCGAAGCGGCTGGGCATCACCGAGGTCATCGCGGGCGTGCTCCCGGACGGGAAGGGAGACGCGGTGCGCAAGCTCCAGCAGGAGGGGCGCGTGGTGGCGATGGCGGGGGACGGGGTGAACGATGCCCCAGCGCTCGCTCAGGCGGATGTGGGCATCGCCATGGGCACGGGCACGGACATCGCGATGGAGAGCGCGGGCGTGACGCTGGTGAAGGGAGACCTGCGCGGCATCGTCCGAGCGCGCCGGTTGAGCGAGGGCGTGCTGCGCAACATCCGGCAGAACCTCTTCTTCGCCTTCATCTACAACCTGCTGGGCGTGCCCCTGGCGGCGGGCGTCCTGTATCCGGTGTTCGGCCTGCTCCTGAGCCCCATCTTCGCCAGCGCGGCGATGAGCCTCTCGTCGGTGTCCGTCATCGGAAACGCCCTCAGGCTGCGTCGGCTGAAGCTCTAGCGCACGCCGGGCGCGGGTGACATTAGACTGGCGGCATGAACGCTCGCGAGGAGTCGCGAACCCCTGCCGCCCCCGCGGGCCATGTCTCGGTCGTCCGCCTGCCGAATTCGTGGTTCATCCTCTGCGCGTCACGGGAGCTGGGTCGCAAGCCCGTGGCGCGCACGCTGCAAGGCACGCCGCTCGTCCTCTTCCGCGACGAGACGGGCAAGCCCGCCGCGCTGTTGGACCGCTGCCCTCACCGCAACGTGCCGCTGTCCCTGGGGCAGGTGCGGGACGGGCAGCTCCAGTGCGGCTATCACGGGTGGAAGTTCGACCGGGAGGGCCAGTGCCGCGCCATCCCGGGGTTCCTCGGTGAGCCCGCCGCGAAGTCGCGCTGCGCGGCCTCGTACGCCACCCGCGAGCAGGACGGCTTCATCTGGGTCTACTCCACGCCCGGCGTCGAGCCGACCTCCGAGCCCTTCCGCTTCCCGCTGCTGGACGCCGCGGACTACACCACGGTGCGCCGCGTGCTGCGCGCGCCGGGCACGCTGCACGCGGTGCTGGAGAACACGCTGGATGTTCCGCACACCGCCTACCTGCACGGCGGCCTCTTTCGCACCGAGGCGAAGCGCAACGACATCGACGTCGTCGTGCGCCGGAGCGCGGACCGGGTGGAGGCGGAGTACGTGGGCGAGCCGCGCCCGACGGGACTGGTGGGCCGGGTGCTCGCGCCCGGAGGCGGCGTGGTGCAGCACTTCGACCGCTTCCTGCTGCCGTCCATCGCGCAGGTGGAGTACCGAATCGGCGAGGGCAGCCACATCCTCGTCACCTCCGCGATGACGCCGGTGTCCGACTACGACACGCAGGTGTACGCGGTGGCCACGTTCCGGTTGCCGCTGCCCCGGCTGCTCTTGCGCGCGGTGCTGCCGCTCGCCGTGCCGGTGGCGCTGCACATCTTCCGGCAGGACGTGCGCATCTTGGAGGAGCAGCTCAAGACGATTCAGCGCTTCGGCACGGAGACGTACGCGTCCACGGAGATTGATGTGCTGGGGCCCAGCATCCTGCGCCTGCTGCGCTCCGCGGAGCGCGAGAAGACCGCGCCCCTGGATGCCGTGCACGAGACGCGGCTGCGCATGCGCACCTAGCCCGGAGTCCGTCAGCTCAACGCGGAGACCGCGGGGTCGATGCTCTCCGAGGGCGCGTCCGTCAGTCGGCGGGTGATGCGGCGGCGCACCACGTCGATGTGCTCGCGGAAGAAGTAGAGGTTCTCCGCGTAGGCGATGGGCATGGGGATGCGGTTCACCTCGCGCTCGGCCTCGTCGAGTCGCGCGAGCATCCCTTCCAGCATGGGGCGGCCGGGGTTCTCCTCGAGCTGAATCTCGATCTCCTTGAGTCGCGCGTACCACTTGAAGATGCGCGAGCGCACGCGCCACAGGAGGAACGCGGGCACGGCCTTGCCCAGCGGCACCACCACCGCGATGAAGGGCACCAACATCACCCACAGCCGATCCACCAGGTTCGCGGCCCAGAAGGGCAGGTGACGCTGGAGCAGCGGGACACCGGACTCGTAGTAGCGCCGCGCCTCGCTGCCGAGCACGAGCCCCGCTTCACGCGGTGACGGGAACTCACCAGCCCGGTCCAGCAGGCCGGAGCCGCCGTGGACCTCGCTCGCGGCGCGCAGGAGCAGGTACTTGAGCGCCGGGTGCAGGCGGTCCGTCACCACCAGGTTCGCGGTGGGCGCCACGAGCGTCACGTCCTTCGCTGGAACGTCCCGGGCCAGGTCGAAGACGCCGCGCGGGAGCACGAGCTTCGACAGGTACGGGTAGCGACGCACATAGGCCTCGGCGCGCACGAAGTCGAGCAGGCGCACGCCGGGGATCGCCGCGAGCTTCTGGATGGCCGGCGACTCGGCGGGAGAGACGAGGAACACCGCGTCCACCTGTCCGGCCTTGAGCTGCTCGATGGCCTCGGCGCGCTCGTACGGGAGCAGCTCGGTGGCGGGGGACGCGTCCGCGCCGTTGGCCTTCAAGAGGGTGAGCGCCAGGGCCCGCGTGCCGCTCTCCTCGGGGCCCACGGCGATGCGCCGGCCCTGGAGTCCGCGCAGGTCCTCCACGCTCTCGCCTCGGTAGAACACCCAGAGGGGCACATAGGCCACGCTGCCCAGCGACAGCACGTGGCTGACCTTGTCGATGCCGGGCGTGCCGCTCTGCACGAAGGCCACGTCGGCGCCCGGAGTGTCCGAGTTGAGCAGCGCGAGGTTCTCGGCGGAGCCCTTCGTGGCGCGCAGCTCCAGGGTGACGCCGTGTCGCGCGAGGAACTCTTGATAGCGGCGCGCGTAGTACTTGAAGCCGCCTTCGTCGGGCGCCACCGCGAGCACGAGCTTCATGGGGGGCGCGGGCTGGACGAAATAGAAGGTGCCGGCGAACGCCGCGGCGACGAGCAGCAGCGCGGGGGCGAGCGTGAGCCACAGTTCGCGCCAGGCCGCGCGCCGGGTGCGTCCCGAGAGGGAGTCCTTCTTCATGGTGGGCGCGGACTATAGCGCCGGTGTCCTGCGCGCCTGTCCTGCCCCGAGGGGCCGCCCGGTTGCCCTTCACGGGGCCGGGCGGCGCACCCCGGAGGTCAGGCCACGCTGGAGCGCTGCGCGCGACGGAGCCCCGCGACTTCCAGGCCCACGAACACCGCGACCACCAGGCCCTGGCCCACCACGAAGACCGTGCCCAGCGCGGTGGCCTGCACCCAGCCGCTCAAGGGGAGCAGCAGGCTGTCCACCACCCACATCGCGTTGCAGCCGATGAGGAGCCAGGCGAGTCCCGCCGGGATGTTCTGCCGCATCCCCACCACGGCGAGGATGGCGCCGAAGGGGATGAGCGCGAGGCCGGTCCAGCGCAGCAACTCCACGGGCAGGCCGAGCAAGGAGGTGAGCATCCCGGCGCCCGCGGCGAGCATCACGCCCATGGCGCTCGTGGCGACGGCGTCGAGGATGAAGGCCTTGCGCAGCGGGGACTGGGAGTTGGCGACGGTGTCCATGCTCTGCTCCTGGGTGAGGGCGGCGTGCGGTGCCGCCCGGTGAGTGAGTCGCAAAGTAGAGAGGTCGCTCGAGGCCCGCGATGACGCGCGAGGTAATTGCCGGGGGGGGTGCGCATCCGGTGGATTGGCGCGTGGCCCCTGCTTATGGTGAGCGGCCATGGCACCCCGGAGTCGTCCTGTCGGAGAGCTGCTGCGCAAGTGGCGCCAGCAGCGGGGCATCAGTCAGATGGAGCTGGCCCTGCGCGCGGAAGTCTCCACGCGGCACATCAGCTTCATGGAGACGGGGCGCTCGATTCCCAGCCGGGAGATGATTCTCCACCTGGCCGAGGAGCTGGAGATTCCGCTGCGCGACCGCAACGGCCTGCTGGTGGCCGCCGGCCATGCGCCTACTTACGTAGAGCGGCAGTTGGATGACCCCGCGCTGCGCGCCGCGCGCGAGGCCGTGGACATGGTGCTCTCGGGACACGAGCCCTATCCGGCCCTCGCGGTGGATCGCCACTGGACGCTCGTCTCCGCGAACGGGGCCATCGCGCCGCTGCTCGTGGGCGTGGACCCTGCGCTGCTCCAGCCGCCGGTGAACGTGCTGCGGCTGAGCCTGCATCCGCGAGGACTCGCCCCGCGCATCGTCAACCTGGCGCAGTGGCGCGGACACCTGCTGGCGCGGCTGCACCGTCAGGTGGAGATGTCGACCGACAGCACGCTGTCGAACCTGCTGGAGGAACTCAAGGCGCTGCCCGCGCCCGCGGGCGGGTCGTCCATGCACGAGTCCCCGGACGTGGGCGTGGTGGTGCCGCTGCGGCTCGACACGGAAGCGGGTCAGCTCTCGCTGTTCAGCACCATCACCGTGTTCGGCACGGCCAACGACATCACGCTGTCGGAGCTGGCCATCGAGTCCTTCTTCCCAGCGGACGCGGCGACGGCGGAGGCCCTGCGGCGGTTGGGGCAGAGCGGCGCGCGGCCGGGCTCCTCGGACGAAGCCCGGCCGTAGCCGTGAGACGGGACTGCTAGGCCACGCCCTTGGCGGGCGCGGGCTTCGGCTGGATGAGCTCGGTGGAGAAGTAGCGCTCCATGCGGTCCGGGAACACCGTCACCACCTGCGCGCTGGGCCCCAGGCGCCTGGCGGCCTCGACGGCGGCCGCGTAGTTGAGGCCCGAGGACGGGCCCACGGGGAAGCCTCGGCGGATGAGCGCGCGCGCGGTGCCCATGGCCACGTCGTCGGAGATGTCCAGCTCCACGGTGCCCGGCATGTCGGCCTCGCGGTACAGCCGCGACAGGCCGTCCACCACGCCCGGCACGCGCGAGCTGAAGCTGCAGCACTCGATGTCGCAGCCGAGGCCCGCCACGGGCCGCGCGACGAACGCCGTCACCGGACAGCCGGCCTCCGCGAACGCCTGATACAGGCCCACCACGGTGCCGCCGGTGCCCACGCCGCTCACCACGCCGTGCACGAGCCCGCCCGGCACCTGCGCGAGAATCTCCTGCCCCGTCCACACGCGGTGCGCCTCGGCGTTGTCGGGGTTCTCGAACTGGCGCGGCGCATAGGCGCCGTGCTCCTTCGCGAAGGACTCGGCGCGGGCGATGGCGCCACGGATGCCCTCGGCGCGCGGGACGAGCAGCACGTCACCGCCATACGCGCGGATGGTCAGGAGGCGCTCGTCCGTCACGCCCTCGGGCATGACCGCGGTGAAGCTGCAGCCCATCTGCGCGCTGGCCAGCGCCAGGGCGATGCTCGTCGAGCCGCTGGAGGCCTCCACCACCTTGCCGCCCGGGCACAGCTCACCCAGGCGCCAGGCCTTCTCCAGCATGTACCGCGCGATGCGGTCCTTGGTGGAGCCGCTGGGGTTGAGGAACTCGAGCTTGCACCAGATGGTGGGTCCATCCGCGTCCAGCTTCACAGGGACGAGCGGCGTGGGACCGACGGACTGGAGGAAACGTCCATCCGCGGGGAGCGGGCGACAGGGAGCGCGCATGGCCTCCTCCCTATCGCGAAACGCGCCGATGGGGGAGCGGCGCGTGTCACCCACTGCCTCCCACTGACCCCCCGCCTCCTCGGCGAGCGGCCACGTTTCCCGAGCGTCCGGGACTTGGCACCTGGGGAGCCCTGACGCTACGAAGGGGGCACTTCCCGGACGCCTCGCATGATGCCTTCGCCCCCGGTCATCCTTCACGTCAACGACGACCCCGCGAGCCGCGCCAGCACCGCACGTCTCCTCGAGCGCGCGGGCTTCGAGGTCCTCGCCTCGGATGTCCACGGAGAGTCCCTGACGCGGCTGGCCGTGGACGTGGACCTCGTGCTCGTGGAGACGCGGGCCCCTCGGTCCGAGGCGCGGGAGACGTGCCAGGGCTTGCGGCGAGCATCGCGCACGCACGGCGCCTGGGTGCTGTGGGTGGGTGACGCGGAGGCGCCATCCGGTGCCGAGCCCGCGGGCTCGGAGTGGGGCCCGGACTGTTGGCGGCTGGCCCCGGTGGACGCGGGCGGATTGCTGTCGCAGGTGACGCTGCTGCTGCGCCTGCGCCGCGCCGAGCGTGAGGCCCGCGAGCTGTCCGAGCAGGTGAGCCACCAGCAACACCTGCTGGAGCTGGCCATGGTCGCGCCGCCGACTCGCGAGAGCGGCGCCGAGGAGTTCCTGGAGCAGTTCCTCGGGATGCTGGGGCACGACCTGCGCAACCCGCTCAACGCGCTGTCCATGTCCGCGCAGCAGCTTCAGCGACGCGGCACGCTGGACGAGCGACAGGCGATGTTGACAGGCCGCATCCTCTCGAGCGCCGGTCGCATGGACCGGATGATTCGTCAGCTCCTCGACTTCGCGCGTGCGCGACTGGGCGGTGGCATGCCGGTGCTGCGCGAGCGCTGCGACCTCTTCGAGGTGGTGCGCTGCACGGTGGAAGCGCTGCGAGCGAGCCACCCGGACCGGGCCGTCGAGCTGGAGCTGCAAGGGGATGGGCGCGGCGCGTGGGACGCGGACCGACTGGAGCAGGTCATCACGCACCTGGTCGCGAACGCGCTGCGCTACAGCCCCGTCGAGAGTCGGGTGCGCGTCCTCGCGGAGGGCAAGGACTCCGAGGCGGTGCTGTGCGTGCACAACCAAGGGCCGGGCATCGCGCCCATGGACCTGCCGCGACTCTTCGGCGTGTGGCGGCAGGCGGGGCGAGCGCCGCGTGAGAAGGGCGCGCCCACGGGGCTGGGCGTGGGGCTCTACATCACGCGGCAGATCATCACCGCGCACGGGGGTTCGGTGGAGGTGGCCTCCAGCGCGGACTCGGGCACGACCTTCACCGTGCACCTGCCGCGCAACTGAGGCGGGCAAGGAGCCGGGCCCTGGGGCGCACGAGAGTCGTGCGGTGGATGGCCTGGCCGAGTGTTGTTCCAGAAGGGATGCGCGGGCCTTCGTGGGCTGTCCGGACAGGTCGCGTCCGCGCGCGTTGACGGCGGCCTGTACCTGTGTTCAGGCTGAGACGGGAGAGCGCTGCCATGTCCCCGCAGATTCACCTCGACTTCGCGGCCGAGTACGCGGCTCACCCCGCGCTGGCCGCATTCCATCCGGTGGTTCGTCGCTGGTTCGCCTCGCGGTTGGGCGAGCCCAGTCGTCCCCAGGTGGAGGGCTGGCCGCTCATCCAGGCGGGCCATGACGTCCTCGTCGCCGCGCCCACCGGCAGCGGCAAGACGCTGGCGGCCTTCCTCGCCGCGCTGGACTCGCTGTTCCGACTGGCGCTGGAGGGCACGCTGCCGGACTGCACGCAGGTCCTGTACGTGTCCCCGCTCAAGGCGCTGGGCAATGACGTGCAGAAGAACCTGCTCCAGCCGCTCGAGGAGCTGATGGCGCTGGCTCGCGCGGAGGGCTTCTCACCCCAGCCGCTCCGGGTGCAGGTGCGCAGCGGTGACACGCCCGCCGCCGAGCGCGCGCAGATGGTGCGCCGCCCGCCGCACATCCTCATCACCACGCCCGAGTCGTTCTATCTCTACCTCACCGCCGAGCGCGCCCGCGCCACCCTGCGCTCCGTGCGCACGGTCATCGTGGACGAAATCCACGCGCTGGCGCGGGACAAGCGCGGCAGTCACTTCACGTTGTCGCTGGAGCGACTCAAGGCGCTCACGGACGTGAGGCCGCAGCTCATCGGTCTGTCCGCCACGCAGAAGCCGCTGGATGCCATCGCCGGGTTCCTCACCGGCGCCACGCATCGCGACTGCAAGCGGGTGGAGGTAGGCCACCTGCGCCCGTGGGAGCTGCGGGTGGAGATTCCCGACGCGGAGCTGTCCTCCGTGGCGAGCCATGAGATGTGGGGTCAGGTCTATGACCGCATCCTCCAGCTCATCGGCGAGCACCGCACCACGCTCATCTTCGTGAACACGCGCAAGATGTCCGAGCGCGTGGCGCACGACCTGGGCGAGCGCCTGGGCCAGGAACTGGTGGCCGCGCACCACGGCAGCATGTCGCGCGAGATGCGGCTCGTCGCCGAGGAGAAGCTGAAGGAGGGCCGCCTGCGCTGCATGGTGGCCACCGCCTCGCTCGAACTTGGCATCGACGTGGGCAACGTGGACCTCGTGGTGCAGTTGGGCAGCACGAAGGCCATCTCGGTGTTGTTGCAGCGAGTGGGCCGTGCGGGCCACCACAAGGCCGGCATCTCCAAGGGCGTACTCTTCGCGATGACCCGCGACGAGCTGGTGGAGTGCGTCGCGCTGCTCAACGCCGTGCGCGAGGGGGACCTGGACCGGGTCATCATCCCCGAGAAACCGATGGACGTGCTGGCGCAGCAGATTGTCGCCGCATGCGCTTGCGAGGAGTGGGACGAGCGCGCGCTCTTCAGCATCCTTCAGCGCGCCTACCCGTACCGCGACCTCACGTGGGAGGAGTACCAGCAGGTGCTGGAGATGCTCTCCGAGGGCGTGGCCGAGCGCCGCGGTCGAGGCGGCATCCACCTGCACCGCGACCGGGTGAACCAGCGGCTCAAGGGGCGGCGAGGCGTGCGCATCACCGCGCTCACCAACGGCGGCGCCATCCCGGACACCTTCACCTTCACGGTGACGGCGGAGCCCGAGGGCAAGGTGGTGGGCACGCTGGACGAGGACTTCGCGGTGGAGTCCTCGGCGGGAGACATCTTCCTCTTGGGCAGCACCGCGTGGCGCGTGCAGCGCGTGCTGGGCAGCACGGTGGTGGTGGAGGACGCGCATGGCGCTCCGCCCAACGTGCCCTTCTGGCGCGGCGAGGCGCCCGGACGCACCGACGAGCTGAGCCTCCAGGTGGGCCGCCTGCGCACCGAGTTGCTCGCGCGCGAGGACGCGGCGGGCTTCCTGGAGAAGGAGCTGAAGGTGCCGCCGCCCGCGGTGGACGCGCTGCTGGGCTACCTGCGCCTGGGGAAGAAGATGCTCGGCGATGTGGTGCCCAGCAACACCACCGTCGTGGCCGAGCGCTTCTTCGATGAAGCGGGCGGCATGCAGCTCATCATCCACGCGCCCTTCGGCAGTCGCATCAACCGCGCGTGGGGCATGGCGCTGCGCAAGCGCTTCTGCCGCTCGTTCGACTTCGAGCTTCAGGCCGCGGCCACCGAGGACGGCATCCTGCTGTCCCTGGGCGAGCAGCACTCGTTCCCGCTGGCGGACATCTTCGACTTCCTCCACCCGGACCACGTGGAGGAGGTGCTGGTGCAGGCCATCCTCCAGTCGCCGCTGTTCGGCACGCGCTTCCGGTGGGTGGCCACGCGGGCGCTGACGCTGAGTCGGATGATGGGCGGCAAGCGCGTGGCGCCGAACATCCAGCGCGCGCGCAGCGAGGACCTGCTCGCCGCGGTGTTCCCCGCGCAGGTGGGGTGCCAGGACAACCACGGCGGAGGCGACATCGAGCTGCCCGACCATCCGCTGGTGAACCAGGCGATGGCGGACTGTCTGCGCGAGGCCATGGACATCGAGGGGCTCCGCGAGGTGCTGCGGCGCATGAAGGACGGCTCTGTCCAGCTCGTCGCGCGCGATGTGCCGGAGCCCAGCGTGTTCGCGCACGCGCTCATCAACAGCCAGCCCTACACCTTTCTGGATGACGCGCCCGCCGAGGAGCGCCGCGTGCGCAACGTGGCCCTGCGCCGCGCGCTGCCCGCCGAGGACGCCGCCGCCTTCGGAGCGCTCGACGCGGACGCCATCGCGCAAGTGGTGGAGGACGCGGCGCCGCCCATGCGCGACGAGGACGAGCTGCACGACGCGCTCTTGCAGCTCGTGCTGGTGCGAGCCTCGGAAGTGCCGCGCGGCATGGAGGTTCCGCTCTTCGCGCAGGGGCGCGTGGCGTGGTTGGAGCTGCCGGCCGCGCGCTTCCTCGTGACGGCCGAGCGAGGCAACGCGGTGCGCGCCCTCTTCCCGTCCGCGTCGACGCAGCCACCGCTCCCGGTGCTGGAGTACGACCGGCCCGTGGAGCGCGAGGCGGCCGTGCTCCAGGTGGTGCGCGGACGCATGGAGATGCTCGGGCCCACCACCGTGGAGGAGCTGGCCCGGCTGACGATGCTGGACCCGTCCGATGTGGACGCGGCGCTGCACCAGTTGGAGAGCCAGGGCTCGGTGCTGCGCGGCCAGTTCCGCCCCCGCGACACCGCGTCCGAGTCACCGCCGCTGGAGTGGTGTGACCGTCGCCTGCTGCAGCGCATCCACCGCATGACGGTGGGGCGCCTGCGCCGGGAGATCGAGCCGCTCAGCGCGCAGGACTTCATGCGCTTCCTCTTTCGCTGGCACCACCTGGAGGACGTGGACGCGCTGCGGGGCTCCACGGGCCTGCTCAAGGCCGTGCGACTGTTGCAAGGCTACGAAGCGCCGGCCTCCGCGTGGGAGCGCTTCCTGCTTCCCGCGCGCATGCGTGGCTACACGCCCGACCTCATGGAGCGCGCGTGCTACGCGGGCGAGGTCGCCTGGGGACGCGTCACGCTGAAGGATCCCCCGAAGCCGCCGGGGCCGCGTCGAGGCGCGGCCGTGCCTCCGCCGGAGCCCGAGCCGGTGCGCACCTCGCGGGCCTCGCCCACGCGCAACGCTCCGCTCACGTTCACCGTGCGCGAGGACCTGGAGTGGATGCTCGCCGCCGCGCGCCCTCACGCGGTGCTGGCGGATGGCGGAGTGTGGCTGCCGCCCGACCTGAGCGCGCCCGCGCGAGACGTGGTGGCCGTGCTGGAGCGCCGAGGCGCGTGCTTCTTCCAGGAGCTGGTGACGCGAGCGCGGCGCCTGCCAGCCGAGGTGGAGGACTCGCTGTGGGAGTTGGTGGCGCGGGGGCTCGTCACGGCGGACGCGGTGCAGAACCTGCGCGTCCTCCAGAGTCCCGCGCACCGCAAGCGGCAGAAGCTGTTGCAGCGCGGCGGCCCGGGGCGCTGGAGCCTGCTCGCTCCGGCCGAGCCGAAGTCCGCGGACGAGGTGATGGACTCACTGGCGCGGTTGTTCCTCCAGCGCTACGGCATCGTGTGGCGCGACCTGGTGATGCGCGAGTCCCTGGCCCCGTCGTGGCGCGAGCTGCTCCGCGTGTATCGCCGGATGGAGGCGCGCGGCGAGCTGCGCGGAGGCCGCTTCGTGGCGGGCTTCGTGGGTGAGCAGTTCGCGCTGCCCGAGGCCGTGGACATGGCGCGAGCGGTGCGCCGGTCTCCGCCCTCGGGCGTGACGGTGAGCCTGTCCGGAGTGGATCCGCTCAACCTCACGGGCGTGGTGACGCCCGGCCCGCGCGTGCCCGCCATGCCCGGCAATGTCGTCACCTACGTGGACGGCCTCCCGAAGGACATCTCCGCCGAGGCGGACGAAGAGACCGATGACGGAGGCCCCGAAGAGGACACCGAAACGGGGGCCACGAACGCATCCCGGATGAACTGAGGCGGCGAGCAAGCCGCCGGGTACACCTGGCTTCGAGCAAGAGGTTGGACAAATGGCCTAGATTCGCTCGGAGATATCCATATTTCCAGATGAATTAGGTCCAACGGATTGAAAATAAGGACATCCATGCGGATGATGCGTTGCGTCGACTCTTGCGAGAGGTGCCGCGATGCGGAAGTGGCTGGTTCTGGCGCTGCTGGTGGGTGTGGGAGTGGCGGGGCTGTTGTGGGTGCCGGCCGAGCAGGTGACGGAAGGCGGTCCGCTCAACGCCGCGGACACGGCGTGGCTGCTCACGGCGACCGCGCTGGTGCTGCTGATGACGCCCGGCCTGTCGTTCTTCTATGGCGGGATGGTCCGGCTGAAGAACGTGGTGTCCACGCTGCTCCAGAGCTTCATCGCCATGGCGGTCATCAGCCTGCTCTGGGTGGTGGTGGGCTTCAGCCTGAGCTTCGGCGCGAGCTTCCACGGCCTCATCGGGGATCCGCGCACCTTCTTCATGTTCAGCGGCGTGGGGACTCGAACGCACCCCGACCTCGCGCCCACGGTGCCGCTCCTGCTGTTCGCGCTCTTCCAGCTCAAGTTCGCCATCATCACGCCCGCGCTGATCACGGGCGCGTTCGCCGAGCGGGTGCGCTTCAAGGCGTACGTGCTCTTCATGGTCCTCTTCAGCCTGTTCATCTACGCGCCCCTGGCGCACTGGACCTGGCACCCGGAGGGCTTCCTGCATCGCTGGGGCGTGCTGGACTTCGCGGGCGGCACGGTGGTGCACATGTCCGCGGGCTTCGCGGCGCTGGCGGGCGCGCTGGTGCTCGGGCGGCGCCAGGGGCACAAGGAGCACGCGACGCACGCTCCCGCCAACCTGCCCTTCGTGATGCTGGGCACGGGCATGCTGTGGTTCGGGTGGTTCGGCTTCAACGCGGGCTCGGCGCTGGCCGCGTCGGGCACGGCGACGCTGGCGTTCGCCACGACGAACACGGCGTCCGCCGCGGCGATGCTCGGATGGATTGCCTTTGACTGGCTGCGCGGACGCAAGCCGGGCGCGCTGGGGGCCTGCGTGGGCGCGGTGGTGGGGCTGGTCGCGGTGACGCCCGCCGCGGGCTACATCACCGTGGGGCAGAGCATCCTGGTGGGGCTGGTGGCCAGCTTCGTGAGCAACGCGGCGGCGAACTTCAAGAGCCGCACCGCCATCGATGACACGCTGGATGTCTTCCCCTGCCACGGCCTGGGCGGCGTGGTGGGCATGGTGCTCACGGGCGTGCTGGCCAAGGACGTGGGCCTGCTCTACGGCGGCACGCGCACGTTCCTCATGCACCTGCTGGGGCTGCTCATCGTCTCGGTGTTCTCGTTCGCGGGCTCGTGGCTGCTCTACAAGTTGGTGGACCGCATCGTCCCGCTGCGCGTCACGCGCGAGGCCGAGGAAGAGGGGCTCGACCTCAGCCAGCACGGCGAGACGGTGGGGGAACTGTCGCCTGGGACATTCACCAGCGCGACGCCTCCCGAGCCCAGCACGTCTGTGCCAGCGCTGGCGTGAGGCGTCGCTCGCTCCTCCGCGTGGGACTCAGTTCCCCACGCGGATGATGACCTTGCCGAAGTGCGCGGCGCTCTCCAGATAGGAAAAGGCCTGGGGCGCGTCCGCGAAGTCGAAGACGCGATCCACCGCCGGGCGGATGCCCGTCAACGACACGAAGTTGCAGAGGTCCTCGGCCATGGCGCGGCTGCCCACGTAGACGCCCGACATGTGCTTGTTGCCAACGATGAGGCTGATGGGCTCCACCGGGGCGCCGCCCGCGCCGCTGACCCGGCCCACGATGGTCAGCCGCCCGCCCATGCGGAGCGAGGCGATGGAGCGGTTGATGGTGTCCTGCCCGCCGACCTCCACCACCATGTCCACGCCCTGGCCCTGGGTGAGCCGGAGCACCTCGTCCTGCCACTCCGGCGTGGTGCGGTAGTTGATGGTTTCATGCGCGCCGAGCGCCCGCGCCCGCGCGAGCTTCTCATCGCTGGACGAGGTGATGATCGTCCGCAGGCCCGCGGCTCGCGCGAGCTGCATGGCCCACACGGACACGCCGCCCGTCCCCAGCATGAGCACGGTGCCGCCTGGCTTCACGTGGCCCTCGACGAAGAGCGCGTTCCAGGCCGTGACGCCCGCGCAGGGCAGGGTGGCGGCCTCGGCGTAGTCCAGGTGCGCGGGCACCGCGTAGAAGGCGCTCTCGGGGAGCACCACGTGCTCGGCCAGCATGCCGTCCGCGTCAAGGCCACCGAGCGGCTCCGAGGTGCGCTGGGCGCTGACGGGGCCATCCACCCAGTGCGGGAAGAACGACGCGGCCACGCGGTCACCCGGCCGGAAGCGCGTCACGTTCGTGCCCACCGCGATGACGTCACCCGCGCCATCCGAGCAGGGGATGGGCGTGGGGACCTTGCCCTTCATCGAGTTGGCCATGCGCGAAATGATGAGGTCGCGGTAGTTGAGGGACACCGCGCGCACGCGCACCAGCACCTCGTGGGGACCGGGAGCGCGGGCCTCGCGCTCGAAGCGCTCGAGGCCAAAGGGGACCTGCGTGTTGGGGGCGATGCGATAGGCCTGCATGGGGGATATCTCCAGAAGAGGGGCTTCAGCGGGAGGCAATCGAGCGCCGCCATCTCGGCGGTGGCCGTGACCCGTGAAGCGAAGATATCGGTGCCGGATTATCCTCAGTGACGTCTTGTGCTACGCACTGTGTAGCCTCAGAGGAACCAATCGACCGCCATGAATGAGCGACTGAGTGGCATCTCCACGTTCGTCCAGGCCGTGGACGCGGGGAGCTTCGCGGAGGCCGCCGAGCGGATGCGGCTGACGCGCTCGGCGGTGGGGAAGACCATCGCGCGGCTGGAGCACCGGCTGGGCGTGCGCCTGTTCCACCGGACCACGCGACGCCAGAGCCTCACCGAGGACGGGCAGGCGTTCTACGAGCGCTGCGTGCGTGCGCTGGGCGAGCTGGATGCGGCCGAGGCCGCGCTCGACTCGGGCCGACGCGAGCCGACCGGGCGTCTGCGCGTCAGCGTGCCGGTGCTGTTCGGACGCCACTGCGTGGCCCCGCTGCTGATGACGCTGGCGAAGCAGTACCCGCGCCTGGAGGTGGAGCTGTCCTTCAACGACCGCGCGGTGGACCTGGTCAACGAGGGGTTCGACCTCGGCGTGCGCGTGGGCAGCCTGCCGGACAGCGCGAGCCTCGCCGCGCGACACCTGGGCACTCAGGCCATGGGCATCTGCGCGTCGCCGGCGTACCTGGCGGCGCATGGGTGGCCCGCCACGCTCGACGCGCTGGCGTCGCACACGGGCATCGTCTACGGCAGCTTCGGCAACGACAAGGGCTGGCACGTGCGCGACACGGAGGGGCGCATCCGCGAGATTCGCATCGCCAGCCGCATCCGCTTCGATGACGTGCAGGCCATCGCCGACGCGGCCATCGCGGGCGCGGGGCTCGCGTGGCTGCCGTGCTGGTTGCTGGGCCGCTACGTGCGCTCCGGGGAGCTGTCGCTGGTGCTGGACGCGGAGCGCGTGGTCTCCGCCGAGATTCACGCCGTCTGGCCCAAGACGCGCTACCTCCCGTCGAAGACCCGCGCCGCCATCGACCTCTTGGCGGCGGAGATTCCCAAGGTGCTGCACCGCCCGGTGACCGCCGACAAGTGACCAACTGCGTGGCCGCGACGCGGTCCGCGCAGGGCACCTCGTCCGCGTTCCGTGCGCGGCGCTACGCGGCTGGCATGCCCCCGCGCAGCATGAAGAACACGAGCACGCCGGTGATGGACACGTAGGTCCAGATGGGGGCGAGCCAGCGCGTCACGTTCCGGTGACGGGCGAAGTCGCGGCGCCACGCGAAGTAGAAGGCCACCAGCGCCATGGGCACCACGGAGATGGACAACAGGACGTGGCTGGCCAGCACGCACAGGTACAGGCCGCGCCAGTCTCCGACGTAGCGGGTATCGCCGTGGACGTAGTGGTAGGCGATGTAGCAGACGAGGAAGAGCGCCGACGCCGCGAAGGCCCCCACCATGAGGTACTGGTGCACCTTCCGCGCGCCCCGCTTGATGGCCACCCAGCCGGCGATGAGGAGCACCGCCGCGGTGGCGTTCAGGCTCGCGTTGACCGCGGGCAGGAACCGCAGGTCCACGCTCCCCCCCACCGCGCCGCCTCGGCGGATGAGCAGGAGCCAACCCAGGAAGGCGAGTGCGACAGCGGAGACCACACCGGTAAAGACGAAGAAAGCGCGGTCGGACACCCGCGGGGGCGTGGAGGCGGAGGCGGCGGTGGACATGGCGCCCTATCTCGCTCGGGCCGCCCAGGGTTGCAACCACGTCGAGTGCGTGGACGCACATGTCGGATGAAGGCGTCGTTTAGGCCTGCTGGATCTTTAACAAGAAAAGCAGGCACAATCTGACGGTTCGCCCCCGATCCCCCCTCTCGGAGGTCCTCGTGCCCTCAGTGCGTTGCCTCGGCCTGCTGGCTGGCGCCGCGATTCTGCTCTCGCTGCCAGCTTCCGCTGAGGACGCGGTCTGCGCTCCTGTTGCGAAGGTTCCGCTGGAGCGTCACCTGCGTCAGCTCTCCCTCGACTTGTTGGGCCGTCCGCCGACCCTGGAGGAATACCAGGTCGTCCAGGCCAAGGGCTCCATCACCGCCGAAGACATCCAGGCGATGATGAAGCAAGAGTCCTTCTACCAGCGGATGCGCACGTATCACCGCGCGCTGCTGCGCTCGAACATCAGCGCGAGCGTCTACGATGCGGGTGACTCGCGCGTTGGCGGCGCGGGTACGGCGACGAGCGCCTACGGCTTCGCGAACAACCCCTCCGCGGGATTGCGCGGCCTCAACGGCGTCACCTGCGACTCGTACATCGCGCAGGACGACTGCAACAAGCTGGGCGCGGACGGCAAGCCGCTGTTCCCCGCGCAGGATCCGCACGCGGAGCCCGCCGTCACGGAGAAGAAGTGCCGCGACGAGAAGGGCGTGCCGCTGCCGGTCAGCTACGACTACGACACCAGCTATTACAAGTGCACGCAGCTCGACGTGACGGACACCACGCTCACGGACTGCACCGTGGCGAAGTCCAAGCCGGACGTGCTGCCGGCCAAGTACCTCTACTTCTGTGACATGCGGCGCATCGCCAACGGCACGCTGCATCCGTTCCTCTGCCTGCCGGACCCGGCGAAGAACACCACCTCCGCGCTGACGGTGGAGCAGACGGACACCGGCGGCAACGTGGTGGCCTTCGCGCACCCGAACCCGGAGACGAACCCGACGCTGGCGCGCTTGGACCGCTGCACGCTGACGCTCAACAAGCGCAACAACGTGAACGGCACCTACGCCCCGCCGCGCGGCTGTCTGGAGCGCGAGGGCTACGTGATGAAGCCCGCGCCTTACTGGGCCACCACCGCGGACCCCGTGAAGGTCTGCGCCATCGAGGCGCAGGAGCGCCCCGCGAACCCGTGGACGCTGGAGTCCTGCGAGACGACCCGCTTCGTCACCGACCGCACCTGCGGCTGCGGCGTGGGCATGCGGCGCTGTGAGGTGACCGC